>JAUIDW010000045.1 GCA_030428395.1 bacterium | reverse complement strand
GCCTGGCCGCGACGCTGGTCCTGTTCCTGCCGCCGGCGGCGCTGCTCGGCTGCGTCGGGCCGCTGGCGGTCGAGCTCGTCCAGAAGCGCCGCGGCGGCCACGCGGGCACGGCGGGCGGCGAGGTCCTGGCCGCCTCCACGCTCGGCAGCCTCGCGGGCACCTTCGCGACGACGCACGTGTTGCTGCCCGGGCTGGGGCTGCGCTCGTCATTCCTGGTCGCGGCGGCCGCGCTGGGGGTCTGCGGCGCGGCCCTCGCGCTGGTCGCCCGCCTCCCGGGCGAGGGTGGCGCCGGCGCCGCGGGCCTGCTCGCCCTGGCCTGGCTGGCGCCAGCCTTCGCGCCGCCGCCCCCGGCCGCGGGCTGGCGCGAGCTGGCGCGCGCCCAGTCGCCCTACCAGTCCCTGCGCGTCGTGGAGGGCGAGGTGGGCGGCCGCCCCCTGCGCATGCTGCAGGTGAACGAGGGGGTCGACTCGTTCCAGTCCGTCTGGCGACCGGAGCCGGGACCGATCGGCGAGGGCTTCTACTACGACGTGTTCGCCCTGCCCGCCTGGTGGGAGGACGCCCGCGGACCCTGGAGCGTGCTGTCGCTCGGCATGGGCGCGGGCACGGCGCTGCGCGTGCTCGAGGGAGCCTCCCCGCCCGGCGTGGAGCTGCGGTTCACGGGCGTCGAGCTCGACCCGCGCGTCGTCGAGGTCGGCCACGCGTGGTTCGACCTGCCGCCGCCGGCGGACGACCGCGTGCTGCTGGCCGGCTGGGACGCGCGCGCGGCGCTGCGCCTGCACCCGGGGGAGCTCGACGCGATCCTGCTCGACGCCTACGCGCACCAGGTCGAGATCCCGCCGCACCTCTCGTCGGCCGAGTTCTTCGCCGAGGTGCACGCGCGGCTGCGGCCGGGCGGCTGGCTGATCGCCAACGTCGGCGGGTTCGGCTTCGACGACCCCGTCGTGCAGTGCGTGACGGGCACCGCGGTCCACGCCTTCGGCACGCCCGCGCTCGTCCTGCGCGTCCCCTGGGCGCGCAACTACGCCGTGGTGCTGCGCCGCGAGGCCGCGCCGCCGACGCCGGCGGACGAGGCGTGGGGGCGGGCCGCGCCCTTGCGCGCGCACCTGCTGGGGCCCCTCGCTCTGCCCGGCGCCTGGCGCGTGTTCGCCCCGGGCGAGCTGCCGCGCTGCGCGACGGACGACCGCAACCCGCTCGACCGGCTGCAGCGTCGCTCGCTCGCCGAGGCCCGCCAGCGCCTGCGGGGGACGCTGTGATCGGAGCGGCCGCGCTGCTCGTCGCCGGGCTGCTCTGCGAGCCGGGACCGCAGGCGACCGGCTACGACCGCGCGCTCGAGCTCGCCGCCGAGGGCGAGCTGGTGGCGGCCCTCGAGGCGGCCGACCGCGAGCCGGACGGCCTGCGGCGCGCGCAGGCGCGGGTGTTCGTGCTCTACCGCGGGCGCGACTTCGTCGGCGCCCTGGCCGCCGCCCGCGCGGGTCTCCAGCGCGCGCCCGACGACCCCTGGCTGCTCGAGCGCGCGGCCGCCTGCGGGCTGTCCCTCCAGGCCCCCGACGTCGCGCTGGAGTTCGCGGACCGCCTCCTGGCCAGCGCCCCGGACTGGCGCGAGGCGGCGGGGGCGCACCGCGCCGCGGCGCTCGACCTCGCGCAGCGCGACGCGCGGGTCCTCCAGGGAGCTCGCCGGGCGCGCTCGACGGCGCTGGCGCTGCTCGCCTTCGGCGTCGCGGTGCTGCTCCTGCTGGCCCACGGCGTCGTGGTCGAGGGGCGCCGCGCGCGGGCGGGCTAGAACAGGTCGAGCACCCCGCGGCCCGAGCCCGGGTCGTGCAGCGTCGCCGTCGGCGCGAGGTAGTTCACGTCCTGGGCGTAGCGCGTGCTCCACGGCAGGCGGTCCTTGCTGCCCACGACGCCCAGCGCGGCCGCGGCGAAGGCACGCGCGCGGGCCGTGACGGTCTCGTCGGCCAGCAGGTCGAGCAGCGGCTCGACCGAGCGCACGTCCCCGATGGTCCCGAGCGCCGCGGCGAGCGCGGCCTGCGTCGCGAGGCTCTCGGACCGCCGCAGCATGGCGACGAGCTCGGGGACGACGTCCTTCGCGCCGAGGAGCCCGAGACCCGTGGCGGCGTCGCGCAGCAGCCCGGGGCGGTGGCGGGCGCCGCGCACGACGTCGCGGAGCGGGTCGAGCGCGGACCGGGCGCCCACCAGGCCGAGGGCCACGGCCACGTGCCCGCGGGCGACGTCCTCCGAGCGCGCCTCGAGCTGCTCGAGCAGCAGCGGGGCGGCCGCGGGATCGGGGACGAGCGCGAGCGCGACCGCGGCGCCCCCGACGACGTCGGGCGTCCGGGCCTCGGCCAGGACGGTGCGCAGCGCGCGGACGGCGTCGGGCGACGCGTCGGATCCGTGGCGGTCCGCGTCGCGCTCGAGCAGTCCCAGGGCCAGGGCGACCCACGGGCGGGTCAGGGTCGTGGCGTCCGAGAGCCGCTCGAGCAGGTACGCGCGGGTCTCGCGCAGCGTCTCGGTCGATCCGGCGCCGGAGCCCGGTCGGCTCGAGACCCGCGCGAGGGCCAGCAGCGCCTCGTGGCGGACGGGCAGCCGGCCGGTGGACACGGCGGAGCGCAGGGCGGCGCGAGCCGCGCGGTCCGGCGGGTCGGAGTCCGCGTCGGCGAGGACGCCGAGGGTCTGCGCGCACCCGTGCTCGACCTCGACGGGGTAGCGCGCCCCGCGCTGCAGCGGCGCGACGAGCGCGGCGAGCGCCCGGGCGCGGAGGGACACGGGCGCCTCCCGGGCCAGGCGTCCGAGGACGAACGGCGCGTGCGCGCGCACCACCGCCGGTTGCTGCTCGTCGAACAGCACGGAGAGGGCGAAGCCGACCTGCCCGTCCAGCGAGCTCGCCGGGTGCGGCGCCGGCGCGTCGGGCGCCGGGGGCCCGTCGTCGCCGCGCGGCGGGAGGGGCGCGCAGGCCATCGCGAGCAGGCAGGCGACGCGCACGTCGTGCTGCGTGCCGGGATCGGACTGGAACGCGCGCACCAGGCGCTGGACGGCGAACCGGCGCACGTCCTCGCGGTCGGTGCGGTGCGCGACGAGGCCGAGGCCGTAGGCCGCGAAGGCGCGCGTGCGCGCGGGCACGGACTCGCCGCGCACCCGCTCGCGTCCCGCCGCCGTGTCGCCCAGCAGGTCCGACAGGACGAAGGCCTGGGCGTCGCCCTGGAGGATGCCCAGGGCCAGTGCGGCCGTCTCGGCAACCTCCTGGTTCGGGTGGTCGAGGTAGCGCGCCAGGACCGGCTCGAGGGGCCCAGCGTCCCCCGGCGGTCCGGGGGCGTCGCCGATGCGGGCGAGCGCGACGAGCGCCGCGGTGACGAGGTCCGGGGTGGGCTCGTCCCGCAGGGCCGCGAGGAGCGCGGGCACGACGCGTCCGTGGAGGAGCTCCGCCGGCGGGGCCAGGCGCACGTCCTCGGGAGCGCGCTCACCGGAGCCCAGGTAGAAGTCGGACGAGCGGCTGACGGTTCCGCCGGCGCGGACGGCCGCGCGCAGGTCGAGGTACGGCTCGCGGTTGAAGCCCCACCACGTCGCCCAGGAGTCGCCGCCGGTCGCGGCGCCGCCGACGGTGGGCGTCGGGCCCCCGGAGCCCGGCGTGGCGCCGCCGGGGGGGATGGTCGCGCCCGGGCCGCGGTAGACGCCCCCGTGGGCCCGGGCGGGGGAGGCGAGCGCGCCGAGCAGCAGGGCGCCGGAGAGGGCCGCCGCGGCCAGCGCGCAGGGTACGGAGCGACGGCGGGGTCGGGGCGGCGTCACGGCGCGCTGCGTTTCAGGGCAGGTCGAGGATGCCGCGGTTGCCGGTCAGGGTCGGCGTGTTCGCGAGGTAGTTCACGCCGACCGAGTAGCGGTGGCGCCACGGCAGCATGTCCTGCTCGCAGGAGAGTCCGAGCGCCACGGCGGCGAAGGCGCGCGCCAGATCCGTCGACTGGTCGTCCTCGAGCAGCTCGACCAGGCGCGGGACCACGCGCGCGTCCCCGGCCTCGCCGAGCGCGCGGGCGATCGAGGACTGCGACGAGAAGCTGCCCGCCTCGGCCAGCAGGTCGACCAGGCGCGGACCGATCTGCCGGTCGCCGAGGAGGACGAGCGCGATGGCGGCCTGCTCCAGGCGCAGCGGGCGGAAGCGCGAGGCCTCGACCACCTCGGTGAGGGTCGGGCCCGAGACGCGGGCGCCCATCAGGCCGATGCCGAGCGCGGCGTAGCCGGCGGTGGCGTCGTCGCCGTGGTCGCGCGCGAGTCCGGTGAGGCGCGCGGTCGCCTCGGCCGCCCCGCACAGACCGGCCGAGATCGAGAAGGCGCCCAGGTCGCGCGTGCTGTTGACGTCGTCGAGGCCCTGCACGACGCTCGCGCGCGTCTCGGCGTCCAGGGCCACGCCGACGTCGGCGAGGTCGCGGCCGAACACGCCGGCGGCCAGCGCGGTCCAGGGGCGGGAGGTGCTGCGTCCGGCGTGCAGCTCCTTGCGCAGGAACGTGGCGACCTCGCGGCGGCCCTCCAGGGGCTCGCCCTGGCCGTGCCCGGGGCGCGAGCCCACCTGGGCGAGCGCGACCTGCGCGAAGTGGCGGACGGTCGGGTCGCCCGTGGCCGTGCCCACGCGCTGCAGGGTGCGGCGGATCTCGACGTCGAGGACGTCGGCGTCCCCGTCGCCCAGGGAGCCCAGGGCCAGGGCCGCGCTCTGCCGCACCTCGCGGGGGTCGCGCGCGCGGGGCCCCAGGATGTCGAGGCAGACCCGGGCCACGCGCTCGCGCAGGCCCGTGGACTCGGGGACGTCGCGCACGAGGCGCCCGAGGCTGGTCACCAGGTGCGCGCGGACGAGGAACTTGGTCCCGCGCGCGGACTCGCGCGCCAGCAGCCAGGCGACCTGCGACTGGCGGCAGCGGGTGGGGGAGTCGGCGCGCTCGCCGGCGTGGTACCCGGGCTCGACCGCGAGCGGCACGATGCCGAGGGCCTCGGCGCAGGCGACCGGCACGTCCAGGGGGCCGGACTCGTGGACCTCCAGCCCGCGGGTGAGCTGGTGCACGACGTAGCGGCGGACGTCCTCGTTCTTCGTGCGCGAGCCGATCAGGCCGAGCGCGTAGGCGGCGTAGGCGCGCTGGCGTGCGGGGACGCCCTCGCGACCCTTGCGCAGCGCCCGGGCGTCGCCCTCGAGCAGTTTCGCCAGGGCGAAGACGGAGGTGTCGTCGCCGTGGATGCCCAGGGCCAGCACCGCCAGCTCGCCGACGTTGGAGTTGGAGTGGTCCACGAACGCCCGGAGGGCGGGCTCGATGGCGAGCTCGCTGCCCTCGGGGGGGCGTCCGATCCGACCGAGGGCGATCAGGGCGGCCCCCAGCAGGTCGTTCTGGCGCTCCTCCTCGAGCACGCGCAGCAGGGCCGGGGCCACGGAGCCGAAGACGAGGTCGGTGTCCGGGCGCAGGCTCCCGACGGTCTCCGTGCTGGCTCCCTCGCCCAGGAAGAAGTCGTCGGTGCCGGTCTCGAGGTCGCCGGAGTACAGGCTGGCCTTCACGGCCAGGTAGGGGTCCTTGTTGAACTCCCACCAGGTCTGCCAGAGGCTGCGGTCGGACGCCGGGAGGGTCTCGGTGGGGCCGACGACGATCGGCGTCCCCGGGGCGGCCGGGGCGGCGAGCGCCGCGCGGGAGGGCGTGGGAGCGCCCGGGGCGCCGGCGGCGCCCCCGCCGGGCGTCGGGACCGACACGGGCGTCGGCTCGGGGACGGTGTCTCCCGGGCCTCCCCAGGAGCCGGGCCCGCCGGCGACGTCGGGGTCCTGCTGGTCGGGGGGCGTGCCCTGGGCGGCCAGCGGAGCCGCCAGGGAGGCCACCAGGAGCAGGGTCCGTGCGAGAGAGAACGATCGCTGCATGTTTCCGAACGCTGGAGTCGGGGGCCCGCTCCCTGGGGCTCGGGCCGTCGATCCCCACCCGGGGCGGTGCAACGCAAGTCCCGTGCCAGCGTCGGGAGCCCCTCCTTGGAGTCGGTCGAGCGCGGTCGGCGCGTTCCCGCGGGCGGCGGCGCTCGCCTCCGTGCGGGCGGCGAGCGCGGCCGCGACCGCGCCGCCACGGCTCCGCTGGGCCGGTCCTGCCCCGACCCCGTCGCCCGTGCGGCTCGACCGCCCGGACCAGATCCCGGGGGGACCGGTGGAGGCCGGGTCCGCCGACACGAAGAAACCGCCCGGGGGAGGGGACCCCCCCGGGCGGTCGTGGCTGTCCGAACGTTCCGGCTCGACTAGAGGATGTCGAGGATGCCGGTGCCCTGAGCGCTGTCGGTCAGGGTCTGCGTGTTCGCGCGGTAGTTGATGTTCACCGAGATCTTGGCGTTCCAGGGGAGCATCTCCTTGTCCGCCACGATCCCGAGCGCCACCGCGGCGAAGGCCCGCGCGTTGGCGGTCTTCTCCTGGTCGCCGAGCATCTCCGCCAGCGGGTCGATCGAGCGACGGTCGCCGATGAACCCGAGGGCCGTGGCGATCGAGGCCTGGGAGGCCAGGCCGCGCGCCTCGTCGAGCATGTCGACGAGCTCGGGCACCAGCTGCTTGTCGCCGAGGAGGCCGAGGCCGATGGCCGCGGACTTCAGCAGGTCGGGCTGGTACTTCGAGCCCTTGACCAGCTCCTGGATGGGAGCGATGGACTCGCGCGCGTCGATCAGGCCGAGCGCGATCGAGATGAAGCCGCGCGTGGCGGGCTCGCGCATCTGGTCGAGCTTGTTCAGCAGGATGTCGGTCGCCTGCGGATCGCCCATGATGCCGGTGCCGATCGCGTAGGCGCCCATCTCGAGCGCCGACTTCGAGTCGGCCAGGGCCGAGCGCAGCGCGGAGGCGGCGTCGGCGTTGACGGCCTGGTTGGCGTTGTCGGCCAGCGCGTTCTCGAGCACGCCCAGGCCCAGGCCGGCCCAGCGTTGCATGCTGGACTTGCCGCGGGAGAGCTGCTTCAGGAGCTCCTTGCGGATCTCCACGGCGCCGGCGATCGAGTCGCCTTCACCCTCGCCGGGACGACCGGCGGCCTGCGCCATGGCGATCACCGAGAAGTGACGCGCCTGCAGGTCGGCGATGTTGTCCTTGACGTCGATGAGGGCCTCGCGGATGTCCTGGTCGAGCTCGTCCTCGTCGGAGTCCCCGATGACGCCGAGCGCGATGATGCTGGACTGCTGCAGCTCGCGCTGGGCCTTCGAGTGCTTGTCGACGTCGTCGAGCAGGCGACGGGCGACCGGCTCCTTGAGGCCGGTCGACTCGGGCACGTCCGCCAGCAGGCGCGCGAGCGCCGTGGGGATGTGAGCCCGGTTGAGGAACATCACGTTTTCGTCGTTGTAGTACTCGAGCAGCCACGCGAGCTGCGACTGGCGGCACTCGTCCGCCACGAGCTCACCGGGCTCCTCGCGCTCCGCCGGGTGGACCCAGCTCGGGTCCAGGTCCAGCGGGACCAGGCCCATGGCGATGATGCACGCGACGGGGATGTCGCGCAGCGGCATGTCGTAGGCGTCGCCGGCGAGCAGCTCGCTCAGGATCTTGACGATCTCCTTGCGGACCTCGTTGTCCGACGTGCGGTTGCCGATCAGGCCCAGGCCGTAGGCGGCGAAGGAGCGGGTGCGCGTCGAGACGGAGCGCCCGATCAGCTTCTTGCCCTCGGCGTTGTCGTACAGCAGGTCGCGCAGCGTCGGCACGGCCGCCTCGTTGGCGAGGATGCCGAGCGAGATGGCGGCGGTCTCGGAGATCTCCTGGTTGGAGTCCGCGAGGAACTTGCGGATCACCGGCTCGAAGCCGGACTCGCCGCCCTCGCCCTTCGCGTCGCCGATCTTGGCGAGGCCGATGAGGCACGCGGTGACGATGTCGTTCTGGCGTTCCTTGTCGAGCGCCTCGAGCATCGCGGGCACGATCTTCGTGCGCACGTCGGCCTCGGAGGGCTTCAGCGTGTCGCGCGCCTGGCTCTTCTCGCCTTCACCCAGGAAGAAGTCGACGTCGCCCGTCTGGACGCTGCCGCTCTGGATGGCGGCGCGCAGGTTCAGGTACGGCTCCTTGTTGAAGCCCCACCAGAACTCCCACAGGGTGAGGTCGGCGCCGCCGCCCGCACCGGCGTTGGTGATCGGGCCGGTGCGCTGGCCACCGGGGCCGGCAGCGGGGCCGGCACCCGTGGCGGGGCCGGGGGTCGCGGGGCCGCCGGGGCCGGGCGAGCTCGGGCCAGCGGGGCCGGGACCGGCCGCGCCGCCACCGCCGCCGCCGCCGCCACCGGGCGGGACCGTGTCGCCGGGACCGCGGTAGGTCCCGCCGTGACCGAGGGAGCTGTCCTGCAGGCCGAGGCTGGCCGCGGCGAGCAGCGCTCCGATCGTGAGCAGTTTCTTCATTGGGGTGGTTTCCGGGTTCGGGTCGTTCGTACAGCCCCACAGGGCCTGGCCACGCCGCTGGATCCGCAACGGGCGTGCCACCCTGCGGTGGATCAGCATCTTAGGAGGCTCGCGGCCATCCATCCACGTCCGCGGGCCCTGCAACGGGGGTCCCGCGCCCCCCTCCAGGGGTCCCGGGAGGGGCCGTTCCGGCGGCTGCGGGGGCTCGTGTTCCGATCCCGTAGCAGTCCGTCACGTGGAGGTGCCCCCGCCGGAAGGCGCGGGAGCCGGCCGGCGGGGGTGGAGGAGCTCAGCGGCGGCGGATCGTGGCGCGGACGAAGTCGCGGTTCAGGCGGGCGATGTTGCCGACGGAGATGCCCTTCGGGCACGCGGCCTCGCACTCGCCGACGTTGGTGCAGTTGCCGAAGCCCTCGCCGTCCATGGCCTGGACCATGGCGACGACGCGCTCGTCGCGCTCGGGGGCGCCCTGGGGCAGCCGCCCGAGGTGCGAGACCTTCGCGCTGACGAACAGCATCGCGGCGGCGTTGGGGCACGAAGCCACGCAGGCGCCGCAGCCGATGCACGACGCCGCGTCCATGGCGAGGTCCGCCTCTTCCTTGGGCACCGGGATGGCGTTCGCGTCGGGCGCCGCGCCGGTCCGCGCGCTGACGAAGCCGCCCACGCCGATGATCCGGTCGAAGGCGGAGCGGTCGACGACCAGGTCCTTCACCACGGGGAACGCCTCCGCGCGGAAGGGCTCGATCGTGATCGTGTCGCCGTCGTGGAAGCGCCGCATGTGGAGCTGGCACACCGTCGTGTCGCGATCCGGCCCGTGGGCCTGGCCGTTCAGCACGACGCCGCACGACCCGCAGATGCCCTCCCGGCAGTCGTGGTCGAACGCCACCGGCTCGCGTCCCTCGGCCAGGAGCTGCTCGTTCAGCACGTCGAGCATCTCCAGGAACGACATGTGGGTGCTGACGGAGTTCAGGTGGTAGGTCTCGAACGCGCCCTCGGCGTCCGGGCCCGCCTGCCGCCAGACGTTCAGCGTGAGGCCGATCGTGTCTTTCCCGTTCGTCGCGATCATTTGTAGCTCCGGGTGCTGGGCTTCACGACCTCGAAGGTCAGCGGCTCCTTGTTCAGTTTCCAGCTCAGGTCGGCCGGGTCGCCGGCGCCCTCGCAGCTCCAGGCGGCGACGTACGAGTAGTTCTCGTCGTCGCGCCGGGCCTCGTTCTCCTCGGTCTGGTGCTCCTCGCGGAAGTGGCCTCCGCAGGACTCCTCGCGGTCGAGGGCGTCGAGGATCATGACCTCGGCGAGCTCCATGAAGTCGGCCACGCGGCCGGCCTTCTCGAGCTCGTCGTTCAGGTCCGCCGCGCCGCCGACGACGTTGGCGTCCTCCCAGAACCGCGCGCGCAGGGCGCGGACCTCGTCGACGGCCCGTTTCAGGCCCTCGGCGTTGCGCGCCATGCCGCAGTGGTCCCACATGATCGCGCCGAGCTGGCGGTGCAGGCTGTCCACGCTCGAGCTGCCGCCGATCGAGAGCAGGCGGTCGATCCGCGAGCGGACCTCGCCCTCGACCTCGGCGAAGGCGGGGTGGCTCGTGTCGACCGCCGGCAGCGCGCGGCCGGCCAGGTGGGCGCCGACCGTGTAGGGCACGACGAAGTAGCCGTCGGCCAGCCCCTGCATCAGCGCGCTGGCGCCGAGCCGGTTGGCCCCGTGGTCGGAGAAGTTCGCCTCGCCGAGCACGAACAGGCCCGGCACGGTGCTCTCCAGGTTGTAGTCCACCCAGAGGCCGCCCATCGTGTAGTGCACCGCCGGGTAGATGCGCATCGGCACCTTGTAGGGGTCGTCGGCGGTGATCTTCTCGTACATCTGGAACAGGTTGCCGTACTTGGCCCGGATGACGTCCTCGCCGTCCCGCTCGATGGCGTCCCGGAAGTCGAGGTAGACGGCCATCCCCGTCGGGCCCACGCCGTGGCCGCCGTCCGCCTGCGCCTTGGCGGCGCGCGAGGCCACGTCGCGCGGCACCAGGTTGCCGAAGCTCGGGTAGCGGCGCTCGAGGTAGTAGTCGCGCTCGTCCTCGGGGATCTCGCTGGCGGGCCGGGTGTCGCCGCCCTTCTTCGGCACCCAGACGCGCCCGTCGTTGCGCAGGCTCTCGGACATCAGCGTCAGCTTGGACTGGTAGTCGCCGCTGACCGGGATGCACGTCGGGTGGATCTGCGTGAAGCAGGGGTTGGCGAAGAACGCGCCGCGCTTGTGGGCGCGCCAGGCCGCGGTCACGTTGCACTTCTTGGCGTTGGTGGAGAGGAAGTAGACGTTTCCGTAGCCGCCGGTGCACAGCAGGACGGCGTCGCCTGCGTGGCGCTCGATCTCGCCGGTGACCAGGTTGCGCACGACGACCCCGCGCGCGACGCCGTCGACCACGACGACGTCCAGCATCTCCCGGCGCGGGTACAGCTTGGCCTTGCCGGACCCGACCTGGCGCATCATGGCCTGGTAGGCGCCGAGGAGCAGCTGCTGGCCGGTCTGGCCGCGGGCGTAGAACGTCCGCGAGACCTGGGCGCCGCCGAACGAGCGGTTGTCGAGCAGCCCGCCGTACTCGCGCGCGAACGGGACGCCCTGCGCCACGCACTGGTCGATGATGGTGTTCGAGACCTGGGCCAGGCGGTACACGTTCGACTCGCGCGCGCGGAAGTCGCCGCCCTTGACCGTGTCGTAGAAGAGGCGCTGGATGCTGTCGCCGTCGTTGGGGTAGTTCTTGGCTGCGTTGATCCCGCCCTGCGCCGCGATCGAGTGGGCGCGCCGCGGCGAGTCGTGGATGCAGAACACGTCGACCTGGTAGCCCAGCTCGGCCAGCGACGCGGCGGCCGAGGCGCCGGCCAGGCCGGTGCCGACCACGAGCACCTTGAACTTGCGCTTGTTGGCGGGGTTGACGAGCTTCAGGTCGAAGCGGTGCTTGTCCCAGCGGCCCTCCATCGGGCCGCTCGGGCACTTCGAGTCGAGCGCGGTGTTCGCGACGATCATGTCAGCCTTCCTCCCGGGCGGGGGCGGCGGTGGGGACGGTGGGGGAGCCGGACGCCGGCGCCTGCTCCTGCTCGGCGGGCGCGACCTGGGCGCTCTCGGCGCCGCGGCCGCCGTAGTTGTCGGGGCTGGCGAAGAGGATCACCGGGAACGACACGAAGCCCAGGCCGAGCGCCACGGCCAGGCCGGTCCCCGTGCGCTTGATCAGGTTCTCGTACTGCGGGTGGTGGACCCCCAGCGTGCGCAGCGCGCTGCGGAACGCGTGCCCTAGGTGGATCAGGACGGCCACCCCGCCGATCAGGTAGATCGCGGCGCCGGTGAACGAGGCCAGGCGGTCGACGACCTTGGGCGCGAGCACGTCCGCGTGCGGCGGCGCCAGGCCCTCGGAGAAGCGGAAGTCCAGCAGGTGGATCACCAGGAACACCAGCACGACGGTCCCGGTGATCAGCATCGAGGAGTTCGGCAGGTTGGCCTCGCCCTTCGTCCCGCGGACGCGGTAGCGGCTCTTGCGCGCCTCGCGGTTCTCCATCGAGGTGCGGAACGCCAGCGCGATGTGCGCGACGAACATCGCCGCGAGCCCCAGCTCCATGAACCACAGCCCGGGGCCGAGGTCCTTCAGCTTCTGGGCGTAGGCCGCGTAGGTCTCCCCGGTCCCGTCGGCGTAGAGGGTCAGGTTCCCGGCCAGGTGCGCAATCAAGAAGACGACCAGGCCGAGGCCGGTCAGGGACATGAGCGTCTTCTTGCCGATGGAGGAGCCGAGGAAGGCTCCGAGCCGGCTGGACATGGGAGTTCTCTCCTGAGGGGGATCGTCGGCAGGCCCCTGGGGGCCCCGCGCGGAGCGCGCGGATCCGCGCAGCTTACAGCTCGCGGCGACCAGGGCAACGACGCTTGGCCCTGGACCGCGCTCGCTTCGAGCCCTAAACCGGCGGCATGACCGGGCTGACCCGCTTCGCGCTCGTCGCCGGAACCTCGACCTCGCCGGCGTGGCTCTCCGCGGAGAGCTTCGACGCCGTCGTCGAGCTCGCGGCGGACGACGAGACCGTGGCGTCGCTGGACGCGCTCGCGCGCCGCTGGCCCGGCGGATTCCTGCGCGTCGCCGCGGGGCCGGAAGGCCGCGCCGCGGCCTACCGGTACGTCCTCGCGCTGCCAGGCGACGCGCCCGCACCGGCCGGCGACCTGGTGGTGCTCGACTGGCCGGATCCGGCGGGGGAGTCCACGGCGCGTCCGGCGGTCGTCGGCGTGGACCTCGACTGGCTCCCGGCCCGCAGCCTCGGTGGGGGACGCGACTGCTTCCCGAGCGGTCCCGCCGGCGCCGGAACGTCGCCGGAGCACGCGGCGGGCGGGTGACCCCGCCGCACCCCGGAGCGGGACCGGGGCCGCGCCAGGCCGCGCACGGGCGCGGTCAGTTGTCCGAGATCCCGCCCTTGCCGTGCTTCGGTCCAGGTCCCCCCGGGGGGAATCCCGGCGGGAACCCCGGCGGCGATCCGGGCGCTCCCGGGCTCGGCGGCCCCATGCCCTCGAGCATGCGCTTGACCTCGAACAGGCCCTCGCCGAAGTGGTACGCCAGCCAGATGAAGTAGCAGTCGACGTTGTCGATCGGGTCGTCGACCTCGAAGGCCGCCTTGCACGTCAGGTCGCACGGCCGCTCGGAGTTCATGAAACAGCGCTTGGTGCTCACGGGGTGGCGTCCTTCCGTCGTCGCGCCGCGGGGAGCCGCCGGTGGACCAGGACGACCCACTCGCCGCGGATCACCGCGTCGCCGGCGCGATTGTAGACGTTGGCGGCCAGCCGGACCCAGCCGCGGCGCGGGCCCGGCTCCGGCTCGCGCTCGAGCACCTCGAGGACCGTCCGGACCTCGTCCTCGAGGCCGACCGGCGCCACGTAGCGCAGGCGCATCTCCTGGATGGCCACCAGGGTGTCGTCGAAGACGCCCGTGCGCCACGCCAGGCCGCTCGCGACGGACTCGACCAGCAGCCCGTGCGCGATGCGCCGCCGGAAGGTCGTGCCGCGGGCGAAGGCCTCGTCGAGGTGCAGCGGGTTGTCGTCGCCCGAGAGCTCCGCGAAGGCCGCCACGTCGGCCTCGCGCACGCGGCGCCAGCCGGACGCGACCGCGTGGCCGGGCTCGAACTCGTCGAACAGCAGCCCGCGGTCGGCGGGGCGCACCAGCGGCGCGGCGACGCGGGGGGGCTCGGAGCGGTCGGAGTCGACGTCCATGGAGCCGCAGGCTAGGGACGGGCGTCCCGCCGTCCAAGCGGGTGCCGCCGCGACGGGCATCCCGGGGCCAGCTCGCAAGGCAACAAAACATACATTATCAGACACGGCCAATTGGCCAGGACGGGAAGGCCCGCACGGGCACAAACCCGTGGCCGCGACGCCCACCGGCCGCCATGCTGCGCGCATGACGCGACTCCCCGACCCGTCCTGCCGGCGCGCACGGCGGCCCGGCCCGTGCTCCGGCGGCCCCGTCCGGCGCCGGCTCGCCGCGCTCGCGCTGCTCGCCCTGGTCCCGGCGTGCGCCGCGCCGAAGCCCGAGCTCCCCGACGACCCCGCCGCCGCGCGCGTCGCGCTGCTCGGGTTCGAGCCGGACCTGCGCATCGGCGAGTTCCCCTTCGAGGGCCTCGAGGTCAACTGGAAGCACCGCCTGGACCAGCCGTTCGTGTTCGTGGAGACGCTGGGCGACCCGCAGACGTTCGGGGACGTGCTGGACCGCATGCTGACGGCGACGATCGCCCAGGGCATCGAGCCCGCCGGGGCGCCCTTCGGCATGTTCTACGCCAATCCGCTCGACCCGCCCGAGGGCGGCCTGCGCATGCGCGCGTGCCTGCCGGTGGGCCCGGGGACGCTGGCCGAGAAGCCCCTGCGCTACGAGGTGCTGCCGAGCACCGTCGTCGTCTACGCCTTCGTCGCCGGGCCGTACCCGGAGGTGCCGCTGGCCTACGACGGCCTGTTCGAGTTCATCGAGGGCATGGGCTGGCGCCCGACCGGCCCGTCGCGCGAGGTGTACTACGTCAGCCCCGCGCTGGTGAGCGACCTGTCCCTGCTGGTGACCGAGGTCCAGATCCCCGCGGGCCCGTCGATGCGGTGAGGCCTCAGGCCTTCTCGAGGTCGGCCAGGATCGGCTTCGCCTCGGGCGGGTAGCAGCGGCACAGCACCGCCGTGTCGCCGCGGTCGGTGACCAGCACGTGGTCGCCCGGCCGCAGCCACTCGCGCTGGCCGTGGCTGGCCTCGACGGGACGCGCCGCTCCCCCGGCGGGACGCGCGCGCAGGCCGCCGTCGACCGAGACGACCTCGAGCAGCGTGCCCTCGCCCGGACGGCACGGCGCGCCGCCGCGGCGGTTGGCCTCGACGATGCGCGGCAGCGACGACTCGACGCCGCGCAGCGCCTCGCGGAAGCCGCTGAGCAGCGGCAGCGACTGGCGCTCCTCGGCCCAGCGGCAGAAGCCGCGCAGCGCGCCCACGAGGCGGCGCGCGTCGTCGGCGTTGTCGAGGCCGCCGCGCTCGGGCGCCCAGACCGTCGTGTACGCCAGCAGGTCGCGCGGGCGCAGGTTCTCGAACACGCCGATGTCGCGCGCGTAGTCGCCCAGGGACGACAGGATGCGCAGGTCGTTCGCCGCGGCCTCGCCCTGCTCGCGGCCGACGTCCCAGACGAACTCCTCGATCATGGCGCCGACGACGCCCGGGAAGTCCGGGACGCTGTCCTCGTCCCCGCCGGAGCCCTCTTCGTCGAGCTGCAGCTCGCGCTCGAGCTCGTCGAACAGCGCCTCGAGGTCGCGCCCCTCGGCGCGCCCCTTGTCGAACGCGGCGACGGCGGCGGCGACGTCCACGCTGGCGTCGACCTTGCGCGCGCGCGGGGCGTCCTTGGCCGGCGCCCGCGGGCGCGCGAGCTCCGGCCAGGCGGCCAGCAGCAGGGCGCGCGCGCGGCCCAGGTCGACCTCGGTCTCGAAGGCCAGCCCGTCGAGCACGGCGCCCAGCGCGTCGCCCGCGCCGGGGACGACCTGCTCGCCGGGGCACGGCTCCGCGGCGAGGCGCGCCAGGATGGCGGCGATCTCCTCGGCGCCGAGGCCCGCCTCGGCCAGGAACTCGCGCGCGGCCGCCACGGGGTCGGCGGGCTCCTTCGCCTGGCCGGCCGTGGGGCCCGCGCCGCCGCCCCAGAACATGCGCTCGAGCTCGGACTGCGCCAGGCGCATGACGCCGCGGTGCGACGCGCGCAGCCGCTCGAGGTCCGCGCGCAGCGCCTGCAGCAGCTCCGCGTTGCGGAAGTGCGCCGCCGCGCGCGAGATGCGGTAGAGCGAGTCCCCCACCGGGAAGATGCGGCCGACCAGCAGGTCCCCCACCTCCAGCGCCATCGAGCCCTCCGGCTCGTACAGCGGGTACTCGCCGAAGGCGGCCAGGTCGCGGATCCACACGCCCTCGCCCGGCGTCACGCCCGTCACCTCGAAGATGCCGGCGAGGGTCGCCTGCAGCACGTCGAGCGCGTCCTGCTCCGTCGCCGGCGCGCGCTCGAGCCAGCGCTCGACGAGCCCGAGCACGGGGACGTCGGCCAGCGCCTCGCTCGGTCGCTCGAGCAGGAACCACTCGACGTGTCGCCGCGCGGCCAGCTGGTGCGCCGACTCGTCGCCCTGCGGACCGTGCTCGCCGAAGAACTCCGGCACGCTGGTGCGGAACTCCTCGCTGAGGGCCGCGTCCTGCTCCACGAGCTGCAGGAACAGGTCGAGGCCGCGTTCGATCGTGTCTTCGGCGATGGGCATCGGAGGGTTCGACCCGCCGGGGTCGAAGCAGGGATTGTACGGCAACGGGCGGTCGCTTCGACGCGAGGTCGCGGTCTGCAACTTCGGTTCCAGCGGGGCCGGCCGGCGGCCGTCCCGTGCGGGGCGGAGCCGTTGACACTTTCTCGACACGGGAGTAGCTTCCTCCGCACGTTTTCCCGGAAGGCGCGCGGAGCGGGGAAGCGGGTGAGAATCCCGCACGGTCCCGCCACTGTGAGCCGCTGGGTCCCCCGGCCCGGGCGTCGCGCAGCGCGCGCCGCCGGCCACTCGCGCGCCCGCGCGGGGAAGGTTCCGGGGTGAGGCCCGCGAGCGGCGAGTCAGGATATCCGTCCCGCGCGCAGGACCGCCGGCCTCGAGGACTGGGCCCGCGCGCACGTCCGCCCCGCGCCCTGCGTCCCCGACGCGACGGGCGCACCGCGGCCGCCTCCGCGCGGCCGCCCGGGAACCGGGGTCGGCCCGTCGACGGACCATCGACTGGAGACCACCCCATGCATCCCCTCGCAGGCGCCCTGCGCGTCGCCCTCCTCGTGCCCCTCGCCGGGGCGTTCCTCTCCCCCACCGTCCTCGCCGAGACGCCCGCCCCGGGCTACGCCGTGACGACCGCGCCCAACCCGGTGTTCGGCGCGACGACGACGACGCTCGCCTCCGGTGAGCTCGTGACGTGGGACGGCCTGACCGTCGATCGCTGGACGGCGGACGGGACCTTCCTCGGCACGCTGACGAGCTTCGGCAGCTCGGTCTTCCCGAGCTTCGTCGTCGAGAGCCCCGACGGTACCGAGGTCGTCGTCGGCGAGAGCAGCTTCGGCCGCATCTACCGCGTCCCGCTCGACGGCAGCGGCCGCACGTTCCTGCGCAAGCTGGCCTTCAACTTCGACGCCGAGTTCGCCCCGGACGGGACGCTGATCGTCTCCGCCGCGACGTGCGGCTTCGGGTGCGGCAACGACCTGCTGTGCCTGTCGCTGGACGGCGCCGTCGTCCGGCTGGCGAAGGTCGCCGGGCCGTCGGGCCCGGTCGCGGTGGACGCCGGCGGCGACCTCTACTACGCGACGCTCGGCTCGCCCGCGACCCCCGGCAGCACCGACGTGCTGCGCTGGACGGCCGCGCAGCTGGCGGGCGGCGATCTACTCGACGAGAGCGACGCCGCGGTGGTGGGCACGGGCTACGACCCCGCCGGGGCGCTCGAGCTGGACCCCGTGACCGGGGCGCTCTACCTCGCGACCAACGACTTCGGCAGCGGGGCGGCGAGCATCGTCCAGGTCGCCGGCGACGCGTTCGACGCGCCGACCGTGGTCGTGCCCGACCAGTTCGTGTTCGGCATGCAGCTGCTCGACCTGGGCGGCCCGGCCTCGTTCGACCCGTACCAGCCCGCCAGCGGGCAGGTGCTGCGCTACGGGCGGACGACGGGGGTGGCCAGCGACCTGGTCACCGTCAGCCCGGCCCGCCCGCAGCTCACCGTCTCGGGCGCGGGCACCACGGGGGTCGGCGAGGTCGTCTTCGACGTCACCGGCGCGGACCCCGGCGGCGGGTTCACGCTGGTCTGGGCGCCGCAGGCCTCGTTCGACCCGGTCGAGTCGGTCTTCGACTTCCCCACCTTCCGCTTCCACACCGGGCTCGCGCTCGGCGAGCTCATCCGCCTGAACCTGCCCATCGCGGTCGACGGCGCCGGGAACGGCCAGCTGAGCGTCTTCAACGCCGGGACCCTGGCCGGGCAGTTCGCCTGGCAGGTGATCGTGCGCGACCCGACCGGTCGCGCCATCGGCAGCTCGAACAGCGTGCTGTTCTAGCCGCCGTCTCGCTGCCGGTCGTCCGGGCGCGGCTCGCGCCGCAGCCAGGCGGCCGGCAGCCACCAGTCCGCGCCGTCGACGCGCAGGTCGAGCCGCGCCTCGGGCAGTCGCCCGACGACGCGCGCCGCGGCCGCGCGCAGGCGGGCTCCCCCGCCGCCCGTGACGGCCACGCGCCACGCCGGTCCCTCGAGGCGGCCGGGCCCCGCGGCCGCCGCGGGGGCCTCGCGCTCCTGGACGGAGAAGCGCACGCGCGCGCCGGGGTCGTCGAGGGCCGAGCACCACAGCAGCCAGCCGAGCCCCCAGGGCAGCTCCCAGCCCGAGCCGACGTCCGGGGCGAGCCGCGGCAACTCCGCGGGGCCGTCGAGGTCGCCGCCGCGGCGGCGCAGGGCGGTGCGCACCAGGGCGACCAGCGGCTCCAGCCCGCGCTCCTTGCGCCGCGCCAGGAGCAGGTCCGCGCCCAGCTCGCACCCCAGCACGCCGAGGATCCAGCCGTGGTCGTGGGCGCTCGCCGCCGCGCGCGCCAGGTCGCCGCCGCAGCCCTCCAGGTCCGGCTCGCGCACGCTCGGCGCGCCGCCGACGGCGATCAGCAGCTGCGTCGTGTTGTTGATCGAGTGCAGCAGCATCGGCAGCAGCGCCGCTGCCAGCGTCGGCTCGGTGCGGCCGTGCTCGCTCGCGGCCTCGTCGGCGGCGTCGGGCACGCTGGGGAGGAGAGGGTCGGCTGCCATGGGTGCCCGGTACGGTGCGTCGGGGTCGCTGCGGGGAGCGCTGGTGCCAAGGGAGGGACTCGAACCCTCACTCCCTTGCGGGAAGCGGATTTTGAATCCGCCGCGTCTGCCAATTCCGCCACCCTGGCCGGGGGCCCGAGTCTAGGGGGCGTCCAGGGCCGGCTCCAGGCCGTACGCGACGCCGCGGGCCGTCGCGGCGTGGCGCAGGGCGCGCAGCAGGCCGGGGCCGAAGGCCTCGGGGCCGTGCACGTCGTGGCGCAGCGTCAGGGACTCGCCCTGGCCGCCGAGCAGCACCTCGTGGTGCGCGTGCAGCCCCGGCAGCCGCACCGAGTGGATGGGCACGTCCCCCGCCGGCGCGTCCGGCGCCGCGCGGCGCGCGCGCTCGACGGCGCGCGCGAGCTCCCGGGCCGTCGCGCTGGGCGCGTCGCGCTTGCCGGCGTGGTGCAGCTCGACGATCTCCGCGTCGGGCAGGTGCGCCGCGACGGCCTCGACGGCGCGGGCGAGCAGCAGCGCCCCCAGGCTGAAGTTCGGCACCACGAGGCCGCCGAGGCCCAGCTCGCGGGCGCGGGCGTCCAGCCGCGCCGCCCCCTCGGGCCCGACGCCGCTGGTCCCGACGACGGGCCGCACGCCGCGCTCGAGCAGCGCCAGGCCGTGCTCCTCGCCCCGCCCCGCGACGGTCGCCTCCAGCGCGACGTCCACGTCCCCCGCCGCGACGGCGGACCGCCAGTCGTCGCCGCTCGCGTAGCTCCCCGCGCACCGGAAGCCCGGCGTGGCGTCGAGCAGCGCCGCGGCGAAGCCGCCCAGGCGGCCGCGGCCGATGACCGCGACGCGCAGCTCGGCGGGCGCGGGCGACGCGCGCTCGGGGCCGGCGGGACCCGTCACACCGTGTACAGGTGCCCCTCCGGACGGATGTCGGGGAGCGGGTTGGGCAGGGCCAGGAACTCCTCCCGGGACTCCGCGAGGCGCGGGTCGACCTCGACCGGCAGCGCGTCGTCCTCGCCGGCGCGCGGCAGCGGCAGGCCGCGGGCCTCGACCCAGCCGGCGAACAGCCGGCAGAGGTCGCGGCGGCAGGTCTCCGGGGAGTCCTCGCCCGTGCGGTTCTTGACGGGGCTGAACTCCAGGCGGCGCTCGACCTCGAGCGTGACGCTCTCCGGCGAGCGGTGCAGCGCGTCGAACACGAACGTCTCGAACTTCGCCCCCTGGACCTCCGCCGGGCCGCCGTCGCTCCAGACCGGCATGGTCTTGCGGGCCACGTGCCACGGCAGCTTCAGGCCGCCCTGGGTGATCTCCTCGACGAACTCGACCGCGAGCGCGTGCACGGCGATGTTGCCGGCGCGGAAGCGCAGCTCGCCCTCGTCGTCGCGGGCCTCGCGGAGCTCCTCCGGCAGGTCCGAGTACTCGATGCAGCCGAGGACGCCGCCCACGCGCCCGAGCACGCCCACCTTCTCGGAGGCGTCGCGCTTGGGCACGACCTTGCTGGACATCCCGGCGCCGGCCTCCGCGTGCAGGCCCAGGAACAGCGGGTCGGCGGGGCGCGCCAGGGGGTTGTCGACCTGGAAGTACGACACCTGCTCGATCCCGCGCGCGCGCATGTCCGCGAGCGCGCCGGAGTCCCGCAGGGCCAGCAGCGAGCCGCCGTGCCCGTTCGGCGCCAGGAACAGCTCCGTCTCCGAGCGCAGCAGGATGCGGCCCTCGAAGTCGACCGCCGGGACCATGCCCTGGCTGAAAAAGAACACGTCGTCGGGGTCGAGCCCGAAGTGGTCGTGGTCGGCGAAGAACGCCCGCGTGTCGGCGTCGTTCGCCCGCGACGTCATCACGTACCAGGGGGTCGGCGCGCCGTGGCGGCGGGCGGCGGCGAGCAGCCGGCGGGCGTGGAACTCGAAGAGCGAGCAGCCGCTGACCGGCCCGACCGGGAACGTCCCCTTGGGGCCGTCGTACCCGAGGCGGGAGGCCTGACCGCCGGCCACGACGAGGTAACCGACCTTGCCGGCGGCCAGCAGCTCCGCGCCGCGCTCGCGCGCGCGCTCGGCCTCCGCCGCGCGTTCGCCCGGGTCGCTCGGGAAGACCTCGGGCGGCTCGATGGACTCCGCCGGCGGGGCCTCGGGCTCCTCCTCGAGGGTGCCCGCGAGCTGCTGCACGAGCTCGAGGTCGACCTCGTCCAGCTGGGCCTCGAGGGCGTCGGCCTCCCCGGGCGGCAGGGAGTCTAAGTGGCGGAGCAGGTGCTCCTGGCCGAGGCGTGCGGCCCGCTCGCGCATCGGGGTCTGGGTCATGAACGCTCCAGGTCGAGGAGGACCTTGAGGATACCGGGCCGGGCGGCCGTCTCGAACGCCTCGGCGGCGCCCTCCAGGGGAAACCGCGCGGCGATCAGCGGATCGACCACCACCTCGCCGCGCTCGAGCGCGCGCAGGGCCGGCCGGAAGGGCCCGCAGCGGGAGCCGACCAGCGTCAGCTCGTCCACGACCACCCGCGCCAGGTCCACGGGCGACAGGCGCTCGGTGGTGGTCTTCAGGACGACCGTGCCGCGGGGCCGGACCCGCCCGAGCACGGCGCCCAGGGCCTCGGGGTCGCCGGTCGCCTCGACCGCCAGGTCGAAGGAGCGGTCGCCGTCGGCGTCGCCGTCCGCCGCCTCGAAGTGGATCCCCGCGGGGAGCCGCTCCGCGCGCTCGGGGTGGCGGCCGCGCAGCGTCACGTCGAGCCCGCGCAGCGCCAGGACCTGGCTGCAGAGCAGGCCCAGGCGCCCGTCCCCGGCCACGAGCGTGCGCGCGCCGGCAGGCAGCGGCACCTGCTCGGCGATCTCGAAGGCGGCGGCCAGCGGCTCGACGAAGACGGCCCGGTCGGTGGGCAGGCCGTCGGGGACCGCGTGGAGGTTGGCCGCGGGCAGCGAGAGCTGTTCCGCGAACGCGCCGGGCCGTCCGAGGATGCCCAGCACGGTGCGGTCCGGGCAGTGGCGCGGATCGCCCGCGCGGCAGTCGTCGCAGCGGCCGCAGCCCGCGTTGATCTCGCCGACCACGCGCCGTCCCCGCAGCGGGCCCTCGAGCGCCTCCCCGACGAACTCGTGTCCGGGTACACCGGCGAAGCCCATGTACCCGCGCGCCAGCGCGAGGTCGGTCGCGCAGACGCCGGCGCGAAGCACGCGCACGCGCACCTCGGGCGGACCGTCCGGGCGAGGACCGGCCGTCGCGCCCGCAGGCGTCCCCGGCGGCGGGAGGTCGGCGCGCACGCCGACGGCGCCGCGCTCGAGGACGACGCCGCGCAAGGGTTCAGGTCGAGCTGGGGGCGGCCTCGCGCGGCTCGGACAGGATCTCGAGGAGCCGCTCGTTCATGGCCACCAGGGCCTCGATGCGCTTCTCGAGCCGCACCTGACGGCGCACCAGCTTCTCCACCACCGGCGGCAGGATCGCCTCGCGCGTGTAGTTGTTGATCATGTTGATGATCTCCGCGCGGTCGGCGTCCGGCAGCTTGTGGAAGTGGTAGTGGTACTTCTGGTGCAGGACGTCCTCGGTGATGTGCAGGCACTCCGTCGTCACGTCCTCGACGGACGCGCGGTCGTGGTCCACGTTGAAGACGTCGACCTTGTACTGGTGCAGCAGATCCTGGAAACGAGTGTGCATGCTTCGCGCTCCTTCACCCCGAGAATGGCCGGGAGGGGGGTCCCTGAACGGCCGTCGATTGTATCGCCCCGCGTCGGGCGAGCGACGCCCGGATCGCGCATCTCGTGCGCTCGAGCGCCCCGCCGGAGGGGGCCGCGACCGGCCGGTCGCGGCGGCCCTACGCACGGGGGCGTAGGGCGCGCGCCGCGCGGGCCCGGCCGGTGGGAGCTGCCGGCGCCGGGGCCATCTCGCCCGCGGCTGGCTAGTCCGCGAGCTGCCCGATGCAGATCGACACGTTGTGCCCGCCGAACCCCAGCGAGTTCGACAGCGCGTTGCGCACGCGCAGGTCGCGCGCCTCGCGCGGCACGTAGTCGAGGTCGCACTCGGGGTCGGGGTTCTCCAGGTTGCGCGTCGGGTGGACCACGCCCTGGGAGATGCTCATCGTCGTCGCGACGAGCTCGATCGCGGAGGAGGCCCCCAGCAGGTGGCCGACCATCGACTTGGTCGACGAGATGGCGAGCTTGCGCGCGTGGTCGCCGAAGGCCGTCTTGATCGCGCGCGTCTCGATCGCGTCGTTGTACTTCGTGCTGGTGCCGTGGGCGTTGACGTAGTCGACCTCGGTCGGGTCCACGCCGGCGTCGCGCAGCGCGCGGCTCATGGCCCGCGCGGGGCCGGCACCATCCTCCTTGGGCGCCGTGATGTGGAACGCGTCGTCGGTGGACGCGTAGCCCTTCACCTCGGCGTAGATCTTCGCGCCGCGGGCGCGGGCGCGCTCGAGCTCCTCGAACAGCAGGATCCCGCAGCCCTCCCCCATCACGAACCCGTCGCGGTCGACGTCGAAGGGACGCGAGGCCCGCTCGGGCTCGTCGTTGCGCGTGGACAGGGCCTTCGCGGCGCAGAAACCGGACAGCCCGAGCGGCGTCGTGGCGGACTCGGCGCCGCCGGTGACGACGAGGTCGGACTCGCCGCTCTGGATGCTGCGCAGGGCCATGCCGATCGCGTGGCCCGCGGAGGCGCAGGCGCTCGAGGTCGTGAACGCGGTCCCCAGCAGCCCGTTCTCGATCGCCACCTGCCCCGCCACGGCGTTCGCCATGATGCGCGGGATGAAGTGCGGGCTGATGCGGCGCGGGCCCTTCTCCAGCAGCACGTGGAACTGCTCCTCGATGCCGGTGATGCCGCCGATCCCCGTGGCGATGATGCAGCCGAAGCGCTCGCGCTCGTCCTCCGAGGCGTCCTTCAGCGTCAGCCCCGCGTCGGCCTGGGCCTCCCGCGTCGCCATCAGGGCCCACATCGTGAAGGGGTCCAGCTTGCGCAGGTCGGGCGCGCGGAAGTGGTCCTCGGGGGTCCACTGGACCTTGGCGGCGATGTGGGTGGTGTAGCCGCTGGTGTCGAAGTTGGGGATCGGGACCACGCCGTTCTCGCCCGCCACCATGCGGCGGAACGAGGTCTCGACGTCGTTCCCGAGCGGGTTGACGGTCCCCAGACCAGTGATGACGACTCGACGCATGGTCTACTCGCGATGGAATGCAGGGTCGGACCGCGTCCTGGTACGCGGTCCCGACGACGGGCTCCCGACGGTGCGCGGCGCGCGGCGATGCCCCACCCACCCCGCGCGCGACCCGCGACGGGATCGGGCGGGCCAGGGCGGCGCGGCGTTCGCCCGGAGCGTGAGGGTCAGGACTTCGAGCCGATGTACTCGATCGCCGCGCCGACGGTCTGGATCTTCTCCGCGTCCTCGTCGGGGATCGAGATCTCGAACTCGTCCTCGAACTCCATGACGAGCTCGACGGTGTCGAGCGAGTCGGCGCCGAGGTCGTTGATGAAGGACGTCTCCGGCGTGATCTTGTCGGCCGTCGTGCCCATCTGGTCGCAGACGATCTTGATCACGCGGTCCTGGATCGAGGATTCGCTCACGGGTGCGTTCTCCGTTCTCACGGGAGCCTGGGGTCCAAAATTCGAGGCGCGCGCCCCGCGGGGCGGGGCACGGGCCGTGGTCCATTGTCTTCAGATACTCAACCCGCCGTCCACCACAATCGTCTGGCCGGTGACGTAGTCCCCACCGGGCCCGACGAGCCAGTCGACGGCGGCCGCCACGTCCTCCGGAGACCCCGGACGACCCAGCGGGATCGCGCCGAGCATGGCCTCCGAGGCCTTCGCGTCGATCTCCGCGGTCATGTCGGTCTCGATGAAGCCGGGCGCGACGGCGTTGACGCAGACTCCGCGCGAGGCCAGCTCCTTCGCGACGGCGCGGGTCATCCCGAGGATCCCGGCCTTGCTGGCGGAGTAGTTCGCCTGGCCGGGGTTGCCGGTGATGCCCACGACCGAGGCGATGTTCACGACGCGGCCGCGGGACTTCATCAGCGTGCGCGCCGCCGCGCGCAGGAAGTTCCACGTGCCCTTCAGGTTGACGTCGACGACGCGGTCGAAGTCCTCCTCGGTCATGCGCAGCAGCAGCTGGTCGCGCGTGATCCCCGCGTTGTTCACGAGCACGTGCAGACCGCCCAGCTCGGACACGACCTGGTCGACGAGGCCGGTCACCGCGCCGAAGTCCGAGACGTCGACGCCGTACCTGCGGCTGGCCTGCTCGGGGTCGGCGCCCGCGCGCGACGCGGCCTCGGCGCAGGCCGCGGCGGTGTCCGCGCAGCGCTCGGCGGCCGTCGCCACCAGCGCAACGCGCGCTCCG
>JAUIDW010000429.1 GCA_030428395.1 bacterium | reverse complement strand
CCGGGCTCGACGTGCCCGCCGCCGCGTCGCTGCGCCGCCGGCTCGACGCGGCGCTGCAGGCCGACGACGCCGTCCTGCTGGGCGTCGAGCAGGACGTGACCGGCGGGCTGCCCGGGGAGCTGGACGCCCTGGCGCTGGCGGCCTCGACGCAGGGGGCGCGCGCGGAGGACCTGCCGGACACGCTGCGCGTGCGCTGGGAGGCCGCTGACGGCCGCCGGCGGGTCGAGGCGTCCCCCCGCGCGAACCTGGCGCGGCTCGACGACCTCGCCGCCTTCGCCGCCGAGGTCACCGCCGTCGCGCCGACCGCGGTCGGCGGCCCGGTCACGATCGTGTCCGCCGGGTCCGCGGCGGTGCGCGCCTTTCGCGCGGCGTTCCTCTACGCCTTCGTCGCGATCGGCCTGGTGCTCGTGGCGATCGTGCGGCGCCCGCTCGACGTCCTGCTCGTGTTCGCGCCGCTGCTCCTGGCCGGCGCGCTGACCGGCGCCGCCCTCGCGGCGGGGGGCGGGACGCTGAACTTCGCGAACGTGATCTCGCTGCCCCTGCTGCTGGGGATCGGGGTCGACAACGGCATCCACATGGTCCACCGTGCCCGTCTGGAGCCCCACCGGAACATCCTGCGGACCAGCACCGCGCGCGCGGTGTTCTACAGCTGCCTGACGACGCTCTGCGGCTTCGGCTCGCTCGCCCTGTCGCCGCACCCCGGCACGGCCAGCCTGGGCGTGCTCCTGACCCTCGGGGTCGGCTTCACGCTGGTCTGCACGCTCGTCGTGCTGCCGGCCCTGCTCGCGCGGCGGGAGGCGACGGCGTGAGGCCCTGGGACGCGCGCCTGGCCCGCTGGCTCGTCCGCCCGCTGCGGACGACGGCCGTGCGGCCCAACCACGTGACGACCGTCAGCCTGCTGCTCGGGCTCGCGGCCGCGGCCCTGGCGGCGCGGGGCGGGGCGGCGCTGCACGCGGCGGCGCTGCTGCTCGTCGCCTCGGCGATCGTGGACCACGCGGACGGCGAGCTGGCGCGCATGACCGGCCGCACCAGCGCGCTGGGGCACTACTACGACGTGACCAGCGACGGCGTCGTGAAGGTGCTCTTCTTCCTGGGCCTGGGCGCGGGGCTGCGGGGGACCGAGCTCGGGGCGCTGGCGCCGTGGCTGGGGCTCGTGGCCGGCACCTCGATCGCGGCGATCTTCGTGCTGTGGCAGCGCGCCGAGGCGCGCCTCGGCAAGGACGCGGTCCGCCAGCCCGCCCGGGCCGGCTTCGAGGCGGAGGACGCGCTGTACCTCGTCGCGCCGGTCGTGTGGCTCGGGGGCGGCGCGGCGTTCCTCGTCGCGGCGGCGGTGGGCGCGCCCCTCTTCGCGGGCTGGGTCGTGCTGCGCCACCGCGGGCGCACGGGCGCCGCCGTCGCGGCGCGGGAGGACGGCGCGTGACCGCCCTGGTGACCGGCGCGACGGGGTTCGTCGGCTCGGCGGTGGCCCGCGCGCTCCTGGCCCGCGGCCACCGCGTCCGCGTGCTGGCGCGCAGCGGCGGCGACCGCCGCAACGTGGCGGAGCTCGACGTCGAGATCGTCGAGGGCGACCTGGACGACCCGCCGTCGCTCGACCGCGCCGTCGAGGGGTGCCGGCACGTCTTCCACGTCGCCGCCGACTACCGCCTGTGGGTGCCCGACCCCGAGGCGATGTACGCGCGCAACGTCGAGGGCACGCGGCGCCTGATGCTCGCCGCGCTGCGGGCGGGGGTCGAGCGCGTCGTGTACACGAGCAGCGTGGCCGTCCTCGGCCTGCGCCCGGGCGACGAGCCGTCGGACGAGGAGACGCCGGCGACCGTGGACGACATGATCGGGCCTTACAAGCGCTCGAAGTTCCTGGCCGAGGAGGTCGTGCGCGAGCTCGTGCGCGACGCGGGGCTGCCCGCGGTCGTCGTGAACCCCTCCGCGCCGATCGGTCCGCGCGACGTGAAGCCGACCCCGACCGGCCGCATGATCCTCGACGCCGCCACCAACCGCATGCCCGCCTACGTCGACACGGGGCTGAACGTCGTGCACGTCGACGACGTCGCCGAGGGGCACCTGCTGGCCCTCGAGCGGGGCGCGGTGGGCGAGCGCTACATCCTCGGCGGCGAGGACATGAGCCTGCGCGCGATCCTCGAGGAGGTGGCGCGCATCGCCGGCACCCGCGCCCCGCGCGTGCGCCTGTCGCCGGGGCTGCTCGAGCCGGTCGCCTTCGTCGCGGAGACCTGGGCGCGCCGCTTCGGGGGCGAGCCGCGGGTGACGCGGGACGCGCTGGGCATGGCGCGCAAGCGCATGTACTTCCGCTCGGACAAGGCGCGGCGCGAGCTGGGCTACGCGCCGCGCGCCGCGACCCTGGCCCTGCGGGACGCCGTCGAGTGGTTCCGGCGCGAGGGCTACGCGGAGCGCCGCCCGTGAAGACCCGCGCCGTCCTGCTGGGGCTCGTCGGGCTCGCGCTGCTGACCGCGCTCGTCGCCTGGAAGGGCTCGGAGGAGGTGCTGACCTCCGCCGCCGGGGCCGGCTGGGGGGTCCTCGTGGTCGCGCTGTGGCACGTCGTGCCGATGTTCGTGGACGCGTCGGGCTGGCGCGCCCTGCTGGACCGCGACGACCGGCCGCCGCTGGTCGCGCTGGTGCGCCACCGCTGGATCAGCGAGTCGGTCAACGGGCTCCTGCCGGTCGCGCAGGTCGGCGGCGAGTTCGTGCGCGCGCGCCTGCTCATGCGCCACCGCGTCGACGGGGCCACCGCCGGAGCCAGCGTGCTGGTGGACATCACGCTCGGCTTCACGATGCAGCTCGTGTTCGCCCTCGCCGGCGTGCTCGTGCTCGCCGCGTCGGTGGACGAGCCGGGCCTGGCGCGCGGGCTCGCCGCCGCGATCTCCGCGGGGCTCGTCCTGATGGGCCTGTTCTTCCTGGCGCAGCGCGGCGGGATGTTCCTGTTCCTGGCGCGCGCCATCGAGCGCACGATGGGCGAGCGCGTGTGGCTGTCCTTCGCCGGCGGCGCCGGCGCGCTCGACGAGCGCATCACGTGGCTGTGGAAGCAGCGCGGCCGCGTCGCCTGGTGCGCGCTCGCGCGCCTGTCGGGCTGGGTGCTCGGCACGGGCGAGGTGTGGCTCGCCATGCGCTTCCTCGACACCCCGGTGACGCTCGAGCAGGCGATGGTGATCGAGAGCCTCGCCCAGGCCGCGCGGTCGGCGGGCTTCGCCATCCCCGCGGCCATCGGCGTGCAGGAGGGCGGCTACCTGCTGGCCTGCCAGGCGCTGGGGATCCCCTCGGAGCCCGCCCTGGCGCTGGCGCTGGTGCGGCGCGCGCGCGAGCTGATCCAGGGGGTGCCGGGCCTGGCGGCCTGGCAGCTGGCCGAGGGGCGCCGTCTGCTGCTGCGCCGGCGCGCGCAGCGCGAGGGCGCGGCGCTGGCGCCGGCTCCCGAGCTCGAGCGGGCGACCGCCGCGTCCGACGCCGCGGGCGGGCTCGGGCCCCCGACGGACGGCGCGCCCGGGGAGCTCGAACGGTGACGCGCTCCCCGGCACGTCGCGCGCTGCTGCTGGCCGCGGGCCGCGGGGAGCGCCTCGGCGACGCCGCGCAAGGCCTGCCCAAGTGCCTGCTCGACGTCGGCGGCCGCTCGCTGCTGGCGCGCCACGTCGCGCTGCTCGAGGGCGCGGGCGTGCGGCACCTGGCGGTCGCGGTGGGGCACCGCGCCGACGCGGTCGAGGCGGCGCTGGCCGCGCTCGACACGCGGCTCGAGGTCGAGTGCGTGCTCAACCCGCGCTTCGAGCGCGGCAGCGTCGTCACCCTGTGGGAGGCCCGCCCGGCCTTCGCGCGCGGCGAGGACGTGCTGATCCTGGACGCCGACGTGCTGTACGACGCGCGCATGCTGGCGCGGCTGCA
>JAUIDW010000428.1 GCA_030428395.1 bacterium | reverse complement strand
CGTCCGCCCCTCGGCCGGCCGCCGCAGCACGAAGCGCGCGCGCGGCGACGAGGACGACGGCGACGAGGCGCCCGCGCGCGGGGGCCGCCGCGGCCGCGCGCCGAAGAAGAAGAGCGCCGCGCCGATGATCACGACCGCGATCCTCGCCGTCGTGATCGGCGTGGGCGGCTACCTGTGGTGGCAGAACCAGAACACCGAGGCCGCCGCCGCCGAGAGCGGTGAGGCCGAGCTGGCCCAGGCCGCCACGGACGCGGCCGCCGAGGCCCCCGAGGCCGCCGCCGACGCGGCCCCCGACAGCGCGTCGAGCGACGACGCCGCGTCGAGCGACGACGCGCCGGAGGCCACCCTCGGCCTGGCGGACGAGACGACCGGCGTCGAGGACGACGCCGCCGACGAGGAGCCCGCCGACGACGAGCAGCAGGCGTTCCCCGACCCGGCCGCGGAGAGCCAGCCCGACCCGGACTCCGTCGACCTCTCCGAGTGGCCGGACTTCGAGCCCTTCGAGGGCACGACGGACGAGGAGTGGGAGGAGATGAACGAGTGGATGGCCATGGCCATCGACCCCAGCGCGGGGGCGCCGGGGGGGCGCGCCCGGTCGAAGCTCGCCGAGGCGGACCGCAAGGCCTTCCCGGTCATCCTCAACCACTTCAAGACGCTGGACTTCAGCGACGAGGACGACCTGAAGATGGGCGACGCGACGCAGAGGCTCCTCGAGGAGATCTGCCGCGGGAACAACTTCGACTGGCGCTACACGACCGAGCCCAAGGACGTGGTGTTCAACAAGAAGGTCGTCATCGCCTGGATGAAGGCCTGGAACCAGGCCAAGGACAGCGACCTCGCCTGGGCCAACCTCGCCAAGCGCGAGAAGCCCCAGAAGAAGGAGATCGAGGACGACCTCGGGGACCTCGACGACTTCTGATCCGGCGCCCGCGCGCCGACGCACGAGGGGCCGGGACGCCGCGAGCGTCCCGGCCCCTCGTGCGTCTCCCCCGCCGCCGGCCGCGCGCGCGGCGCGCCTCAGCGCACCTCGCCCGTCAGCGGGTCGGGCTGGTCGGGCAGCGGGAGGTGCGGCGCGGGCACGGGCTCGCCCTCGAGGCCCGCGACGCCGCCGCGGCGCGGGTCGCTGATGCCGACCGGCGGGCCGCCGCGCTCGTCCAGCGCGATCAGCTGCACGCTGGCCCAGCGCTCGGTCTTCACCAGCACCTCGTGGCCGCGGGCGCCCAGGCGGTCGAGCACGGCCTGCTGCCAGCCCTCCTCGAACTCGGTGCGCGCCGGGCGCCACTGCTGGTGCAGCCGCGGCGCCAGCACGGCCGCGCGCGGGTCCTGGCGAAACACCAGCGTGCGCAGCAGCACGCCGATCTGGGACGTGATGATGCGCGGCCCGCCGGGGCTGCCCATCACCAGGCTGTTCGCGTGGCCGCCGTCGCGGACCACGATCGGGGTCATGGACGACAGCGGGCGCTTCAGCGCCTCCAGCGCGTTCGCCTCGCTGCCCACCAGCCCGAACTGGTTGGGGGCGTCGGGCCGGATGGCGAAGTCGTCCATCTGGTTGTTCAGGAGGAAGCCGCCGTCCTCCACCAGGATGCCGCTGCCGAAGCTCGAGTTCAGCGTGGTCGTCAGGCTGACCGCGTTGCCGTCGGAGTCCACCACCGAGACGTGCGTCGTCTCGGTCCCCTCGGGCCGCGGCGCCTCCGCCCAGGCGGCGACGTCGGGGCGCGCCCGCTGGCCGAAGCGCGCGCGCTCGGCCGCCAGGCGTTCGGGGTCGAGCAGCTCCTCGATCGGCACCACGTGGAAGTCGGGGTCGCCCAGGTGCACGGCGCGGTCGGCGAACGCGACGCGCAGCGCCTCGATCCACCAGTGCAGCAGGCGGTCGTTCCAGACGAGGTCGTCGGTGCCCAGCTCGAAGCCGCCGCGGCGGGCCTCCTCGCCGCGCTCGAGGCCGGCGGCCTCCGTCTCGAGCGGCAGGCCGTCGAGCAGGGCCAGCACCTCGAGCACCGCGACGCCGCCGGAGCTCGGCGGCGGCATGGTCACGATCTCCTTGCCGCGGAAGCGTCCCCGCAGCGGCTCGCGCCAGCGCACCTCGTAGCGCTCGAGGTCGGGGAAGTCGATCCAGCCCTGCGCGGGCACGGCGTCGTCGGGCTCGAGACCGGCCGAGCGCCGCAGTTCGCGCACGATCGCGCGCGCGGTCTCGCCGCCGTAGAACCCGGGCGACCCGAAGCGCGCGAAGCGGTCCAGCGTGCGCGCCAGCTCGGGCTGCTTCAGGCGCTGGCCCTCGCGCAGCGGCTCGCCGCCGGGGTAGAACCGCCGCCGCGCGGCCGGGCTCTTCATCAGGCGCGTGCGGGCGGGCTCGGCGCGCAGCGCCTTGGCCAGCCACGGGTCGACGCGGAAGCCCTCGCGCGCGAGCTCGATCGCCGGCCGCGCGAGCCGCCGCAGGCTCCAGCTGCCCGACCCGTGCGCCTCGAGCAGCGCCTGCAGCCCCGCGGGCGTCCCGGGCACCCCCACGGCCAGGGGCCCGCTCTTGGCCCGCTCGGGCACCAGCTCGCCGTCGAAGTCCAGGTAGCGCGCCGCGTCGGCGGTCACCGGCGCGGTCTCGCGGAAGTCGAGCGCGCTCGCGTCGCCGCGGTGGGTCACCCACAGGGCGAAGCCGCCGCCGCCGAGGTTCCCCGCCTGCGGGTAGACCACGGCGAGCGCCAGCGCCGTGGCCACGGCCGCGTCGGCCGCGTTGCCCCCCTCGCGCAGCACCTTCAGGCCGACCTCGACGGCCAGCGGGTGCTCGGCGACGACCATCCCGCGGGACGGCGTCTCCCACCCGAAGGCCTCGAGCAGGTCGGGCTGCCCGCAGGTCGCGAGCAGCAGCGGGGCCAGCGCGGCCGCGGCCAGCGCGGCGCGCCGGGTCGGCGGGCGGCGCGATCCCGACGTCCACCGCGGAGGCCGGGGCTGGGGGCGCATCGCGCAGGCGGTCCGGGGCTAGCCGATCGGCGACTCGTCGCCGTCCGCGAGCTCCTCGACCTTCACGCCCCGCTCGCGCAGGAACGCGACGGAGCGGTCGACGGCCTCGTCCTCGCCCTCGATCTCGACGGCGACCAGCGCCAGCGTGTCGGTGATGCTGGCGGCGCGGATGTTCGGGATGACGCCGAACTTCGCGCCGAGCGTGTGGCTGATCAGCGGCTCCTGGATCAGGTGCTGGGGGAAGGTGCAGAAGTACTTGCGTTGCGCCATGGGTCGCTACCCGGGCTGCTCGGCGCGCTCGCCCCGCGCGAGCGCGGCTCCCAGCGCCGCGAGGGCACATCCCACCACAAGCGCGAGGGGCCCTGCAAGCGCGGCGCCGTACGGGGCCCGCGCGTAGCGGTCCACGCCCGCCGCCTCGTAGGTCGAGGGGTGCCACATCCAGTCCGCCACGCCCGCGGCCTCGACCACGAGCACCACCGGCGACGCGTCGAGCAGCCGTGCGCTGACCTCCGCCGGCCACGGCGCGTCGGCCAGGCCGAACGCCAGCGCCGCGCCGGAGAGCGCCGCCGCGGCGGCCGCGACGAGCCCAGCGCCGCGCCAGCGCCGCGACGGCCCGGCCGCGCGCCCCAGGCCGAAGCCGGCGGCGAAGAGCCCGCTCCACGCCATCGCCGCGCCGGCGGGCGCGGGCACGCCGCGGACGGCGTCCCCGCCCAGGGCCGCGGACTCGACCAGCACGAACGCGACCATCCACGCGGCCGGGATCGACGCCGCCGCGAGCGCGCGCAGGCGCTGGCTGCCGGCCAGGAAGCCGGCCACCGGGCTCCACAGCGCCAGCCACGCGAGCAGCGCGATCGACGAGGGCCGCTCCGGCGCCGGCAGCGCGCCCAGCATCCCGACCGCCGCCAGCGGGAGCGCCCGCGCGAAGGCCGCGCG
>JAUIDW010000044.1 GCA_030428395.1 bacterium | reverse complement strand
GCCAGGACGCGCGGGCACTACCCCGCGCCGATCCGCGCCCTGAAGCTGACGGCGTCGGCGCCGCGCACGCCGCTCGAGCGCGGGCTGAACGCCGAGGCCCGCGCCCTGGGCGAGCTCGCGGCGACCGACGTCTGCAAGAACCTCGTCTCGATCTTCCACCTGTCCGAGGAGGCCAAGAAGCTGGGCCGCCCGGACTCGGAACCGGAGCCGGCGACCGTCCGCCGGGCCGGCGTGATCGGCGGCGGCGTCATGGGGGGCGGCATCGCCGGCCTGCTGGCGGACAAGGGCGTCGACGTGCGCCTGCGCGACCTGTCGCAGGCGGCGCTGGACGACGCGGTGGGCGAGCACCGCGCCCGCGTCGGCCGCCGGCTGCGGCGGCGGCGCATCGAGCCGCACGAGGCCCGCGCCCGGATCGACCGGCTGGAGGCCTCGACCGAGGCCGCCGGGTTCGCGCGCTGCGACCTGGTGCTCGAGGCCGTGGCCGAGAAGCTCGAGGTCAAGCAGGCGGTCTTCCGCGAGGTGGCCCGGGTCCTCGGCCCGGAGGCGATCCTCGCCACCAACACGTCCTCGCTGTCGGTGACCGCCATCGCCGCCGGCCTGCCGAACCCCGAGCGGGTCGTCGGCATGCACTTCTTCAACCCCGTGCACGCCATGCCGCTGGTCGAGATCGTGCGCGGCGAGGACACCTCCGACGCGGTCGTCGCGGCGACCGCGCGCCTGGCGGTGAAGCTCGGGAAGACGCCGGTCGTGGTGAAGGACGTGGCGGGGTTCCTCGTGAACCGCCTGCTGGGTCCGTACCTCGACGAGGCCGTGCGCCTGTTCGAGGCGGGCGCCGACCCGCGCCAGCTCGAGGCGGCCGCGAAGCAGTTCGGCATGCCGATGGGCCCGCTCGAGCTGCTCGACGAGGTCGGCTTCGACATCGCCTCCCACGCGGGCGCGTCGCTGCACGCCGCCTACGGCGAGCGCGCCGCGACGACCGGCGTGCTGGCGCGCATGATGGAGGACGGCCGCCTCGGCAAGAAGAACCGCCGTGGGTTCTACGACCACCCGGAGGTCCCCGAGGGCACCGACCCCAAGAAGGCGCCGAAGAAGACCCTGTCGACGGACCTCTCCCGTTTCGTCGAGCGCGACCTCGCGCGCGGCCAGGACTTCGCGGACCAGTGGATCGTCGACTGTCTCGTGCTGGCGATGCTGAACGAGGCCGCCCACGCCCTGGAGGAGGACGTCGTGTCCGGCCCGCGCGAGCTGGACCTGGCCACCGTCTTCGGCATGGGCTTCCCGCCGTTCCGCGGCGGGCTCCTGCGCTACGCGGACACCCTCGGCGCCGGCGAGGTGGTGGCGCGGCTGAACCGCATCGCCAGCGCGCCCGACGTGCTGCGCCGCCCGGGCGGCGCCGCGCGCTTCGCCCCGGCCCGCAGCCTGGTCGAGCTGGCGGAGACGAACACGCCGTTCCACGCGCCGCGCTGACCGCGCGGCGGCGCCCCGGCGCGAGCGGGCTCAGCGCGCGAGCGCGGTCGGGCCCGCCTCGACGCGCAGGACGATCGTCTGGGTCAGCTGGACCCCGGGCCCCTGGGAGTCGTGGACGACGACCTTCCACTCGTCCACGCCCGGGGTGTCGCCCGCGAAGAACGCGAACGAGTACGACCCGTCGCCGTGGTCCACGATCGGGCCGGGCACCGCGTGCCCCGGCGAGCCGTCGACGGTCTCGACGTACACGTCCGCGCCCCCCACGTCGATCTCGATGTCGTCCAGGTCCACCAGGTCGAGGAACACCCGCGAGGACGCGGCCGCCGTGCCCGGCGCGATCGCGTCGCGCTCGACCGACAGGCGCGACTTGACGTGGTCGGGGCGGCCCTCCTTCGACAGGCGCCAGGTCGCGTACTTGAACGTCAGGTCGAGCACCGGGTCGATGCTGTTGACCTGCCCGATCGAGTTCAGCGCCATGTAGTAGGCTCCGTTGGCGCAGCCCATCTGGGGCGTGCAGACGCCGTCGGGGTCGCCCGGGCGCGCCACGAGCATGAACCCGGTGTGGGCCGACTTGGTGAAGTTCGCCGGCGGCGCGCCGCAGATCGTCGGCGCGTTGGGGTTGCACGAGCAGCGCCCGTCCCCGCCCAGGGACCGCGCCGCCTGCATGGCCTTCAGCAGCCGGAAGCCCAGGTCGCCGTTCGTGTTCAGCAGGGCGGCCTCGGCCGCCGTCACCACGGCCTCGCCCGTCAGCACGTTGCCCTGGATCGCGTAGCGCAGGTTGCCCACCTGCCCGACGATCCCCGCCCGCGCCTGCCCGGCGCCCGAGCCGGTGAAGGTCAGCGGGTCGTCGAACAGCGTGACGATGCCGTACTGGCGCGTCTGGTGGCCCGGGTCGAAGTTCGCCAGCGAATTCAGGATGACGACCGGGTCGGCCCCGCGCTCGAACCCGCGCAGGATGCGGCGGCGGTTCTGCCCGGACTGGTCGACGAACGACTGCGCCGCGGCCACGCCGTGGCCGACCTTCAGCACGGGCAGGAAGCGCCGCAGGTTGAAGCTCGCGAGGCAGGTCGCGCTGCCGATGGCGACCTCGCGGGTGACCGTGTCGACGACGACGATCGACCAGGTCGCGCGGGACGGCGCGGCGAGCACCGCGAGGCCCAGCGCGAGGGCGAGCACGCGCCGCAGGGGGCGCACGGGGAGGCGGAGGGGACCCGGGATCTTCATGCAGGGGATCGTAGCAGGCGCCTCCGGATCCGGTCGTCGCCCCGACGGCACGCGGCAGCCGGCCGCCCCGGGCCCCCGGGCCGGCCCCGCCCAGGCGGCGACGCGGGGACGCGCGGGGCGTCGAAGTTCGACGCTACGGCGGCCCGGCGGGCCCGAGAGCGGCCTCGTAATCGTCGAGCAGCTCGGCGAAGAACCGCAGGTGCCCGCCGCCCGGCGAGGCGAGCAGGTGGACCGCCGGGAGCAGCGTGGCCACGGACGGCCCTGCCGGCTCCTCCGACGCCCGCGCGGCGAGCGCGTCGAGGTCGTCGCGGACCTCGCGCAGGGACGTCAGCCGCCGCGCGTGCGCGTCCTTCGCGACGGCGACCTCGCGCGACGCGATCCACTCGCGCGCCTTCGCGAACGGGTCCTCGGCGGGGAGCACGGCGAGCCCCGCCTCGACGCGCTCGATCGTCCCGGCGGCGTCGCGCACGAAGGCGGCGAAGGCCTCCTCGGTGCGGGGCCGCCAGCGCTCGAGGGACCCGCGGTGGCGGTCGAGCCCCTCCCCCCGCGCGCGCTCGAGCGCCCACCCGGCGAACTGCACGCCGACCAGGAAGTGCGCCATGCTCCCCTCGCGCCGCAGGCGAGCGGCGAGGCGCAGCGCGGCGGGCAGCGCGCCCGGCCGGTCCGCCAGGTCCCCCTCGAGGAGGAGCGACCCGAGGCGCTGGGTGATCGCCGCCTCGTCGTCGTCCAGCAGCCCGCGCCACCGCCCCGTCCCCGGGTCGGCCGCGTGCCAGGCGAGCAGCTCGCGCGCGCCGTCGCGCCAGCGCTCCTCGGGCACCGGCGGCTCGAGCTCCGCCAGCCCGTCGACGATCGCGGCCAGTTCGGCGTCCCAGCCCCACGGGTCGAGCTCGCCCCACGCCTCGACCTGGCGCCAGCGGGCGGCGATCTCCGCGGGGTCGCCCGGCCAGCGCAGCTCGCGGTACCCGAGCCAGCCGGCCAGCGCCGCCACGACCACGGCGAGCAGCGCGACGGTCGCCCAGATCCGCCGACGCGTCATGCGCCGCCCGCGGTCCCCGCCGGCGGCCGCAGCGCGCCCTCGAGCGCGGTGCGCGCGTCCGTCCCCGCGTCCCGGTACTTCACGACCAGCGCGCAGGCCGCCTGCAGGCCGCGCGCGCGCGCCCACTCGCCGCCCGCCGGCCGCGTCCCGGGGACCACGACGGCGCCGGGCGGCACCACGAGCGGCTCGGCGGACGTGCCGGTGCGCTCGCACTCGTGCACCAGGTCGTAGAGCGGCGTCGTGGCCGCGAGCACGACCCCCGCCGCCAGCACGGCCCCCGCGCCCACCCGGACGCCCTCGTACAGACCGCAGTTGCCGCCGACGAACGCGCCGTCCTCGACGATCACCGGCCGGGCCGCCGGCGGCTCGAGCACCCCGCCCACCTGGGCCCCCGCCGACACGTGCACGCCCGCGCCGACCTGGGCGCAGGAGCCGATCAGCGCGTGGCTGTCGACCAGGGTCCCGTCCCCCACCCACGCGCCGACGTTGACGTACATGGGCGGCATGCAGACCACGCCCCGCCCGAGGTACGCCCCGCGCCGCACGGCCGACCCGCCGGGCACCAGCCGGACGTCGTCGGCGAGCGCGAAGCGGCGCGGCGGGAAGGCCGCCTTGTCGAGGAACGCGTGCCGTCCGGGGTCGTCGCCCGCGGCCCCACGCACCGACGCGGAGGGCGCGGCGCCCCCCCCCAGGGGGACGACCGGCGAGCTGCGGAAGAGTTTCAGGATCTCTTGCCGAATCCAGCCGTGGACGACCCACATGCCGTCGGGCCGGGGCTCGGCGACGCGCAGGTGGCCCGCCTCCAGGGCGTCGAGGAGCGCCTCGCCGGTCGGACGCGCCTCCGCGTCGGGCCGGCTCGCGTCGGCCCGGCTCGGGTCGCCGCGGTCCGCGTCGAGTCGGCTCGCGCCGGACTGCTCCCGCGGGCCGCTCATCGGGCGTCCGCGCGGGCCAGGAGGTCGCGCGCCGTGTCGCGGTACAGCGCGGCGGCGCGCGCGAGGTCGGACTTGGCGACGCGCTCGTGCTCGGTGTGGGCGTCGCGGATGTCGCCCGGGCCGACGAGCAGCGGCGTGCCCCAGGCGGGCATGTGCGGGGCGTCGGTGCCGAAGGCGACCTCGATGGGCTCCTCGCCGTCGGGCACGTGGAACTCGAGCGGGCCGTAGTTGCCGTAGTCGGACTCCAGCTCGACGTGGGGGCCGAGGGCGCGGCGCAGCTTCGCCTCGGCGACGTCGAGCGACTCGACGTTGCGCAGCAGGAAGACCGCCTCGGCGCGGTCGGCCACGACGTTCGGGGCGACGCCGCCCGTGATCTGGCCGAGGTTGATGCTGCCCGGGCCCAGGAGCCGGTGCGTGCCCCAGTCCTCGGTCAGCAGGCGGTGGGCGCAGCCCACGAGCTCGTGGACGGCGGACGGCCCGAGCGGCTGCGAGCTGTGGCCCGCCACGCCGCGGGCGACCAGGCGGCCCTTGACGATGCCCTTGTGCGCGGACACGAAGCGGTTGCCGGTCGGCTCGCCGACGATCACGAAGCGCGGCTCCCAGGGCTCGGCCAGGCGGTCGTTGGCGAGGCGCGCGCCGGCGCTGTCGATCTCCTCGCCGACGGTCAGCAGCAGCCCGACGCGGTCCTCGCCCTCGCGCAGGAGCGCGGCGACGGCCGCCAGCATGGCGACGGCCGGTCCCTTGGCGTCGCAGGCGCCGCGGCCGTGCACGAACTCGGCGTCCTCGCGGGAGCCGAACCACGGTGGGACCGTGTCCAGGTGCGTGCACAGCACGACCGACGGCGCGCCGCCGCGGGCCAGCACGTTGAAGCGGCCGGGGGCCAGCTCCTGGCGCTCGACGTCCAGCCCGAGGGCCTCGACCCGGCGCGCGAGCGCGTCGCCGTAGTCCGCCTCGCCGCCGGTGACCGAATCGATCTCGATCCAGTCGATCAGCGTCCGGATCCACTCGTCCATCGCCGGCCAGTCTAGCGCCCCGGCGCGGAGCGCCACTCCACCCGGCGCGAGGCGCCACTCCACCCGGCGCGAAGCGCCACTCCACCCGGCACGGAGCGCCACTCCACCCGGCCCGCAGCGCCGCTCCACCCGGCGCGCGGCGCCGGCTGCGCGTGGGGCGGAGCCGTCGCGATTGGGCGCGCGCCCCCGCGCGGCCGGCGCCTACACTGACGCCCCATGGCCCCCCCGAGCCCTCGCCCGCGACCGCGCGCCGGTGGCCCCGCGACCGCGCGGGGGTCCGCCGCGGCGCTCGCGCTGGCGGCGGCGCTCGGCGCCTGCGGGCGCGCCGAGCCGGGCCTGCCCCCGGTCCAGCGGGTCGAGGTCGTGCGGGAGTTCCCCCACGACCCGGAGGCCTACTGCCAGGGGCTCGTGTGGTCGGACGGCGCGCTGTACGAGAGCACCGGCCGGCACGGCTCGTCCTCCGTCCGGCGCGTCGACCTCGAGACGGGCGAGGTGGCCGCCCTGACGCGCCTGCCGACGCGGCTCTTCGGCGAGGGCCTGGCCGCGCACGGCGGCGAGCTGATCCAGCTGACCTGGCGCGCCCGGACGGCGCGCGTGTACGACCCCGCCGACCTGTCGCTCGTGCGCGAGCTGCGCTACCAGGGCGAGGGCTGGGGCCTGGCCTCGGACGGGACGCACCTGTACCAGTCCGACGGCACCCACGTCGTGCGCGTCCGCGACCCCGACACGCTGGAGGAGCTGCGGCGCTTCGAGGTGCGGCTGGACGAGCGCCCGGTGTTCCACCTCAACGAGCTCGAGCTCGTCGACGGCGAGCTCTGGGCCAACGTGTGGCAGACCGAGCGCATCGTGCGCCTCGACCCCGCCGACGGCCGCGTGCTGGGCTGGGTCGACCTGGCGGGCCTGTTCGACTGGCGCACGATCCCCGACGACGACGCGGTGCCCAACGGCATCGCCTGGGACGCCGCCGACCGGCGCCTGTTCGTCACGGGCAAGCTGTGGCCCGTGCTGTTCGAGGTGCGGCTGCTCGACGCCGAGGCGGCGCCGGGCGGCTAGCTAGGCCTCCTCGGGGGCCTCGAGCGTGACCAGGTTCGCCCCGGCCCCCACGGCCTGGCCGGCCGCGACGTGGACGGCGCCCACCACCCCGTCCTGGGGCGCGGCGATCTCGTTCTGCATCTTCATGGCCTCGAGGATCAGCATCGGCTGGCCGCCCGTGACGCGGTCGCCCGGGGCCACCAGCAGCTCGGCGACGACGCCGGGCATCACGCTCTTGACGACGCCGCCGTGGCGGGCCGCCTCGCGCTCGGCCGCGTGGGCGGCGCGCTCGCGCTCGTCCTCGACCCGTACGGCGTAGTGGTGGCCGGCGATCGTGACGTTGCAGTCGTTGGCGCCGCCCTCGATCGACAGGCCGAACGAGCGCCCGTCCATCCGCAGGGCGACCTGCCCCATCCGGTCGACCTCCTCGTAGGTGAGGTCGACGCGCTCTCCCTCGACGAACACCTCGAGCTCGCCCAGGCGCTCGCGCACCTCGACCTCGTGCTCGCGGCCGTCGATCTCGACGTGGTACTTCATCGCTGCGGGGCTCCCGCTCCGGACTCCGGGGACTGGCGCACGGGGTAGTCCGTCGCGGCGCCGCGGTGGGCGGAGACCCAGTCGCGGCGGTCGCCGGCGCCCGGGCCCATCGCCAGGCGTCGCGCGAGGTTGCGGCGGCGGAGCGCCACGGCCGCGGCGACCACGCGGTCCTCGTCGCCCACGGGCCGGGTCAGGTCGAAGCCCTCGAGGAAGTGGGTGTCGAACTCGCCGCGCCGGAAGCGCTCGTCCTCGAGCACGCGGATGGCCGCCGGCGCGCCGGTGCGCACGCCGCCGACGTTCAGCTCCTGGAGCGCGCGGACCATGCGGGCGATGGCCTGCTCGCGGTCCGGCCCCCAGACGATCAGCTTCGCCAGCATCGGGTCGTAGTTCAGGCCGACCTCCATGCCGCGGAAGAGCGCCGAGTCGATGCGCACCCACGGTCCGCCGGGCATCCGCAGGTTCTCGATGGTGCCGGTCGAGGGCACGAAGCCGGCCGAGGGGTCCTCGGCGTTCAGGCGGACCTCGAAGGCCCAGCCGCGGAACTGGACGTCCTCCTGGCCGTAGCCGAGGGGCTCGCCCGCGGCGACGCGCAGCTGCTCGCGCACGAGGTCGACGCCGGTGACCATCTCCGTCACGGGGTGCTCGACCTGCAGGCGCGTGTTCATCTCGAGGAAGAAGTACTCGCCCCCCGACCACAGGAACTCGACCGTCCCGGCGTTGCGGTAGTCCACGGCGCGGGCGGCGCGCAGGGCGGTCGCGCCCATCTCCGCGCGCAGCGCCTCGTCGACGACGACCGAGGGGCACTCCTCGATCAGCTTCTGGTGGCGGCGCTGGATCGAGCACTCGCGCTCGCCGAAGTGGACGCCCCCGCCGTGCGCGTCGAGCATCACCTGGATCTCGATGTGGCGCGGCTGGTCGAGGTAGCGCTCGAGGTAGACGCGGCCGTCGCCGAAGGCCGCCTCGGCCTCGCCCGACGCCGTGCGGAAGGCGCCCGCCAGGGCGCCGGGCTCGCGCACGATGCGGATCCCCTTGCCGCCGCCGCCGGCAGCGGCCTTGAGCATCACGGGGTAGCCGATGTCCGCCGCGGCCGCGCGCGCGTCCTCGGCCGACTCGACGGGGTCGGTCAGCCCGGGCACGCACGGCACGCCCGCCGCCGTCATGACGCGGCGGCTGACGATCTTGTCGCCCATGGACTCGATCGCGCTCGCCGGCGGTCCGATCCAGGCCAGGCCGGCCTCCTCGACGCGGCGCGCGAACTCGGCGTTCTCCGACAGGAAGCCGTAGCCGGGGTGGATGGCCTGCGCGCCCGTGTCGCGCGCGGCGGCCAGCACCTTGTCCATGTCGAGGTACGACTCCGACGGCAGCGAGCCGCCGAGCGGGACGGCCACGTGGGCCATGCGGGTGTGGAGGGCCGTGGCGTCGACGTCCGAGAAGACCGTGACGCACTCGATGCCCATCTCGCGCGCGGTGCGGATCACCCGGAGGGCGATCTCCCCGCGGTTGGCGACCAGGATGCGATCGAACATGGTCCCCCCGGCTACAGCGGCAGGTTGCCGTGCTTGCGCCGCGGGCGCTCCTCGTGCTTGGAGCGCAGGAGCTCCAGCGCCTGGATCAGCATCGGGCGCGTCTGCGACGCCTCGATCACGTCGTCGACGAAGCCGCGCGCCGCCGCCTTGTACGGGTTGTTGAAGGTCTCCTCGTACTCGGCCGTCCGCCGGGCCTCGACCGCCGCGGGGTCGCCCGCCTCCTGGATCTCGCGGCGGTAGATGATCTTGGCGGCGCCCGCCGCCCCCATCACGGCGATCATGGCGCCCGGCCACGCCAGGTTGACGTCGGCGCGCACGTGCTTCGACCCCATGACGTCGTAGGCGCCGCCGTAGGCCTTGCGGGTGATGACGGTGAGCTTCGGCACCGTCGCCTCGCAGTACGCGTACAGCAGCTTGGCGCCGTGGCGGATGATGCCGGCGTACTCCTGACCGGTGCCCGGCAGGAACCCGGGGACGTCCTCGAAGGTCACGATCGGCACGTTGAACGCGTCGCAGAAGCGGATGAAGCGCGCGCCCTTCACCGAGGCGTCGATGTCCAGGCAGCCGGCGAGCACCGCGGGCTGGTTCGCCACCACGCCCACCACGCGGCCGCCGAGGCGCGCGAAGCCGACCACGATGTTGCGGGCGTACTCGGCGTGCACCTCGAGGAACGACTCGCGGTCCACGACGCGGTCGACAACCTCGACGATGTCGTAGGGCTTCTGCGGGTCCGCGGGCACCAGCGTGTCGAGCTCGGGGTCGCAGCGGTCCGGCGGGTCGTCGGTCGGGACGAAGGGCGGGTCCTCGGCGTTGTTCAGCGGGAGGTAGGACAGCAGCCGGCGCAGCAGCGCCATGCAGGCGCGGCCGTCGGGGCTCTTGAAGTGCGCCACGCCCGAGCGCTGCATGTGGACGTCCGCGCCGCCGAGCTCCTCCGACGTCACCTCCTCGTGCGTCACCGTCTTGACCACGTCCGGCCCGGTGATGTGCATGTACGAGTTGCCCTCGACCATCGCGATGAAGTCGGTGATGGCCGGGCTGTAGACCGCGCCGCCGGCGCAGGGCCCGAGGATGGCGGAGATCTGCGGGACGACGCCCGAGGCGCGCGTGTTGCGCCAGAAGATCTCGGCGTAGCCGCCCAGGCTGGCCACGCCCTCCTGGATGCGCGCGCCGCCCGAGTCGTTCAGGCCGATCACGGGGATGCCGACCTTCACGGCCATGTCCATGACCTTGCAGATCTTCTCGGCGTGGGTCTCCGACAGCGAGCCGCCGAACACCGTGAAGTCCTGGCTGAAGAGCGCCACGGGGCGGCCGTCGACGCGGGCGTGCCCGGTCACGACGCCGTCGCCCAGCACCTGCTGGTCCTGCATCCCGAAGTCGGTGCAGCGGTGCGTCACGAAGCGGTCGAGCTCGACGAAGGACCCCTCGTCCACCAGGAGGTCGATGCGCTCGCGCGCGGTCAGCTTGCCCTTGGCGTGCTGGGCGGCGATGCGCTTCTCGCCTCCGCCCAGGAGGGTGCGCTCGCGCATCTCGCGCAGGCGCTGCAGGGGGGTCGACTCGGTCATGGAGGGCGTTCCTTCGGGGGCTCGCGGCCCGGAGAGGATACGGTCGCCCCGAGGCGGCGGCCACCGCGCTCGAACCCCCGTGCGGGGCCGCCCCGACGGCGCGCCGGCGTCAGCGGACGACCCGGCCGCCCCGCATGACCCACTGCACGCGCTCGAGCTGGGTCACGTCGACGAGGGGGTCCCCGGGCACGGCGATCACGTCCGCGAGCTTCCCGGGGGCCAGGACGCCGCGGTCGTCCACGCCCAGGAGGTCGGCCGCGCGCACGGTGGCCGCGCGGATCGCCTCGAGGGGCTCCATGCCGAGGTCCACGAGCACCGCGAACTCCTTCGCGTTGGAGCCGTGCGGGATGACCGCCGCGTCCGTCCCGAAGGCGATCGGGACGCCGACCTCGATGGCGCGGGCGACGGTCTCGCGCGCCCGCGGCAGGACCTGCTCGGCCTTGTGTCGCAGGTGCGGCGGCAGCAGCTCCGCGGGCATCAGGTCGCCGATGGCGATGGTCGGGACGAGGTACGTCCCGCGCTGCTTCATCAGGTCCATGGTCGCCTCGTCGAGCAAGCTGCCGTGCTCGATCGAGTCGACTCCGGCCTCGACCGCGGCGCGGATCCCCTCGGTGCCGTGGGCGTGGGCCGCGACCTTCAGGCCGTGGCGGTGGGCCTCCTGGACGATGGCCTCGAGCTCGTCGGCGTCGAGCTGCTGCGCGCCGACCGACTCCTCGAAGGACAGCACGCCCGCGGTGGCGACGCACTTGATGACGCGGGCGCCGTACTTGACCTGCAGGCGCACGGCCTTGCGGCACTCCGCCGGGCCGTCGGCGATGCCGCCCTCGGGCCCCTGGACCAGGACGCCGGGCGCGAACCCGGTGTGGTCGCCGTGCCCGCCGGAGATCGAGATCGAATGGCCCGCGGGGAACATCCAGGGCCCCTCGACGTCGCCCCGCTCGATCGCGCGCATCAGCGCCACGTCCGCGAACCCGCCCGAGCCGACGTCGCGCACGGTGGTGAACCCCGCGCGCACCGTCCGCAGCGCGTTGCGGGCGCCGCGCAGCGCCGCGTCCGCCGCGGTCTCGTGCACCGGCCGGTGCACGAAGTCGCCCTCGAGCGAGCCGGTCAGGTGCGTGTGGCAGTCGATCAGCCCCGGCAGCAGCGTGACGTCGCCGAGGTCGACGACGCGCACGCCGTCGGGGATCACCTCGGGGCCGCCGACGGCGACCAGGCGGGCCCCCTCGACCACCACGGCGGCGTCGGGGACGATCCGTCCGGCCTCGACGTCGAGCATCCGGTCGGCGCGGACCGCGAAGGGCTCGACGACGACGGTCAGGCGGCCGGCGCCCTGCGGCAGCGGCTCCGCCGGAGCCCCCGCGGCGACCCCGGCCACGGCCAGCAGCAGCGCCGCGACCCGCACCTAGGCGTCCTCCGCCGGGACCTCGACCAGCTCGGTCAGGACGCCGCCCGTCGCGCGGGGGTGCACGAACGCGATGGTGGTGCCGTGGGACCCGGGCCGGGGCGCCTCGTCGATCATGCGCACGCCCTGGGCGAGCAGGTGGCGCACCGCGGCGGCGACGTCGTCGACGCGCCAGGCCAGGTGGTGCAGCCCTCCGCCGCGCTTCTCCAGGAACCTCGACACCGGCGAGTCGGGCGCGGCGGGCTCCACGAGCTCGATACGCTGGCCGCCGGCGTACAGCACGAGGACGTTGACCTTCTGGTCGGGCACGTGCTCGACCTCCGCGGCGCGCAGGCCGAGGACCGACTCGTACACCGTCCGCGCCTCCGCCAGGCTCGGGACGACGATGGCGACGTGGTGCAGCTCGCGCACCAGCGGGCGGAGGGCTTCGGGGGCTTCGACCATGGTCCTCACTCGGGGCGCTACAGGCCCTCGGGCGCCTCGAAGACGCCGAACTCGCGCTCGAGGCGCGCGCAGATCTCGCCGATCGTGGCGTAGGCCTCGACCGCGGCCAGCACGGGGTCCATCAGGTTCCCGCCGCCGCGGGCGGTCTCGGTGACGGCGTCCAGCGCCGCCTCGACGCGCGCCGCGTCGCGTTCGGCGCGCACCGCGGCGAGGTCCGCGAGCACCTGCCCGCGCGCCTGCGGGCTGGGGCGGAACACCTGCGGCGGCGGCTCGTCGACCTCGTAGGCGTTGACGCCCACGACGCGGCGCTCGCCGCTCTCGACGTCGCGCTGCCAGGCGACGGCGCTCTGGTGGATCTCGCGCTGGACGAAGCCCGACTCGATCGCGGCCACCGCGCCGCCGCGGCGGTCGACCTCGTCCATCAGCTCGCGCGCGCGGCGCTCGAGCTCGTCGGTCAGCGCCTCGACGTAGGGCGCGCCGCCCAGCGGGTCGACGACGTCGGCCACGCCGCTCTCCTCCGCGAGCACCTGCTGCGTGCGCAGCGCCAGGCGGGCGGAGTCCGCGGTGGGCAGGCTGAGCGCCTCGTCGCGCGAGTTCGTGTGCAGCGACTGCGTCCCCCCCAGCACGGCGGCGAGGGCCTGCACGGTGACGCGCACCACGTTGTTGTCGGGCTGCTGGCTGGTCAGCATCGAGCCGGCGGTCTGCGTGTGGAACCGCAGCGTCCAGCTGGCCGGCTTCTTCGCGCCGAATTCCTCGCGCATGATGCGCGCCCACATGCGGCGGGCGGCGCGGAACTTGGCGACCTCCTCGAAGAGGTGGTTGTGCGCGTTGAAGAAGAACGACAGGCGCCGCGCGAAGGCGTCCAGCTCGAGCCCGGCCGCCAGCGCCGCGCGGACGTAGGCGCGCGCGTTCGACAGCGTGAAGGCGACCTCCTGCACCGCGGTCGAGCCGGCCTCGCGGATGTGGTAGCCGCTGATCGAGATGGTGTTCCAGGCCGGCGCGTGCGTCTCGCAGAACGCCATCAGGTCGGTCACCAGCCGCATGGAGGGCCCGACCGGGAAGCGGTAGTTCCCGCGCGCCGCGTACTCCTTGAGGATGTCGTTCTGGACCGTGCCGCGTATGCGCCCGGGCTCGACGCCCTGCCGCCGCGCCAGGGCGACGTACATCGACACCAGCACGACGGCGGTGGCGTTGATCGTCATCGACGTCGACACCTCGCCGAGGGGGATGCCGTCGAACAGCCGCTCCATGTCGCGGAGGCTGTTCACCGGCACGCCCACCAGGCCTACCTCGTCGCAGGCCAGCGGGTCGTCGGAGTCGTAGCCGATCTGCGTGGGCAGGTCGAAGGCCACCGAGAGGCCGCTCTGGCCGCCCTCGAGCAGCAGCTTGAAGCGCTCGTTGGTGTCGGCGGCGCTGGAGAAGCCGGCGTACTGCCGCATGGTCCAGAGCCGGCCGCGGTACATCGTGGCGCGCGCCCCGCGCGTGTAGGGGTACTCGCCGGGCAGGCCCCCGCCGTCGGCCTCCGTGGGGCCGCCGTATAGCGGCTCCAGCGGGATCCCCGAGGGCGTGGCGAAGGCCTCGCGCCGCTCGGGGTGACGCTCGCGGGCCGGCGCCCAGGTCTCCGCGCGCCAGCGCTCCAGGGCCGCGGAGTCCTGCGAGGCGGTGGGATCGGTCGGGCTCATGGGCGGCCCGCGCGGGTGGTCCCGGCGCGCGGGGCGAGGATTCTATTCGGGATTCCGCGCGTCCCGCAATCGAAGCCGGTGCAGGGGGGAGTGCGCCGCCCCGCGGCCCCGCGCGGGACGCGCGCGGCGGGAAAGTGTGGACGGCGCGCTGAATCCCCCCCACGGTCCCGGGTAGCGCTGCGCGCCCCTCCCCCGCGTCCCCCCAACCGCAGGATCCCCCATGAAGAAGCAAGCCCTGCTGCCGCTCTCCCTGGCGACCTTGGCCGCGGTCGCGGCGATCGCGTGGTTCGGCGGCGTCTTCGACTCCGCGGGCGTGGAGCTCGCGCGGCCCGAGGCGACCCCCGCCCCCGCCGGGGCCGGCGCCGCGGACATCCGCTCCGCGCCGGCCGCCCCCGCGGTCCAGACCGCCTCGACGCCGGCGACCTCGGCGCGCGTCGAGACGCCCGAGGAGGACGTCGCGGCCGAGTGGTCGCCGGAGGAGACCCGCTGGCTCGAGGGCCGCGTCGACCTGCCGCAGGGGCTGCCCGCCGACGAGGAGCTGCGCGTGTACGCGGCGCGCGCCGGCCGCTTCGAGGACGACGACGGGCCGCTGCCCGACAGCCTGACCGAGGCGATCTGGCGCCACGTCGACGGGGGCGAGGACGACCTCCGCCCGTGGATGGTCGCCGCCGCGCCGGTCGAGCCCGACGGCTCGTTCCGCATCGGCCTGCCGCCGGAGGGCGAGGCGTTCGAGCTGGCGGCCGCCGGCCGCTACGTCTTCACCGCCGTGCGCGAGCTCGAGAGCTTCGCGCCGGGCGCGACGGACGCCGTCGTCGCCGCCAGCCTGGGGACGTGGGTGCGCGGCCGCGTGCGCGTGGCGGAGCCCGGCGCGGGCGCGCAGGAGGAGCTGGAGGGTCTGCAGGTCGACCTGGAACCCGACCCGTTCGACATGCTCGGGCTCGTCGGCGGCTCGGTCGAGGAGCGCGAGGTGCACCTCGCCGCCGACGGCACTTTCGAGGTCCGCGGCGTGGTCCCCGGCGTCGCCTACCGCGCGTCGTGCACGCCGGAGACGTTCGCGGCCCACCGGACCGAGCCCCTGCCGACCGAGCCCGGCGCGCGCCTCGACGTCGACATGGCGCTGCTGCCCGGCGGGACCGTGCGCGGCGTGGTGCGGGACGACCAGGGCCGCGGGATCGAGGGCGCCCGCGTCGAGGCGCGCATGGACGTCAACCTGCTGTACGGGCAACGCGGCCGCGAGGTCCGCCGCGGGGAGACCGACGCCGACGGCAGCTTCACCCTGCGCGCCGTCGCCGCCGGTCGCGCGGTCCTGCAGGCGGACGCGGACGACCACCTGGAGGCCAGCCGCGAGGTGACCGTGGCCGAGGGCGGCCGGCTCGAGGACGTCGAGCTCGTCCTGTCGCAGGGCGCGACGGTGGCCGGCGACGTGCGCTGGCCCGACGGCACGCCCGTCGCCGCGGCCCAGGTCGAGCTGGGCTTCGACATGACCCGGCTGGGGGGCATGGAGGCACTCAACATGTTCCGCGGCGCCAGCGGGCACGCCGAGACCGACGCGGAGGGACGCTTCTCGATCGGCGGCCTGGGCAGGGGCCCGTTCCGCGTGCGGGCCCGGGCCTGGCCGCCGGGGACGAACGAGGAGCAGCGCGAGGCCGAGTCCGTGCCGCGCTGGGAGGCGCGGGTCGACGGCGTCGCGCCGGACACGCGGGACCTGAGCCTGACGCTGGCGGAGCCGCTGGGCGTGCGGGGCCGCGTCGTCGACGCGAGCGGGGAGCCGGTCCCCGCCTTCGACGTGTACGCCTTCGAGGTGACCGGCGGGATGATCCCCGGCATCGGCGCCGACAGCGAGAACGACGCGTTCGAGGCCGAGGACGGCCGCTTCTTCCTGGGCGGCCTGCGCGCGGGCAAGTGGAACGTCAGCGCCGTGGCGGAGGGCTTCGCGGTGCCCGCGGCCGTCGAGGTCGAGGTGCCCCAGCCCGAGGGCGCGGAGCTCGAGCTGCGCGTCGAGCGCGGCGCCGCGGTCTCGGGCGTCGTGCTGGACGCCGGCGGCCGCCCCGTGGCCGGGGCGCGCGTGGCGCTGCACTTCACGCTCGCCAGCCTGCGCGACATGACGCGCACGTTCGTCGAGCGGCCCGAGTCCATCACGGGCGCGGACGGCGCGTTCCGGCTCGAGAACCTCACCCCCGGCGGCAACGCGCTGGTGGCCGAGGCCGAGGGGCACGCGGCCAGCGAGCCCGTGGCCATCGACCTGCTGCCCGGCGACGAGGTGGAGGACGCCGTGCTGACGCTGCGGGTCGGCGCGCGCCTGACCGGCGAGGTCTACCGCAAGGACGGCGCCCCCGACCCCGGGGTCCAGGTGCTGGCCCAGATCCCCGGCGACATCCGGCCGCGCGGCGCCCGGACCGACGCGGACGGCGAGTTCGAGCTCGAGCACCTCGTGCCCGGCACGTACCAGGTGTTCACCCTGGGCGCGACGCCCGGGGAGGGCGCGGACGACGGAGGCGAGGGCGGCTCGGAGATGAGCAACCTGTTCGAGACGATGCGCTTCGAGTCCGCGGAGCTGGTCGACGGCGAGGAGACCCACGTCGTCCTCGGCGCGCCCCCCGAGGACCCGGTCCACGTCGAGGGTCACGTGCTGTGCGCGGGCGACGAGCTCGAGGGCGTCGTCGTCAGCTTCCTGCCCGAGGGCGGCCAGGGCTTCGGCTCGATGAAGATCACCACGACCGACGGCGACGGCCGGTACTCGGTCGACCTGGAGAAGCCCGGCCCGTACCTGGTCAGCGTCCAGCGCGTCGGCGCGATGGGCACCCAGAACACCTACGCCTTCAGCGTCGAGGTCCCCGAGGTGGAGACCTGGGACCACGACGTCGAGCTGCCCGTCGGCGGCATCCGCGGCCGCGTCCGCGCCCCCGACGGCGCCCCCGGGAAGGCCGTGCGCGTGTCCCTGAACGACGAGGGCCCGATCGACTCGGGCACGATCCTGGGGAACCGCTACACGGAGCTCGTGACCGAGGACGACGGCACCTTCGCGATCGAGTGGGTGCCCCCCGGCACCTACACGGTCGCCGTGGGCGGCGCCCCGCTCGGCGGCCTGCTCGGCAGCGAGGGCGCCTTCGGCCGCCAGGTGCGAACGGGCCTCGAGGTCCGCGAGGGCCAGTGGGTCGACGGCGTCGACTTCCGCCTCGAGGACCCGGCCCAGCTGAAGGGCCAGGTCCGCGACGCCGCCGGCCGCCCGGTCTCCGACGCCGCCATCTTCGTCCGCGACGAGGGCGGCCTCCCGGTCGAGCGCCTCGCCATGATCCAGACCGACGCGGCCGGCCGCTTCACCTACCCCGGCCTGAACCCCGGCACCTACACGGTCACCGCGCGCCAGGGCGCCCTGGTCAGCCAGGAGAGCGGCTCCGTGCGCGCCTCCGCCGGCGGCTCGACCGCGGTCGACCTCGTCCTCGAGGACGGCGCCTTCCTCGTCGTCCAGCTGGAAGAGGGCATCGGCGAGCCCCTGCGCGCCTCGGTCAGCGTCCTGGACGACCAGGGCCGCCAGGTGAACGGCCTGCTCTCGATGGCCGAGCTGATGGGCGCCTTCCGCGACGGCTTCTCCTCGACCGAGCAACGCGTCGGCCCCCTCCCGCCGGGCAGCTACCGGGTGACCGCCCACGCCCCCGACGGCCGCGAGGCGACCAAGCCCGTGACGCTGCGGCCGGGGTCGGAGCGACGGCTGAAGCTGCGCCTGAAGGAGTGAGCGACCGGCGCGCCGCGGGGGTCGGGAGGGACGGTGGGGATCCCGCCGCCCCCACCGCCACCCGTGGACCGGGGGATTGGCGGTGGGTTGCGCCCCGCCTCCCGGAAACCCGTCCGAGGTGACTGGGTTCCGTGTGGGTTCGAGGGCGGGCGCCGCGGGAGCGGTCGCGGCCGGCCCGCCGGACGGCGCCCGCACCGCCGGGGATCGACCCGTCCGGGGGTCCGGAGTGGGAGCCGTCGGGGCAGCGGACGGCTCCGGGACGGCGGGGGCCCGCTCCGGGCGGATCCAGGGCCCGTCGCGGGGAGGCCACCGCTCCAAGTGCCTTCGTCCACGAGGGATGCGACGGCCGAGGGGCCGCCGTCCCACACGGAACCCAGTCAGTCCCCGAGGCGCTCCAGGTCCACCAGGCGGGTGGCCGTCTTGTTGCGCCGCTTCCAGATCTCCAGCAGCTCCTCCCAGGAGGGCGCCGTCAGGAAGTCGGACTGGCCGCGGCCGAGCCACACCGCGGCCCAGCGGCGGACGCCGTCCTCGCGGTACGTCTCCACGTCGACCAGCAGGCGCTGGTCGGCGGTGGCGCGCTCGAGGGCGACCTGGAAGGCGTTGCCGTCGAGGGCGAGCTCGAGGCCGGGCTCGTCGGTGCCCTGGCGCCACAGGCCGGCCCACAGGCGGCGGCCGTCGACGACGTAGGTCTCGACGTCGAAGAGGCGCATGTCGCGGTCCAGCATCTCGGTCCAGCGCGCCTGGAGCTCCGCGGCGGTCAGGTCGGCCAGGAGCTCGGTCTCGCGCAGGCCCGTGTTCAGCACGCCGAGCCACCGGCGCGTGGCGGGGCGGCCCTCCTCCCAGGTCTCGATGTCGGCCAGGCGCAGGTTGCGGCGGGCGAAGCTCTCCTCCTGGACGGCGAAGTCGCGCCAGTCGTCGCCGCGCCACAGGGCCTGGTCGCCCTTGCCGAGCCAGACGCCGGTCCAGTTGTGTCCCTTGCGGAACAGGTAGTGGTCGACGTCCGCCAGCATCAGGCCGTCCGCGGTCAGGGCGTTGACCTTCTCCTCGAGCGCGGGCCACTTCGACGTCCACAGGAAGTACGGGTCGCGCGTGGGGTTCCAGATCCCGACGAAGAGCACGCCGTCGTCGTCCTCCGCCCCGGCCTCGCCCTTGCGCGGGACGCGCAGCAGTTCGAGCTCGTCGAGGTCGACGCGCCCCCGGGCCGGGCTGGCGACGGGCGTCGAGGAGCCGTCGGCGCGCAGGACGCTGCCGCGCAGCACGCCCTTGATCACGCGCGCGCCGGGGTAGTCGTGCGGCAGCTCCAGGGCGACCACGCGGCCGGCGCCGAGGTCGGGGAACTCGAACTCCGCCGCGACGTAGACGGGGCGGCCGACGACCTTGCTCTTGGCGTCGCGCAGCTCCAGCTGGATGCGCACGTCGACGAGCCTGGACTCCGGCGGCAAGGGGGTGGTGTCGACGACGGCGACGAACCAGCTCTCGTTCGCGGAGAAGGCCAGGCTCAGCCCCGGCCTCTCCGCCCGCGGCGCGAGCCCCGGCGGCAGGCCGAGGACCGCCAGCAGCAGGCAGGCGATGCTCTTCACGGTGGGACCCTCCGAGTCGACCCGAGTCTAGCGCGCGCCGGCCCGGGGTCACCCCGGCCGGGGCCCGGGCCGGCGCGGAACGGGAATCCGACTTCGATCCGCCCCGGCCGGCCCCTTATCGTGGCGACCGTCGCCGTCCCGCCCCCTGGCCGGGGAGCGGCCGGACGTCGGGCTCCCGATGATCCCTCCCCAGCAGGTCGTCGAGTCGGCCGTCGAGAGGTACCTCGTGCTGCACGAGAGCGGCGAGGCGCCCGAGCTCGACCAGTACTGCGCCTCGTTGCCGGCGGACGTCCGCGAGCCGGTGCGCTCGGGTTGCCGCGAGGCGCTGCAGATGAAGGCGCTGCTCGGCGCCGCGGGCGCGGGCGACGAGGAGCCCTTCGACCCGGAGCGCCTGGGCGACTACCGCCTCGTGCGCGAGATCGGCCGCGGGGGCATGGGCCTGGTGTACGAGGCGCAGCAGATCTCGCTCCAGCGCACCGTCGCGCTCAAGGTGCTGCCCCCCCACCTGACGCTCAGCCGGACGCGCATCGAGCGCTTCCGCCGCGAGGCCCAGGCCGCCGCGAAGCTCCAGCACCCCGGCATCGTCCCGATCCTCGGCGTCGGCGAGGTGCGCGACGTGCACTTCTTCGCGATGGAGCTCGTCGAGGGCGAGAGCCTGCAGGACCGCCTCGAGCGCTGGCGCGCCGAGCCGGAGGGCGCCCGCGACTTCCGCGAGGCCCTCGAGATCGTGGCGCAGCTCGCCGACGCGCTCCAGTACGCCCACGACCACGGCGTGATCCACCGCGACGTCAAGCCCCAGAACGTGCTGCTGGGGAAGGCCGGCGTCCCGCGCCTGGTCGACTTCGGCCTCGCCAAGGTGATGGGCGAGGAGAGCATGTCGCTGTCCGGCGAGCTCGTCGGGACGCCCTACTACATGAGCCCCGAGCAGGCGCTCGCGAAGCGCGTCCCGATCGACGCGCGCACCGACGTGTTCTCCGCGGGCGTGCTGCTGTACGAGCTGCTCACCCTGCACCGGCCGTTCGAGGGCCGCACGCCCCAGGAGGTGCTGTTCCAGATCACGTTCAAGGAACCGCGCCCGCTGCGCTCGCACGACGCGCGCATCCCGCGCGACCTGCAGGTCGTCTGCTCGAAGGCGATGGACAAGAACCCGCAGCACCGCTACGGCTCGGCCGGCGAGCTCGCGGCGGACCTGCGCCGCTTCCTCGCGCACGAGGCGATCCTCGCCCGCCCGCCCTCGCCGCCCCAGCGGCTGCTGCGGTTCGCGCGCCGCAACCGGGTCGCGGTGGTCGCCGCGCTGGTCGTGGTGCTGGCCTCGACGCTGGCCTTCGTGCTGGCGGGGCGGTTCTCGGCCGCGGCGCACCGCGACCGGGCGCTGGCGCCGCTGCGCGCGCTCGCGGCGGCCGACGACCTGGCGCAGCGCCCCGTGGACGAGCTGCGCACGACCCTCCAGAGCGTGCGCCGCGTCCGCGCGAGCTTCGCCAACCTCGGCGCCGACGACGCGGCGCTGCTCGGCCGCCTCGAGCGCGCGATCCAGGGCGTCGGCGGGGCCCTGGCCGAGCGGGGTCAGGCGCAGCTCGACGCGGGGAGCGCGAGCCGCTCCGACTACGAGTACGTCTCCGGGTGGCTGCGCCTGCGCGAGGCCAGCCAGCTGCTGCCGGACGACGCCGACGTGGCCGCGCGCAGCCACTGGTCGCGGCTGCTCCCCCACCTGACGGTCGAGGTCCCCGCCGGCGCCGAGGGCCCGGTCGAGGTCTCCCTGCTGCCGATCGACGTGATGACCGGCCGCGGGCTCGCGCCGGTCGAGCTCGGCCCCGCGCCCGTCGAGGACCACCCGCTGCCCCCGGGGTACTACCGCGTCGTCGTGCGCGGCGCCGGCGGCCACGCCGAGGCCACGCGCACCCTGGAGCGCCGCGGGGAGACGCTGGTCGTGACGCCCAGGCTGCGGCCGACCGAGGAGGTCGTGGCGGACATGGTGCGCATCGAGGGCGGCCCCTTCCGGTTCGGCCACGGCACGCGCGAGAGCGAGGGCCCGCTGTTCGCCGAGCGCACCGAGGAGGTCGAGCCGTTCTGGATCGACGCGCACGAGGTGTCGAACGCGCAGTACCGCGCCTTCTGCGACTCCACCGGCCGCGCCTACCCGATCTTCTGGACCGCGCCCTACGACCCGGCCTGGGACGACCTCCCGGTGATGGGCGTGAGCTTCCACGACGCGCTCGCCTACGCCGAGTGGCGCGGCAAGCGCCTGCCCACGCTGTTCGAGTGGGAGCGCGCCGCCCGCGGCCTCGACGGCCGCGCGGTGCCCTGGTCCGGCGGGGCCGTGACCGACGACGAGGTGCGCGCGCGCGCCGTCGTCGACCGGGGCAAGATCTCCGACGTCGCCCAGGACCGGGTGACGCGGGCGTTCCAGCACTACCTCCAGCACGTCCAGCCGGTCGACTCGATCCCCGCCGGGGCCACGCCGGAGGGCGTGCACCACCTGCTGGGCAACGTCCACGAGTGGACCGAAACGACCTACGTGGATACGGTGGCCGGCGAGGTCACCGCGCTGCGGTCCTTCCGGGTGGTGAAGGGGCCGTCCTACGAATCGGGGACGGGGTACTTCACGGTGACGCCCGCGTTCCAGTTCATGGCCGGCTGGCACAACCTGACCGACGTCGGCTTTCGCTGTGCGAAGAGCGTGAACCCATGACGACGCGCTGCAAGATGATGATCACCTTCCGGTACCAGAACCCGGCGGGGATGAGCGGCCTCTCCATGCAGGAGAAGCAGAACCTCTGGCGGCGCGTCAACGCGCAGATCTTCCGCCGGGTCCCCCAGGACGAGGCCTCGCAGCTCAGCAGGCTCGCCCCCAACATGGGCGGCGAGGGCGGGCCCCCGTCGATGACCGGGATGGCCTCGCGCATCAAGACCGCGCTGAACACCGCGAACCAGCGCGCGCCCGGGAACGCCGAGCCGTTCGGCGACCCGATGCAGGTCCCCGGCACGGAGACCGAGTACAACATCCACGACGGCGTCCGCTGCTGCGGGGAGCTGTTCCACGTCCGCGAGGAGTCGGGCGACCCCTGGCTCGTCACCGTCGACGGTCACGTGGCGGAGGTGATGGTCAAGTTCAACTGGGAGCGCTCCCTGGACTGACCCCCGCGCCCTGCGCGCGGGTCCCAGTGCGCGGATTTCCGTGCGCGGACCCCTGTGCGCGAGTCCCGGATCGACGGGCGCGGGGCGGCGCGCACGACACTAGTCCCGCGCCTGGACGCGAGCGGCGGGCGCCGGCCTCGAGGGTCGGCGCCCGCCGCTCGCTTTCCGGGGGTCGCCCCGGGGGCCGGACTCAGAGGTCGGTGGCGCGGCCGGCCGGCTGCGAGCCGACCTCGCGGCGCAGGCGAGAGATCCCCGCCCGCAGCTCCTCCACCTGCGCGCGCAGGTCCTCGACCAGCGCCGCGACGTCCGCCTCCGGGGAGCTCGCCGGAGCGCCGGCGAGCGCGGCCGTCCAGAACGAGGCGGCGTCGTCCTCGTCCTCGGACGCGTCCCGCGGCTCGGCACCTGTCTCCTCGGCCTCGAGGACGTCGAAGGCCTCGTCGAGCAGGACGTCGACCTCGTCGCGCGCGTCGGGGGAGTCGTCGCCGTCGCGCAGCACGCGCACGCGCAGCCGGGAGCCGCCCTCGTCGGACGGCTCGACCGCGAAGACGCGCCCCTTCCCGCTCTCGTCGAAGCGCAGCACGCGGGACGAGCCGCCGCCGGGCCGCACCTGCAGGACGCGGGCGTCGCCCTCGCCGCGGGGCAGCACGGTGACGTGCTGGCGGCCGCCCTCGCCGAGCTCGAGCACGCGCACCCAGGCCTCGCCGGGCTCGCCCTCGGGCTCGGGGATCTCGACCTCGAACGGCCGGATGTGGATCTCGGGGATCTCGATCTCCGGGATCTCGATCTCGCGCACCTCGAACGGCGTGATCTGGACCTCCGGCACGCGCAGCTCCTGCACGTCGAAGCGCGGGATCACCACGCGCGGGACGCGGATCTCCGGGACGTGGACCTGCGGGACACGGATCTCCGGCACGCGGACCGTCGTGCGCCCCCCCGTACCGCCGTGAACGCGGGCGCGGCCGGCGCGGCGCTCCAGCGCGTCCACGCGACGCTCGAGGTCGTCGACGCGTTCCTCGAGCGACTCGCCTGCGCCGGACGAGCCCCCGGACGAGCCACCGGAAGAGCCGCCCTGGGCCCGCGGGGTGAACCTCCAGCCGCGGACGCTCCCGCCGCCGCGGGCGCCGCCCTTGGAGGAAGGGACGCGCGCGAAGAAGCGCGCCGAGCCCTCGGGCGCGGGCTCGTCGGAGCGCCAGCCGAAGAACGAGGTGCCTCCCTCCGGCTCCGGCGTGGTCGCGCGCCCGGTGGCGCCGCCGCCGGTCCGCGCGCGGCCGGGCCAGGTCGCGAGCGGAGCGGTCGCGTGCCCGCGCCTCGCGAGGCCGTGGGACGGGCCGGTCGCCAGCCCGATCGCGCGCCCGCTCCCGGAAGCGGGCAGCCGCGCGAGCCCGTGGCCCGCCGCGAGCCCGGTCGCGAGCCCGGTCGCGTGCCCGGTCGTGAACGAGGGGACCGCGATCGTCACCGAGGCGGTGGGTCCGTCGGGGTTCGCGTGCGTGGCCAGGGGCGCGCCGCCGAGGGCGGCCAGGCCGAGGATCGCCAGGGTCTTCATGTCGTCGTCTCCGCTGCCTTTCGTCGTGGGCGCGCCCTCAGGGGACGCGCGGTTCTTCCCCGGCGCCCGGCGGCGCCGCGAGACGGGACAGCAGCGCCGCGAGGCGCCCGCGTCCCGCCTGGACTCGTTCGAGCTGCTCGTCCAGCTCCGCCAGGTCGTCGCCGTAGCGCGCGCCCAGGCCGCGCGCGTCGACGTCGGCGCGCAGGTCCGCGAGCTCGCCGCCGAGGGCGGCCAGCTCGCGCTCGAGCGCGGCCAGCGGGTCCGCCGGCTCCGTCCGCGCGAGGCCGCCCGGCCCGGCGCGGTCCACAGGCTCCGGCGGGCTCGCCTCCGCGCGGGGTGCGGGCGCGAGCTGCACCCGCGCCGCGGGGACCGGGTCGACGGGAGCGCGCTCGGGCGCGGCCGGCGTGACGCCCGGCAGCACGAGCACGGCCGCCGGCGCGAGGAACGCCGCGACGACGCCCGAGACCGGCCGGCCGAGCGAGCCCGCCGGCGCGTGCCGCTCGTCGAGGATGCGCTGGACCCGGAGCGTGAGCTGCGCGCCGGGCCGCGCCATGCCGGGCGCCGGCAGCGCGCGCGTGCGGTCGGCGAACCAGCCGGCGACCTCGGCCAGGCCGCGCGCCAGCGGCAGGCGACCGCCGGTCGCCGCCACGGCCCAGTCGTCGCAGGCGAGCTCCGCGTGCTCCTGCAGCTCGCGCCGTGCTACGCGCAGCAGGGGCTGGAAGAAGAACACCCGCTCGAGCACGCCGCACAGCACGAGCCAGGCGTTGTCGTGGCGCGCCACGTGGGCGAGCTCGTGGGCGAGCACGGCCTCCTGCGCCTCCGGGTCGAGCTCGCGCACGACGCGCGGGGGCACGACGACCGCCGGGAACAGCACGCCGGTCGTCAGCGGCACGCGCAGGCGCGGCGCGACGAGGAGCCGCACCGGCCGGCGGACGCCCGCCGCACGCCGCAGGCGCTCGACCGTCGACGCCAGCGGCCCCCCGGGCAGCGGATGCCGCCCGGCCAGCGCCCGCGCGAGGCGACGCCAGGCGCCCGCCCAGTGCGCGAGCGCCAGCGCGGCGCCGCCGAGCAACGCGAGCACGACCCAGCGCGTCGCCGCGCGCAGCCGCGCGCCCGCGCCGGCGCGGGCCGGCGTGTCGGAGGCGGACCCCCGGTGGGCGGACC
>JAUIDW010000427.1 GCA_030428395.1 bacterium | reverse complement strand
CCATCGACGGCAGGCGCTCGGCCACGCCGGTCACCGACGCGTGCGCGCGGTGCGACGAGCCGAAGGCGTCGTTCACGAACACGTCGCCGAGCTCGGCGTAGGCCGCGGCCAGCTCCGGGTCGCCCTTCGTCTCGCCGGGGTGGAAGCGCACGTTCTCGAGCAGCACGACGCCGCCCTCGGGCGCCGTGTCGATCGCGCCGCGCACCGCGGGGCCGGTGGACTCGTTCAGCTTGCGCACGGGCGCGCCCAGCAGCTCGGCCAGGCGCTTGCCGACCGGGGTCAGGCGCAGCGCCTCGTCGACCTCGCCCTTGGGACGCCCCAGGTGGCTGAGGAGCACCGGGCGGCCGCCGGCCTCGAGGATCGCGCGCAGCGTCGGGAGCGCCGCGCGGATCCGCGTGTCGTCGGTGATCTCGCCGGCGTCGTCGAGCGGGACGTTGAAGTCGACCCGGACCAGGACGCGCTTGCCGGCGAGCTCCTGGGGCTGCAGGCCCCGGGGGCGGCCCGCCATGTCAGGAGAGCCCGTGGGCGAGCCGCATGAGGTCGACCACGCGGTTCGAGTAGCCCCACTCGTTGTCGTACCACGACACGACCTTCACCAGCTGCTCGCCGAGCACCATGGTCGACAGCGAGTCGAAGATCGAGCTGTGCGGGTTGCCGACGATGTCGCTCGAGACGATCGGCTCGTCGCAGTACTCCAGCACGCCCTTCAGCGGGCCGGCGGCGGCCTCGCGCATCGCGGCGTTCACCTGCTCGACCGTCACACCCTGCTTCAGCTCCGCGGTCAGGTCGACCACCGAGCCGTCCGGGACCGGCACGCGCAGCGCGTAGCCGTCGAGCTTGCCGTTGAGCGCCGGCAGCACCTTGCCGACCGCGCGGGCGGCGCCGGTGCTGGTCGGGATGATGTTCTCGGCCGCCGCGCGCGCCCGGCGCAGGTCGGAGTGCGGCAGGTCGAGGATGCGCTGGTCGTTGGTGTACGCGTGGACGGTGACCATCAGGCCCTTCTCGAGCCCGAACGCGTCGTTCAGCACCTTGGCGATCGGACCGAGGCAGTTGGTCGTGCAGGACGCGTTCGAGACGATGCGGTCGTCGGCCTTCAGCGTCTCCTGGTTCACGCCGAGCACGATCATGGCGTCGATCTCGTCCTTCGGCGGGACGGTCAGCACGACCTTCTTGGCGCCCGCGTCGAGGTGCTTCGTGCACGCCTCGCGGCTGCGGAAGATGCCGGTGGACTCCACCACGAAGTCGATCTTGTTCGCGCCGTGGGGCAGGCTCGCCGGGTCGCGCTCGGCGGTGATCTTGATCGCCTTGCCGTCCACCTCGATCGCGCCCTCGACCGCCTCGACCGTTCCCGGGTAGCGGCCGTGGACGGTGTCGTACTTCAGCAGGTGGGCGAGCGTCTTCGGGTCGGTGATGTCGTTGATCGCGACCACCTCGACGTCGTCGGAGGCGTGGGCGATGCGGAACACGTTGCGGCCGATGCGGCCGAACCCGTTGATGGCGATGCGGAGGGCCATGGGCTTCCTGGGGCGGTTCGTGGGAGAGGAATCGGGCGGGGCGGGCGCGCGGGTCCGGGGGTCGCCGCGGGGCGCGGGCGGTGCCGGAGCCCTCGGCGCGGGGCCGCGCTCGCCGGGTCGGGAGCGAGGACGAGACCGGGCCCCGCGGAGCGCCCGCTGGGGGGCGTCGGCGGGGTCCGAGGGGCCCCCACGATAGCGGCCGCGCCGGCCGGCGGAAGGGCCGGCCCGGGCCTTCCGCGGCGGGCTCGCCGGCGGCCCGATTCCCGCTCGGAGACCCGCGCGAGGTTTCCCGGGGAAACGGGCGGAGAGAGTCCGGGGGGCCGCCGATGGGTTCCTCGCGGGCGGCGGAGGGCGCGTCCCTCGAACCGCCCCGCAGCCGCCTCCGGCCCGGTATCCTCGGGCCCCCCAGGTCCCCTCGCTCTCGCCGCCCTTCGTGCTCCCGAACCGCCCCCTTCCGTCCCCCGAGCGCCCCGATCCCCGGGGGGCCGACGACCGCCCCGGTGCCCCGGGCGCTCCCGGCGGCTCGGCCCCGGCCGGCGACGGGAGCGCGCGTCCGATCCGGGCGGCGGCCGGGGACCCGCTGGCCCGCTCGAGCTCCGGCGAGGGTCCGGCGGCGGACGAGACCCCCGCGCCCACCTGGGGACCACGGCGCTGGAGCCACCTCGCCCGCGTGGTCGAGCTCGCCCCCGAGGAGCCCGTCCTGCTGGCCCTCTCCGGCGGGGCCGACAGCGTCTACCTCCTGCACGTCCTCGCCGCCGCGCGCCCGCGGCCGCGCCTCGTCGCCGTCCACGTCGACCACGCCCTGCGGGGAGCGGAGTCCGCGGGCGACGCCGACTTCTGCCGCGCGCTCGCCGCCCGCCTCGACGTGCCCCTGTCGGTCGTCGCCGCCCCGGTCGAGCCCGGCCCGGACCTGGAGGCCCGCGCGCGCTCGGCCCGCTACCAGGCCCTGGCCGAGGAGGCCCGCCGCCTGGGCTTCGCCACCGTGGCCACCGGCCACCACGCCGACGACGCGCTCGAGACCACCGTGCTGCGCTGGCTGCGCGGGACGCACCTGGGCGGGCTGGGCGGCATGCGCCGGCGCGCGCTCGTCCCCCACGTCGGCGGCGCGCCGGCGGGCAAGGACGCTCCGCTGACGCTCGTGCGCCCGCTGATCGCGATGCGCCGCGAGGAGGTGCGCGACCTGCTGCGCCGCGCCGGCCGCCCGTGGCGCGAGGACTCGTCCAACGCGAGCCGCGCCTTCACGCGCAACCGCGTCCGCCACGACCTGCTCCCCGCGCTCGGGGACCTCTGCCCCGACGCGATCGAGAACCTGCGGTCGTTCGGCCGCGCCGTCGAGTCGCTCGAGGACGCCTTCGCCGCCGCCACGGCCCACCTGCACTGGGACGCGCCGTCCTACGCCCACGCCGTGCGCTCGCGCGGCGACGCGCACCTCGGCGGGACGCTCCCGCGGGCCGAGCTCGCCGGCCTGCCGCCGCCGCTGCGCCGCCGCGCCCTGTGGCGCCTGGTGCTCGAGGGCACCGGCCGCGCGCCCGGACGCCGGCTGCTCGAGCGCCTGGTCGAGGACGTCGCCAGCGGCCGCCGCGTGCGCCACGCGCTCCCGGCCGGGTTCGACCTGCACCTGCGCGCCGCGCGCCTGGTGCTGACGCCGCCGCGCCGCACGCCGGACCCGGCGCCGACCGCCGCCGCGCCCGCGGACGACGGCGAGTACCTGGGCGAGCTGCGCCCCGGCGGGCGCATCGTGCTGCCCGACGGCCGCGTCCTGCGCGCGGAGCTGCGCGAGGACGAGCACGACGCTCCCGTCCCGCGCGAGGCGCACCGCGTGGAGCTCGACGCCGAGTCGCTCGACGGCCCGCTGCGGGTCCGCTGGCCGCGCCCGGGCGACCGCTTCCGCGGCCTGGGCTCCCCGGGCTCGAAGCCGCTCGGTCGCTTCCTCGCCGACGCCGGCGTCGCGCGCGAGGACCGCGGCCGCGTCCCGCTGGTCGTGTCCGGCGACGAGCTGCTGTGGGTCGGCGGCATCCGCCCCTCCCACCGGGCCCGCGTGCGGCCCTCGACGCGCCGCCGCCTGCGGCTCGTCCTCGAGGGCGTCCCCGCCTAGCCGCCCGAGACCGCGCGCGGCCCGCGGTGACTTCCCAGCGCTCGCCGGGTACCCTGGCTCGTTCGACCGTGCGAGCCCTCCTCGAGCGCAACCTGGACCACGTGCGCGGGCGCCTCGAGCGCGCCTGCCGGGCCGTGGGCCGCGATCCCGGCGACGTCGCGCTGCTGCCGATCACCAAGTACGTGGAGGCGGACGCGGCGGCGGAGCTCGTGCGCCTCGGCCTGCGCGAGCTGGGCGAGAGCCGCGTCCAGGAGCTCGCCGCCAAGGCCGAGGCCCTCG
>JAUIDW010000426.1 GCA_030428395.1 bacterium | reverse complement strand
CGGTGTTCATCGAGCTGGCCAAGAAGGACCTGGGCCGCGCCCTGGGCGACCTGCCCGACCGCGACCTGGCCTACCTGACCGAGGGCACCGAGCGCTTCGACGACTACGTCGAGGCCGTGCTGTGGGCGCAGGAGTTCGCGCGCCGCAACCGCCTGCTGATGATGCGCCACCTGGTCGAGGCCGTCGGCCGCGTGAAGCGCGTGCGGCGCTTCGAGCTCGAGGACGAGGCCGTGGACTGCCACCACAACTACGTCGCCCGCGAGCGCCACTTCGGCCGCGACTGCTGGCTGACGCGCAAGGGCGCCGTCCGCGCCGGCCGGGGCGAGCTCGGGATCGTCCCCGGCTCGATGGGCGCGCGCAGCTTCGTCGTGCGCGGCAAGGGCTGCGCCGCCGCCTTCGAGTCGTGCAGCCACGGCGCCGGCCGCGCCATGTCGCGCACCGAGGCGAAGCGCGTGTTCTCCCTCGCCGACCACGCCGCGGCCACGCGCCACGTCGAGTGCCGCAAGGACGCCGACGTCCTCGACGAGACCCCCGGCGCCTACAAGGACGTCGAGGCGGTCCTCGCCGCCCAGGAGGACCTCGTGGAGGTCGTCCACACGCTGCGGCAGGTCGTCTGCGTCAAGGGCTGAGCGCGTCGCCCGCTCAGGCGCCGGGCAGCAGGAAGCCCGTCTGGCGCGCGGGCAGGAGCCGCAGCGGCGCGACGCCGAAGCCCCAGGACACGAACGTCACCGGGAAGCCCTCGACGCCGACCGTGGCGACGAGCGCTCCGCCGGGCGCGAAGTCGAGGGTCGTGCCGTAGCGCAGCTGCCGGTTCAGGAACCGCCGCGACACGCCGGCGGGGACGTGCACGCGCCACAGGGACTCGAGGTTTCCGACGGGGTCGGGGAACACGACGCCCAGGCGACCGTCGGCGCGCACGGCGTGGCGCAGGGGCTCGTCGTTGTCGGGCTGCGACAGCAGCAGGACCGGCGCCGCGGAGAGGTCCGCCGGCAGCCGGTAGAGCTCCAGCGGACGCGGGTCGAAGTCGCGCTTGGCCACGAGGACGAGGTCGTCGCCGACGCGCTCGAGCAGCTGCAGCTCGCGGACGGCGGGCAGGACGACCTGGACGCCGCCGGCGGGGTCGACGGCGACGAGCCGCCCGCTGCCGCCGCTCTGCTCGTCGAACAGCAGGAACGCGCTCGCGTCCGGGATCCAGTGCATCGCCGTGGGCTGGATCGTGCCGAGCACGTCGAACGGTGCCTGCGCGTCCCCGGACGACCCGGAGAGGTTCGTGAAGGCGGGCGCGTTCGAGCCGACCGCCAGGTCGACGCGGAACACGTCCATGTTCTCGATGTAGGCCTCGCCGGGCTGCCCGGGCTCGCCCCAGCTCAGGTAGGCCGCGGTGCCCGCCAGCGGCGGCAGGACGCCCGCCTCGGTCCCCGTGTCCGTGAACGTCGGCGCGTTCGTGAGGTGGAACTCCGGCACCTCGCCGGGCTGGGGGCGCGGGCGGCCGAGGAACACCTCGCGCGTCGCGCCCTCGACGCGCCACGCGGCCAGCGAGCCGTCGTCCGACACGAACAGGAACGGCCCGCCCTCGGCGTCGGGCAGGTAGCCGGCGCCGGACAGGGGTCCCGGCGTGGAGCTGGCGCGGCGCGCGAACCCGGTCGGGGCCAGCACCCACGCGTGCGCGGAGGCCGCGGAGGCGCCGGCGACCGTGATCGCGTGGGTCCCGCTCGCGCTGAGCACGAGCTCGCGCGCGAGGTACGGGGGCGTCGTCCCGCCGACGAACGGCACGGGCTGGGCGTCCGCCGCCGTCGCGCGGTCGAAGCGCAGCACGCCGGAGGCGCCGACGCCGACGCCCCACGTCGCGTGCAGGGCGATCCCCGCGCCGCCGAAGCCCTGGGGCGGGAGGCCGGCGGTGCGGTCGACCCACTGCCCGGTGGACACGTCGACCTCGAGCAGGTCGCCGCCCGCGGCGTCGGTCGTGGCGAGGAGGAACGCGTCGCCCGACGGCGAGAACGCGAGGCGGTCGACGAACGGGTCGACGTCCCCCGCGGCGCCGGTGCCGGCGCGCTCGAGCACGATTCGCACGCCGCCCTGGGGGTCGACGAGGAAGAAGCCGTAGGTCGTCCCGCCGGCCGACTCGTCGCGCGCGAACCTGTAGAGCGATCCCGCGAGCCCCTGGAGCGCCAGGCGGGCGGCCCCGCCGGGGAGCGCGTGCCGCCGGGGGCGGTCGGGGAAGAAGCGCGTCACCTCCGTGCGGCCGGTGAAGTCGACGTCCAGCAGCCGGACGCCCGCGAGCCCCGCGACGGCCTGGCCGCCGGCGCCGCCGGTGTCCGCGACGGTGAGGACGTCCCCGGCCGACCCGGCCGCGCCCGAGAAGTAGGCGAGCTCCCCGGGTCCGGGAGGTGCGAGGGAGAGGGCGAGGCTCGCCAGGAAGCAGGGGATCATGGTCGTCTCCGCGGCGTCGGGCACGGGATGTGGAATCAAGTGGCGTACCACCGAACGTTCCCCCGCCCCCAGGGCCGTCGGCCCCCCCTAGGCGCCCTGGATAGAGGGTTCCATGGGATCTCCGCCCGCGCGACCCCGGAACTCGGTCCAGAATCTGGACCAGGCGTCCAGGACCTGGACGGCCCGCCCCGCCTCCCCGACCCGATGGCCCGCCAACCGATCGAAGACCCGCGCTTCCCCCTGCCGGGGGAGCCCGCCGAGCTGCTGGGCCGGCGGCCGGGCAGCGCCGCGTGGCGCGCGCGGGTGGCGGGCCGGGACGCGGTCGTGCGCGCCTCCCGCCGCGTGGGCGGCGACGGCGAGGAGGCCCTGGCCGAGCTCGCCGTCCTCGGGGCCTACGACGGCCCGGGCGTCGCGCGCCTGCTGTCCTGGGGCACCGCCGAGGAGGGCCGGACCGTCTACGTCGTCCGGGAGTGGATCGAGGGTCGCGACCTCCTCGCGTGGAGCGAGGGACGCGGGCCCCTCGACCTGCGCGAGCTCGGCCGGCTCGCGGCCCGGGTCGCGCGCTCGCTGGCGACCCTCCACGCCCACGGCTTCGTCCACGGCGACCTGAAGCCCGAGAACGTGATCGTCCGCGCCGACGGCGAGGCCGTCCTCACCGACTTCGGCCTCGCCCACGGGGCCGCGGGTCCGGGCGCCTCCGGGTCGGCGGACGCGGCAGGATCGGGCGCGGCGGGCACGCTCTTCGCCATCGCGCCCGAGGTGCTGCTCGGGGGCGTCGGCGACGGCCGGTCGGACCTCTTCGCGCTCGGGGTCCTGCTGCACCGCCTCCTCCTGGGCCGGCGCTCGTCCGCGCGGCGGTTCTACGCGCGGTTCCCCCACGTCGACTTCTGGGAGGCGTCCGGGACGACCCCCGGCGAGCTGCCCGCCGAGGTCCGCGACCTGGTCGCCGACCTGCTGGCGCTCGACCCCGACGAGCGCCCCGCCTCCGGCGCCGACGTCGCCCGGACCCTCGAGGCGCGCCTGGGGCTGGGAGCGCCGGCGACCGCGGCCGGCCTCGAGGCCGACGCCCCCCGCTGGAGCGTCCGGCGCGCGCGCCGGGACTGGTTCGCGCACTCCGCCGCGCGGCTGGGAGAGCGAGCGCGCACCCACCTCGAGGTGGGGCCGGGCGAGTCCGCGGCGGCGGTGGCGCGCGAGCTGTCGCTCGTCGCCCTGCTCGAGGGCCGCGCGGTGCGCACGATCCACCTGCCGACGGACGGCAGCGCGGACTCCGCCCTCGAGCTCGACGAGCTCGCGCGCGTCGAAGCCGAGCGCGGGCGCGGCGCCGTCGGGCTCCTCGCGGTCGAGCGCCTCGACCCCTGGAGCCTGCGGGCGATCGAGGCGCTCGCGACCGCGCTCACGGGCCCTGACGGCGAAAGCGACCCGGGACGCGACGGGACCGCGCTCGTCGTCGTGGCGCCGG
>JAUIDW010000425.1 GCA_030428395.1 bacterium | reverse complement strand
GCGCGCGCGGCGGACCAGAGGGCGACGTTCGCGAGCGTGCTGCCCGCCGCGACCGCGCAGACGTACGGCGCCGCCTCGTCCGTGCCGGCCGCCGCGAGGACCACGGCGAAGAGCAGCCCGGCAACGGTGCCCATGGCGCGCGCCAGCACCGGCAGGCGCCAGGCGATGCGGTTGCGGTACACGGTCGCCGACAGCTCGAGGGCGTGCGTGAACGGGTACAGGCCCGCCAGCAGCAGCCAGGGCAGGCCGGGCTCGCGCGTCGCCAGGCCCCAGGCGGCGAGCAGCAGCCACGCGACGACGGCGGCGCCGAGCCGCACGCGCCGCGCGGCGCGGACGACGCCGGCCAGCGCGGCCGGGTCGCCGGCGGTGCGCTGCACGGCCACCTGCCCGGTGCCCAGGTTCACCAGCGCGTCGAGCACGGCGAAGAGCGCCAGCGTGAAGGTGAAGCGCCCGAACACCTCCAGCCGCACCTGGCGCGACACGAGCCACAGCAGCGCCAGCGTCGCGCCGGCGCCGACGACGCGCCCGGCGACCTGCAGCGCGGTCGCGCTCCAGACCCGCCGCGGGACGGCGCGCTCGCCCTGCGGCGGGGACGTCGCCGGCGCGGCGGGGGAGTCGGCTGCGGGGGCGACCATGGTGGGAGGGGGCGGCGCGGCCCGGGCGCCGGACGCGCGGGCGCGGCGGATCTTCCCGCGCGGGGAGCCCGGTACTGTGCCACACGACCTGACTGGGTTCCGTGTGGACGGCAGCCCCTGTGCCCGTCGCAAACCCATCGAGCGAAAGCGCTTGAGGTCGTGGGTCGCTCGCCGAGGGTCCTCATCCCCCGGCCGGACCGGGCCCGGTCGAGCGCTCCCGCCGGGAGGCGGCCCCAGGAGGCCCCCGGCGGGGCCTCGGCGGGCCGCTTCGGGACGATTCCACACGGAACCCAGTCAGGTCGTGTGCGACACGGGCCGCGCCCCCGGTCCGGGGAGCGCGGCCGCCCCGAGGCGCTCCCGCGGCGAGCATGCGCGACCCCCCCCGGCACCGACCCCGGAGGGCTCGCGCGGCGCCGGCTCCGGGGCTAGACGTCGCCGGTCCGGCGGCTGCCCAGCGACGCGAGCAGCTCCCGCAGGTCCGCGGCCAGGGGCGCGCGGACGGTGACCTCCCGGCTGGTCCGCGGGTGGGGGAAGCGCAACTCGAGGGCGTGCAGCGCGACGCGCGGGAAGCGCAGCGGGTCGTCCTTGCCGCGGGCGTACTTGCGCTCGCCGACCAGCGGGTGCCCGCGCGCGGCGAGGTGCAGCCGCAGCTGGTTGTAGCGGCCCGTGACCGGCCGGGCCTCGACCAGGGCGACGCCCTCAAGCCGCTCGAGCACGCGGTACTCGGTGTGCGCCGGCTGCCCGCGCGGGGACAGCACCGCGCGCTTGCCCGCGCGCGCGATCGGGTCGCGGATGGTCCCCTCGGCCGGGCGCGGATGGCCGCGGACCAGCGCCAGGTAGGTCTTCTGGACGCGCTGCTCGCGGAAGAGCTCGACGAAGCGCTCCAGGACCTCCTTGCCGTGCGCGAACAGCAGCGCGCCGGACGTCTCGCGGTCCAGGCGGTGCACGGGCCGCGCGCCCGGCCACTGGCGGCGCACCAGGTCCGCGCACGTCGGCCCGCGCACGCCCGGCGACGGCACGCTCGCGAGCCCCGGCGGCTTGTCCACCACGAGCAGGTCGTCGTCCTCGAGGAGGACGGGGGGGAGATCTCGTTCGCTGCGCGCCACGGGCGCCCGGCGCGCGGTCCGGCGCCGGGTCCCGACAGTCTAGGGCGGACGGACGCGAGCGCGCCCGCCGGGACCGTCTCCGGGACCGGCGCGAACGATCCCGGTCTCGGCGTTCGCTTCCGGCGCGGTCCACGCTGCAACCCCCGGGGCCGGCCGCGCCGCGCGCGTTCCCCGCGGGAGGGTCCCGCGTGCGCCCGGTCCGCGCCGGCCCGCGGACGAGACTCCAGGAGGAGACCATGAAGCAACGCAGCTCGCGCGGCCCGCTCGGTCGTGCGTCGTTCGCCCTCGTCGGCCTGGCCGGGCTGGCCGTCGGCCTGGCGGGGCCGCCGGCGGGCGGCGTCACCGCCGAGCAGCAGGCGATCCTCGACCGCATGCGCCTCGTGAACGTCTCGGACGGCATGGGCGGGACGGTCGAGACGATCCGCATCACCGGCGTCAACGTGCAGATCGTGAACGGCCTCGGCGCGACGAACGGGATCCCGGCGAACCCCTACGGCTTCGCCTCGCAGTCGAACGGCGCGGGCAACCTGATCGTCGGCTACAACGAGCGCGTCCTGAACGACCCGCGTCCGCGCACGGGCTCGCACAACGTCGTGGTCGGCCCGGGCCACGAGTTCTCGGGGATCGGCGGGCTGCTGGTCGGCTGGCGCCACCGCGCGCGCGGGATCTACCCGGTGGTGTTCGGGGAGGAGAGCCAGTCGCTGTTCCGCTTCAACACCGTGCTGGGCGGCGGCTACAACGTCGCCTCGGGCACGAACGGGACGGTTTGCGGCGGCACCTCGAACGAGGCGGGGTTCAACTTCTCCACCGTCCTCGGGGGGAACCAGAACGTCACCGGGGGCTTCGCGAGCTGCATCGCGGGCGGGCGCGACAACGACACCGTCGGGCTGTACGCGACCGTCTCCGGCGGGCGCGGCAACACGGCGAGCGGCCAGGACGCCGCGGTGTCCGGCGGCGCGAACCGCGCGGCGACCGGCACGAACGACTGGGTCGCGGGCTCGCTGTTCGAGGACCAGTGACCCCGGAGTGCGCCCGGGAGCGAAACGGGCGGATCACGAGGTAAGGACCGGGCGCGGGGGCGACCCACGGGTCGTCCCCGTTCCTCTTTCCTCACCCCGAGCGCCGGCGCTCCGACGCCCGCGCTCCCTGCCCGGAGTCCCCCTCGCATGCGCAACCCGATCCCGCTCCTCGGCGCCGCCGTCCCCCTCGGCACGCTCGTCCTCCTCGGCTGCTCCCTCGCCGCCGCGCGCCCCGGCGCCGACCCCGGCGTGCAGGTGGCGAGCGGCGACCAGGCCATCGCCTTCACCCGCGAGGGCGAGCTGAAGCGCCCGCGCGGCTACCGCTCGTGGGTGTACGTCGGCGCGCCGCTGACGCCGAACGACATGAACGACGGCAAGGCCGCGTTCCCCGAGTTCCACAGCGTCTACGTCGACCCGATCAGCTTCGAGCACTACAAGCGCACCGGAGCCTGGCGCGACGGCACGGTCGTCGTGAAGGAGCTCGTGTCGGTCGGCACGAAGTCGTCGACCAGCGGCCGCGGCTACTTCATGGGCGAGTTCCTCGGGCTCGAGACCATGCTCAAGAGCGCCGAGCGGTTCCCCGACGAGCCCGGCCACTGGGGCTTCTTCCGCTTCACCGACGAGGAGGGCGGCCCCGTGCACCGCACGGCCACGGCCCTGCCGACGGCGTCCTGCGCCGCCTGCCACCAGGGCTCCGCGCGGGACGACCTCGTGTTCACGCAGCACTACCCCGTCCTCCGCGCGGCCAAGGGCTTCGGGTCCGGCAGCCCCGAGGACTCCTGAGCCGCTCCCGGGCCCCGGGCAGCCGCCGTCTCCCCCGACTTCCGCGATGGAAGGGATGGTCGAGGTCGTGAACGACCCCCGCCTGCTGCACGCGGCGACGGTCCACGTCCCGGTGGCGGCGGCGCTGCTCGGGGTCCCCCTGGTCGCGTGGTTCGCGCTGCGCGGCGGACGCGACGGCGCGCTGCGCTGGACGGTCGTCGCCCTCTACCTGGGGCTGGCGGCCGCCGCGTTCCTCGCCGAGCGCAGCGGCGCCGGCGCCCGCGCCCTGCTCGGCGACGTCGCCCCGGCGGGCCGCGCGCTGGTCGAGCGCCACGCACGCCTGGCCGGCTGGGTGGGCTACCTGGCCCT
>JAUIDW010000043.1 GCA_030428395.1 bacterium | reverse complement strand
GCTGGCCCGCGCCGGCGAGCTCGGGCCGGCCGAGCAGCACCTGCGGCGCGCGGCGGAGCTCGCCCCGGGCTACCCGCCCGCGCTGCTGCCCCTGGCGCGGCTCGTGGCGCGGCGCGGCGCCCAGGCGGAGGCCGTCGCGCTGCTCGAGCGCGCGCTGCAGTCCGCGCCGTGGAGCCCCGAGCTGCACGCCGAGCTGGTCGGCCGGCTGCTGGCCGCCGGCCGCGGTGACGAGGCCCGGGAGCGCGCGGACCGCGCGCGCCGCGCGGGCGTCGCGCTGCCGTCCGAGCTGCTCGCCGCCCTCGGCGCGGACTGACGTCCGCGAGCCGGCGGGCGGCTGCGCGCGTCTGCTAACCTGCCGCCCCATGTCCTCGCGGTGGTGGCTCGCGTGGGGCGCGGTCCTCGCCGCCGCGGGTTGCGGCGCGGAGGAACCCGCGGACCCCCCGTCTGCGACGCGCGGCGCGGCGGCGGCGGACCCGGTCCGCGCCCACGTGCCGCTCGTGCCGACCCCCGTCTCTCCCGCGCCCCGCGCCGAGCCGCAGCTCGCGGCGTCCTTCGACGCGGCGGCCGACTCCCGCGACTGGGTCGTGGACGCCGCGGCGGTGCGCCGCATCCGCCACCAGGACGGCGGCCGCGCCCTGCGCGTCCGCTGCGGGGACGGGGCCGCGCGGCTGGTGATCCCCGGACCGTTCGACCCCGGCAGCTTCGACCGCGTGACCGTGGCGGCCTGGTTCCTCGAGCTGGCGAGCTCCGTCCAGGTGCGCTGCTTCCGCGACAACGTGGTCGTCGCGGAGTCGGGCCCGGTGTGGGCCGAGGACCTCTTCCAGCTGCTGCGCGTCGACGTCGACCTGCCGCAGCTCGCGCTCGAGACCGAGCCGATCGAGCTCGTCGAGCTGGTGCTGACCTCCGGGCGGCCCGTCGACCTGTCCGCCGTCGAGCTGTGGGACGTGCCGCTGGCGGACTTCCTGCTGCCGGGGAGCGGCGAGGGCCTGCTGCACGTCGCCGGCGAGGCGCGCCGCGGCGTCGTCCTGCGGGCGGGGGAGGCGCGGGCCGTGCGCGTGCCGGAGCTGGCCGGCGCCCGGCTGGCGTTCTCGACGTGCGTCCCCGCCGCGCTGTGGCACGCGCGCGAGCTGGAGCTACGCGCCTCCTGGGTCGGGGCGGGGGGCGAGACGCGCGAGAGCTCCATCCCGCTCGACCGGGAGGCCGAGGCGGACTGCTGGGTCGAGCAGGAGCTCCCGCTCGAGGGCGGCGGCGAGCGCACCGTGCACCTGGAGCTGCGCGCCGCGGGCGGGGAGGAGGCCGTGTGCGCGCTGGCCGAGACGCGCGCCGTGCGCCCGGCCGCGGCGCCGCCGACCGTGCTGCTCGTGACCTCCGACACCCACCGCGCCGACGGCCTCGGCCGGGTCGCGGGCGGCCTGGGAGTCGCCACGCCGAACCTGGACGCGCTGGCGGACCGCGGGACGCTGTTCGCGGACTGCTGGTCGACCACGAACATCACGCTGCCCTCGCACGCCACGATCCTGACCGGCGTGCACCCGCGCGACACGGGCCACGTCACGAACACCGGCAGCCTGGTCGACGCCGCGCGGACGCTGGCCGAGGCCTTCCGCGAGGCCGGGTTCCGCACGTTCGCCGCGGTCAGCGTGTTCCACCTGGGCGAGGAGTCCGGCCTGGACCAGGGCTTCGACCGCATGCTGTTCCCGCCGAACGGCGTGTGGGACGCCGAGCAGACCGCCGGCGTGCTGCGCTCGTGGCTGCCGACGGCGGAGGGGGTCCCGCTGTTCGTGTGGCTGCACTTCTTCGACGCGCACACGCCCTACGAGCCGCCCGGCGACTGGGACCGGCGCTACTACGGGAAGGGCGGCGACCCCTTCGACCCGTCGCTCCCGGACCCGGCGCTCTGCGAGCGCTGCCTGCCGCCGGAGTACCGCGGGCTGCGCGACCTCGAGTTCGGCCGCGCGCAGTACCGCGCGGAGATCGACTACCTCGACCACGTCCTCGGCGACCTGCTCGCGGAGCCCCGCCTGGCCGACGCCGTCGTGGCGTTCACCGCCGACCACGGCGAGGTGCTGCAGGGGGAGGACTCGCTCTTCAACCACGGCATCCTCGTGCCCGACACGCTGCGGGTGCCGCTGATCCTCGCCGGCCCGGGCGTCCCCGCGGGCGAGCGGCGCGACGAGGTCGTCACGCACCTCGACCTCGGGCGCACCCTGCTCGACCTGGGCGGCGCCGCGGACGTCCCCTTCCCGGGCCGCGCGCTGGTCGCGGACGAGCCGCCCCGCGGCGGTCCGGTGTTCGCGCTCTCCGCCGACGGCAAGGCGGCCGCGGTCGCCTCGGGGGGCTGGTTCCTGGTGCTCTACCTGCGCGAGCACGCCGGCCCCTTCGAGGGCCGCGCGGAGCGCCACGCCGTCGAGCTCTACCGGCTGGACGGCGACGCCGAGCACCGCGTCGACCGGGCCGCGGAGGAGCCCGCGCGCGCGCGCCGGATGCGCGCGGCCCTGGTGGCCTGGCTGGGCGAGGCGTCCGACGAGAACCTCGCGAGCCACGCGGCGCCGCCCCTCGCCAACGCCGCGCGCCTGGCCGCGCTCGGGTACGCGACCGACCCCTCCTGGAATCCGGAGGAGTCCTGGTTCGACCCCGAGTGCGAGTGCGAGCGCTGCGCCGCCTGGCGCTGACGCCCGGCGCGCGCGGTCGCCGGGCGACTCCAGCTGGCGGACGCGCTCGACGACGAGCTCGAGAGCCGGTCCTGGAAACCCTCGCCGCGCGCGGGCGTGCGGCGCACGACGAGCGCACCCAGGGCCGCGGCGGCCTGCTGCTCGCGACCGTCGAGCTCCACCAGCCACGAGAGGGTCTCCTGCTGGGAGTGGAGTCGTGCGCGGAGTGGCGCGAGGTCCCCAGGCGCGACGGCCCCTCCCGCCGTGCGCGCGCCGGCCTCGACGCGCTTGCAGAGCTCGAGGGCCTCGTCGCGCCGACCGACCGACTCGAGCGCCGTCGCGACGGCGAGCAGGGCGATCGCGGTGGGGGCGAGGAGCTGGAGCATGGCGGGAGCGCTCGAATCGAGGGAGGGCGGAATCTCCGGACGGCGTGCATCCCACGGCCTCCGCGACGGAGCCCTCGCGCGCGTCGACGGCTCCGGCTGCCAGGACCGGTTCGCTCCGCTCCCGAACGGTGCCAGCGCGCCCCCGCTACCACTCTCGAGAGAGGACCGCAGGCCCACCGGGGCGCGGTCCTCTTTCGCTGGCCCGCGCGCCCGGCCGACGCTTCTCGGCAGCGGCCCCCGAGTCGGGCGCGGCCGACGTTCGTAGCCACGGGGCGCAGTCCGCCGTGGAACTGACCTCGGTGCACCCCGTGCTCGGCCTGGAATTGAAGGGGGAGTGAGACGCCCCGGCGTCCTCGTGGCGTAGGTCGTCGTCGAATGGGGGCGGGCCCCATCCCTGTAGCCGCTCTCGACGCGGCAGAGCATTCCGCGATCCGTCACCTTGCCGAGATCCTCGGACTCCTCGCGCGCCTGCCACTGTGTAGACGATGACGTACGAGAACGGTCGGCGCTCCTGCTGGGCCTGGCCGACCATCTCCTGGATGGCGGGACGCCGGACGGCGCTCGTCCCGCTGATGGCGTCGTCGGCGAAGTAGCGGTCGAGCTCGAGGTCGTGCTCGGCGGCGTCGCGCTCGATGGCCTTCCTCTGGTCGGGGATGGAATGCTCCTGGCGGTCGGTCGAGCGGCGGAGGTAGCCAACGGCCACCTCGGGCCCGGACCGGCCGTTGGGCGCCTGGGGGCGTCGTCTCGGCATACCGGGTGGGTGGGACACCCCATGGAGGCTCAGATCGGGCCGCCCGGCGAGGGGAATCTCGCGGTTCCCCGGGGGCTTATGGGTGGCATAAGGCTTTGTATGATCGTAATTTAGGCGCGTTCAGGTGGCCCCTTCTGCCGCGTGTATACGGAGATTCGGCAAGTTATCTCCGTGGCATAAATCGACGAACTTGCATATATTTCCTCTGTGGATCCCATCAGCAACCCCTACAGCCCCGGTGCCGGTACCCCACCCCCCGAACTCGCCGGACGGGACGAGTTGCGTGAGCGGGTACGCATCGCTCTGGAACGCATCCGCAATGGCAAGCCCAGCAAGAGCGTCTTGATGGTGGGGCTTCGTGGCGTGGGCAAGACGGTGTTGCTCGACCAGTTCGCCCGGGATGCGGAGGGGGCCGGTTTGCACACGATGCGAATTGAAGCACCGGAGGGGAGGTCGCTGCCGGGCATCCTCGCTCCCGAGCTCCGCAAGGCCCTGATCCGGCTCTCGACCGTCGAGAGGGCTCGCGACCTTGCCCGGCGAGCCCTCAGAGGGCTGGCCGGATTCGTGGGCGCACTGAAAGCTACCTACGAGGACATCCAAGTCGGCCTCGACTTCAAACCGGAGCCTGGACTGGCTGATGCTGGAGATCTCGAACACGACTTGCAGTCCCTCCTCGAGGCTGCTGGTGAGGCAGCCAAGGCCGCTGGCACCGCCCTGGTACTGTTCGTCGATGAGCTGCAGTACGTTCCCGAAGACGAGCTTGCGGCGCTGATCACATCACTTCACCGCGTCGGGCAACGACAACTTCCAGTGGTACTTGTTGGCGCTGGGCTTCCACAGCTCCGCGGGCGGACTGGCAAAGCCAAGTCGTACGCAGAGCGCCTGTTCGACTTTCCTGAAGTCGGCTCACTTTCTCCCGAGGATGCTCGCGACGCGCTCGCGAAGCCGGCGCGATCCGAAGGAGCCGAGTTTGAGCCGGAGGCGCTGAGCCGCATCGTAGAAGAAACGCATGGCTATCCCTACTTCCTGCAGGAGTGGGGCAAGCATGTTTGGGACGTCGCGCAGAGTTCTCCGATCACCTTTCACGATGTCGAGACCGCCTCCATGGCCGCGGTTGCCTCGCTTGACGAGAGCTTCTTCCGGGTACGCTTCGATCGCCTCACCCCGTTGGAGAGGCGCTACCTTCGCGCGATGGCCGGGCTTGGACCGGGACCGCATCGGTCCGGCGACATCGCCGACGAGTTGGATAGGAAGGTCACCTCGCTCGGCCCAGTGCGAAGCAAGCTGATCGAAAAGGGGATGGTGTGGAGCCCAGGTCACGGAGACACGGCGTTCACCGTTCCACTCTTCGACGAGTTCATGCTCCGTATCATGCCGGGGGATGACTGGCGAGTTGGCTAACAGAAGCGAGCGGACCATCCCTCGATGGCCCCGATGGTCAAGATCAACTACCGACACTATGCACGCCAGGCCCACAAAAGGGCCGAAGCGGAGCTGGCTTCGAATGACGACGAACGCCTGAAGTACGCGGCGCTAGAGCTCCGGATTGCGATGGAGAGCCTCGCATACGAGCGGGTGCTCAGTTACCGATCCGAGCTCCCGGCCGACAAGCTCAAGCTCTGGCAACCTCGGAAGATCATGGAGGTTCTCCTCGAGCTTGACCCCACTGCCGACAAGACGTCCTCGCTCGCCATTGCCCGCCAGTCGAGCCCAGGTGTACCTGCGGAACCCTTCAGGTCGATGGGCACCGACCGTGTGGTCTCGAACAAGGAGATCAAGAAGTACTACGACAAGCTCGGCTCCTACTTGCACGCGCCTACGGTCATGCAGGCGGAGGCTGGAAGCACGACGCACCCCGACCGAATCAGAGAGCGATGCCGCCAAATCGCAGACATAATCGGCGATGCCCTGTCGTCCCCAGTGTTCAACGTCAACCTTCGAAGCTCTGCCACCATGCCATGTGGGCGATGCGGTGAGCAGATTGTGCGCCGGTTGCCACCGGGCGAGGTCGAAGTCGATGCCGCTTGCCCGAAGTGCGATGCTGGCTACACGATCGTCCAATTGGAGGGCAACCTGGTCGAGTGGCGAGCCAAGCAGGAGGAACTTCGCTGCGGAGATGAGTCGTGCGCTACGCACTTGTTCGTCTGGAGCGACGAGATCAAGCCAGGGTCGAACTGGACGTGCCGCGCATGCGGTGGGAAGAACTTGATCGTACTAGGCCTCCAGTTCACGGCTGCTGAGAAGGGCGAGGCCGAATCTGAGGGGGACGAGGAATAGGTGTCCATCAAGGGGCAGTGCTCCGCCGGCGAGCCACTACTCCTCAACCACTTGATGCGTTGAAGACAGAACCCGGACCGCCATTGTTTCGAACGAGTAACGGCCTGCTCTCCAGGCGCTCCAAGTAGGCCCCCGCTACCACTCTCAAGAGAGGGCCGCAGCCTGCCCGATGGGCCGCGGTCCTCTTCCTTTCGGGCTGGCTACGATTCGGTCGCGAGGCCTAGCATGCCGAGTCGCTCCAGCTCACCGACCTCGAGTCCATGACGCATCGCATGCCTCTCCAATCGATTGTCCGAGGACGGTGAGCACCTCCAACGCGCTCGAAACCGGGCCGGGAAGAAGCCGCACATGCCGTACGTGAACATCCAGATCCTGAGTGGAGCCACGAAACAACAGAAGGCGAACCTCGTCAGGGACGTGACCGACTCTCTCGTGCGCGAGCTCGGAAAGCGGCCGGAGCACATCCATGTCGTCATCCAGGAGGTCGAGGAGTCGAACTGGGGATTCGAAGGCCTCCTGACGGACGAGTGGAAGGCACGTAGGTCCGACCCCTGAACACCGGAAGAGGCCAGGCCTCGAGCGCTCTGCTGCGCGAGCCCGTTCGCGCGCTCCTCTCCTGCCGAGCCAAGCGTCCCCCCCGCTACCACTCTCGAGAGAGGACTGGCCCCGTCGGTCGGTCCTCGGCTCGGTTCCCGGAGGGGTGTGGTCCGGCCCGGGAGTGTGAGCAGGACGGGAGTCCGGTAGAGTCCACCGGCATGAACCGACTGGGGGCCGTCTCGCTCGCCGTTCTGCTCTCCCTGCCCGCCTGTTCCGGTTCGAGCGAACCGGAGCTGGTCGCCGCGCCCTCGCGCGAGGGCTGGGAGAGCGAGGACGCGTTTCCCGGCTACACGCTCGTCCGACCGCTGCGCTCGAAGCGGACCTACCTCGTCGACATGTCGGGGACGGCCGTCCACAGCTGGGTCCATTCGACGACGCCGGGCGGCTCGGCGGTCCTGACGGAGCGGGGGACGCTCCTGCGCGGACGCACCGTCGAGGACCACCCGATCTTCCGTGCGGGCGGACAGCTCGGAGGCATCGAGGAGCTCGACGCGGACGGTTCGCGCCTGTGGGAGTTCACGTGGGACTCCGAGGAGGGGCTCAGCCACCACGACTTCGAGGAGCTCCCGGACGGCAACGTCCTCGTGCTCGCGTGGGACCGACACACGCGGGAGGAGGCGCTCGCGGCCGGACGCGACCCGGAGCTGCTCGCAGGAGAGGAGTTCTGGCCCGACGCCGTCTACGAGATTCGCCCGACGCGCCCGGTCGGCGGCGACGTGGTCTGGTCCTGGCACGCCTGGGACCACCTGCTCGGCGACAGGGATCCGCGTGCACACCCCGAGCTCATCGACATCAACGGTGACCGCAACGTCGACCCGCCGAGCGAAGAGGAGGAGGAGGACGAGCTCGCGCGCATGGCCGCGCTCGGCTACGTGGACGACGGTGGGGGGGATGACGAGGTCGAGGAGGAAGACCCGGAGGAGGCGGCGCTGAAGGCGCGCATCGAGGACGCCGACTGGATGCACACGAACGCAGTCGACTACAACGCCGAGCTCGACCAGATCGCGATCAGCGTTCGTCGCTTCGACGAGATCTGGATCCTCGACCACTCGACCACGACCGCGGAGGCGGCCGGCTCGAGCGGGGGGCGCTACGGGAGGGGCGGCGACCTCCTCTATCGCTGGGGGAACCCCTTCGCCTACGGCCTGGGCACCTGGGAGGACCGGCAGCTCCTCGGACAGCACAACGTGCAGTGGATCCCGGCCGGGCATCTCGGCGCCGGCAACCTGATCGTCTTCGACAACGGCACCGAGAAGGAGCGCGCCTGGTCCGCCGTCAAGGAGTGGTGGGCGCCGCGCGACGCCGAGGGGAACTACGTGCGCTCGGAGGGACGTCCCTTCGGCCCGGCGGAGCCGGACTGGGTCTACACGGCCACCGAGCCGACCGAGTTCTTCTCCAGCTTCATCTCGGGCGTGCAGCGCCTCCCCAACGGCAACACGCTCGTCTGTTCGGGCTCCCAGGGCTGGGTGTTCGAGGTCACGCCGGACGGCGCGGTCGTGTGGGACTGGAAGAACCCCTACGGCCTCGATCCCGAGGTGGACGAGCTCCCGGAGGAGCCGGACCCCGAGAGGAACCCACGCGCCCTCTTCCGCGCCGAGCGCTACGCGCCCGATCACCCCGGCATCGTCCGCCTGCGGGAGCGAGGCGCGTCGATCCCGCTCGACCCCGGTACGGGTCCCGCGACGAACCAGTACGTCGAGCCGGAGCAGGAGCCCGGCGAGTAGGGGCCTCCCGGACACCTCCCGAAGAAACCGGTCGCGGCCTGGCAGGGCTTCGCGAGCGCTGGCCAGCTCCCTGGGCTCGGCGGACGACTCGACGGGCTCCAGCACGGGGCAGCCGAGGTGGTCCCGTCACCGCGGTCCTCTCGAGCCGGGCCCTGCGTCCCGCCGCTAGCACGTTCAGACTGGACGGTTCAGCGCCCGGCGTTCGCCCCCTTGCGCGCGGCGCACGAGGTCGAGCGAGGTGGTGAGTGGGTCCTGGTCGGCCATGGTGTTGATCGTCGTTCATGGATCATCCGTAGCCGACCTGACGCCATGCCCCGCGGCGGAGCTTGCGACGTCCGCAGCGGCATCTCGTCAGGTGACTGTTGGCGCGAAACCATGCCCTGCCCACGTCCAGCGCGGCGAACGCTGGATCCTGCGTGCTCAGGGATTGACTGTTTCCACCTTGATGTCGTTGATGAACAACAAGAGCGTCGGCGGTGTGCTGAAACGCTTCATCCCCTGGTGCCAGGTATCCAGGCGAGCCACCCCGGTCTGGCTGATCGTGGCGGATATCTCGAACGTGCTCTTGGTGCTCAAGCTACCCAGGATCGTCGGATCGATGTGTTCGCCGGGCTTGAGCTGAAAGGGATAGATGTAGCCACGCATGCGCGTGTCGTGATACTTGACGCCGACGTGGATGCGCGCATTGTCCGCCCGGTGGAGAATCCCCACCCACACACCCTCCGAGCTGATCGGCTTGTAATCCCACACCGTCTCGGGCAGGTCCGGGTTCGTCTGCCAGACGTTGAAGAGAAACCGGATGCGTTGTCCGACCAGTGGCGCCCTCGCCGCGTCGATCTTCTGGATCACCTCATCGACACGAACCTCGTTGCCGCTTGCCTTGGCCTCCGTCAGTTCGCTGACCAGGCCCGCCCACCAGAACGCCGCGCGGTTGCGGTTGGTCGGGTCGAATTCGTCGACGGCCGTCGCGGCTCCACCGCTCTTCCCGTCGCCGCAGCCACCGATCACCAGCAGTAGCCCCGTGAAGCACACCAAGAAGAAACGATGTTCCATCAGCACTTTCCGGTTGTGGTCATCCAACCTCTTGCCCAATCAGACGCGGCCGCGGAGCGGCCGTCCGTCCGCATCGGAGGGTTGGATCGCGTTATCATGCCCCCTCGACCGCCCTGGCGCCTTCCCCTCCGCACCGAGCACAGGCTCCGGCGATGACAACCAGCCCGCCCTCGACTCTGCCCGAGATCTGCACCACGGTCGTTGTCGTCCCGCATCTCGTACACCACGTGTTGGCCAGGAGCCGCCTGGGTGTCTCAGCTCCGAATGTGCCCCACCGGCGCGCTGCTTCCATCGTGAATGGCGATCCCTCCGTCATCGGTGCCCCTCAATCGCTCCAACTCGAGTTCGACAGGCCTGCATAGCGAGACGGTGGCGCGTTGGCCGGGTCCGTGTGGCGCTTCAGGGACACGCAGCTCGGCACGATCCAGGGGATCAGGTGCGGTTGTCGAGCCTGCTCATGTGCGGTCGCTCACTTCATATACAGGTCTGTATAGCGCCGGGGGTCCTGTGGGGGCAACCTGCCGACTGCCCTCCTCGCTCAGAATCCCGCGCGCCGGTCCAGTGGGCTCCGCGCGCCGGAGGGACGGCGATTCAGGAGCTGCGTGCAGACGATCGTCGAGGCTCGGGGAGGCCACCGGTCCAGGTCTACCGGAGTCCGGGCCGCCGGACGCTCACGGGCGCCGGGTAGCGCTCCTCGGCCCCGGACGTCGGCGGTGCCGGGCGCGCCCGGATCGGGGGCCAGGGGGGAACGTGCGGGATGCCGGCGGCCCCGAGCACGGGTGCATTCGCCGCCGTCACCTCGGTTCACTTCCGCGGGTACTCTCCAGAGGTCCGCATTGGAGTCCGCTACACACCGGCGACCCGACTCGCGTACTCGGGCCAACGAGAAGAGGACCGAGCCCGGCCAGGGCCCCGTCCTCGATTGAATGGTGGTAGCAGCGGCCCGCTAGAATCCCGCCGTGGACCCGCGGCCCCTCGACGAGACCGGTCAGCGCTTCGAGATGGCCGGCGTGCAGGAGTCCGGTGCGGGCGTGCCGCCGTGGCTCAAGGTCGTGGCCGGCTGCGGCTGTGTGCTCGTGCTGGTCGCCGGGGGCGTGGTCGGCGCGCTGGGCGCGGGCGTCCGCTGGCTGTTCGGCTCGGGCGAGCAGGTGCCGGCCGCATGGATCGCGGGCGCGGACAGCGCCGGCGTGTTCCACACCGACTCGCTGGGCAGCGACCCCGGGTTCGCGGCGTTCGCGCTGCGCCTGATCGAGGAGGTCGACCGCCTCCAGCGCGAGGCGGCGGGCTCGGCCGGGGCCGTCCCGTGGCTCGAGGACCTCGAGCGCGAGCGCGGCGCCGCCGACCTCGAGGGCTCCGGCGAGTGGCTGCCGACCGACGTGGCGCTTGTGCTGGAGCGCGTCCCGACCCCGGCGGGCCCCGCTGGAACGGCGGCGGACCTCGAGGTCGCCTGCGCCGTGAACCTGCCGCGCCTCGCCCGCCTGGTGCGGACGCTGGTGCGGGGCGCGACCGAGGAGGTCGAGCCCCACGGCGACCACGCCGTCCGGCGCGGGCAGGACGGCGGACCGTACTTCGGCTTCGACGGCGGCACGCTGATCGTCGCCGCGGGCCCGTCCGCGCTGGGGCGCTGCCTCGACCGCCTGGACGCGCGGCGGGCGGAGGACGCGCCCGACGCGTCGGAGGCGCTCGGCGGCGCGCGCCTCGCCGGCCTCGCCGCGCGGGCCGACGTGCTCGGCCTGCTGCGCGACCGCGCGGCGGTGGACGCGGTCGTCGCGTTCCTCGGTCGCGCCGGCTGGGTCGAGCCCGGTGAGTTCGACTGGCTCCCCGCGGACCTCGTGGACGTCGCCCTGGGCCTGGACCTCTCGACGGACGACGAGCTGGCGGGCGAGGTTGTCGTCACCTGCGCGGACGCGGACTCGGCCGAGCGCACGCTCGCGGCGCTGCGCGAGCAGGTCGCGGCGTGGACGGCGCGGGCCGACCGCGGGGAGCTCGAGCTGACCGTGGCCGCCGCGCGGCGCGGGGAGCGCGTGGAGGCCACGCTGCGGGCGCGCGGGCTCGGCGGCGTGGTGACGGACCTGGCGCGGCGCGCGACGGCGCGCTGACCCCCGGGCTACTCGAGGGGCAGGGCCTGGTCGGGGGGCTCGGCCAGGACGATGCGGCGCAGGACGTCGTAGTGCGCCCCGGCGCGCCGCAGGGCGACGCCCATGATCGAGCCGAGCTGCTCGCGCGGGAAGTGCTCGTAGTCGCGGGCGAAGGTGTCGGAGGAGAGCAGCGCCGCCTCCAGCTGGTCGTAGTGGGGGTGGGGCATGTAGATCAGGTCGGGAGCGCGCTCCTGCAGCAGCCACTCCGCGTCGAAGCCCTGCCGCGCGATGCGCGTCTCGTTCAGGCCGGCCAGGTCGACGATCGCGACGTCGGGCAGCATCACGGCCGGGTGGCCGACCTCCGTCGTCGCCAGGCTCCAGGGCGTCGGCAGCGCGCGCATCTCGTCCAGGCCGACCCACATGCGCGAGCCGCGGCGGCGGTAGCGCTCGAGGATGTCGAACTCGAACACGATGCCCTCGTGGAGCTCGCTGCGGATGCGCTCGGCGGCGAACCCGACCGGGAGCAGGCCGATCAGCGCGGCGAGGGGCGCCAGCAGGCGCGGCAGGGCGCGCGCGCGGGTCGAGGCCGCGACGTCCTCCGCGATCCGCGCCACGCTGCGTCCGCCCAGCGCCAGCACGACCGGTAGCACGGGGTAGTAGAAACGCTGGTGGAACGGGACCACCTGCACCACGAACAGGCGGTAGTAGGCGACGAAGACCAGCCCCGCGGCGAGCAGGCCGAGCGTCGCGGGCTGCGCCTCGCGCCACCACCGCCGCGGGGCGCGCAGGAAGTCCACCGCGAGGGCGGCGAGCAGCGGCGAGTACGCCAGGCCGAACAGGCGCAGCTGGTACGACGGCATGTGGGCGTAGCGCGCCACGAACGTCTCGCTGTACACGCGCCCCAGGCCCTTGGCGTAGAAGGACAGCGGGACGGGGGAGTCGAACACCGCCCAGGCGCAGGCCGCCGTCGCCGCGATCGCCGCGGCCACGCCCGCGACGACGACCAGGGCCAGCCGGCGCGCCGGACCCCGCGTCAGGACGAGCACGACCAGCGGCACGCCCAGCGCGAACACCGCGAGGTCGGGGCGCACGACGCAGGCCGCCGCGCCGCCCGCGACGAGCGCCGCCGTGGCGCCGCGCGTCGGCTGGCGCTCCCAGCGCCGCCACAGCAGCACGAGGACCGCCGTCGCGGACATCGACAGGGTGGTGTCCATGCCGTTGACGAAGTGCGGCGCCAGGTTGCGGCCGGCGAGCGCCAGCAGGAGGAAGCCCAGCACCAGGGCCGCGCGGCCCCCGACCCGGCCGCCCGAGCCGCTCAGGATGCGCGCCGCGAGCGCCAGGAAGACGACCCCCCAGATGGCGCTGCAGGCCGCGATGGCCACCGGGCTCTGGTCGGGGACCAGGCCGCGGAACGCCGTCACGAAGGCCAGGTAGCCCAGCGAGGTCGCCCCGTAGGTCGGCTCCTGCCCCGGGTTCCAGCTCCAGACGCCGTCCGCGAGGAAGCGCTCCGCGTACCGCACGAACATGTAGGCGTCGTCCTGGACGTGGTAGGCGGACGCCCACCCCAGGACCGACAGGGCGATGGCCAGGGCGGAGAGGCCGAGGGCGGCCCCCGTCCACGGGCGCGGTCGCGGCGGCGACGCGGGATCGACACGGGTCATGCGAGCAGCTCGCGAGACCTCTCCACAGGCGAGCGCGGGAGCCCTAGGCTCTCCCTCCGCCCCGCCGAGCGCCTCCCCCGCCCGATCCCCTGTCCTCGAGGTCCTCCATGCAAACCTACCTGCTCCTCGCGGTTCTGCACACGCCGGCCGCCTGGCCGTCGCCGGCGGGGCCGGCGGGGGCCCCCGCCGTGGCGCAGGAGGCGCTCCCGGGGCGCGCGGCCGAGGCCCCGACCGGGCCAGGGGGGCCGATTCCAGGGGCTCCGGCGGCGCGGGCGGGGGGCGGCCGGCCGACGCTCGAGCTCGCGGGGCGCTACGACACCGGCCTCGGCGCGGGGGCGGAGATCGTGTCCGTCCAGGCCCGGACCCAGCGCGCCGTGCTGGTGCTGTCCGACGCGGGGGCGGTCGACCTGCTCGACCTGAGCACGCCGGAGCGTCCGCGGCGGCTGGCGCGGCACGACCTGGGCCTCGCGCCGGGCGAGCAGCTCACGTCCGCGGCCTTCCACCCCCGCGCGGACTACTACGTGGCCGCGGTCCAGGGCGCGCACGCCTGGGCGCCCGGCCGGCTCGAGATGCGCTCGGCGGTCGACGGGCGCCTGCTGGGCGTCGCGCCGACCGGCTGCGGGCCGGACGCGGTCGCGATCGACGCGCGCGGGCGTCACGCCGTGTCCGCGAACGAGGGCGAGCCCTTCGTGCGCGACGCCGCGGGCCACCTGTCCTCGCCGCCCGGCAGCGTGACGATCGTCGCGCTGGCCGACGACCCCGGGCAGTCCCCGTCGCGGACCGTCGTGCTGCCCGACGCGACCGGCGTGGAGGGCGCGGTGCAGCGCGCGGACGGCCGCGCGCTCGAGCGCGAGGTCGACTGGAACGGGGACGGCCGCGTCGAGGCGCGCTTCGACTTCGACGGCGACGGCAGGATCGTCGACGCAGAGGTCGAGGTCGCGCGCCTCGACGGCGCGCCGGTCCTGGCCAACGAGGCCGCGGGCGAGGTGCTGGACGTGCCGCTCGCGAGCGGCGCGCCGGCGCTGCTCGAGCCCGAGGTGCCGGCCTTCTCGCCCGACGGCGAGCGCGTCTACGTGACGCTGCAGGAGAACAACGCGATCGCCGTGATCGCGGTGGCGACGGGCGCGGTCGAGCGCGTCGTCGGCCTGGGCCTGACCAGCCACGCGGCGGACCGGACCGACGACGGCCGCGTCGCCCTGGACGAGCCCCTGCTGGCCCTGCGCGAGCCCGACGGCCTCGCCGTCACGCCCGACGGGCGCCTGTGGGTCACCGCCGACGAGGGCGACACGACGCCCAAGGCCTCGCGCACCCCGCCGGGGTTCCCCGCGGGCGGCGGCCGCACCGTGTCGGTGTTCGACGCGGAGACCGGCGCGCTGCTCGGCGACACCGGCGCGCAGCTCGACGCCGCGGCGCACGCCGCCGGGGTCTACCCCGACGACCGCAGCGACAGCCGCGGGTCGGAACCGGAGATGGTCGTCGCCTTCGAGCTGGACGGCGTCCCGTACGCCGCCGTGGGCCTCGAGCGCGCCGGCGCCGTCGCGCTCGTGTCGCTGGCGGACCCGGCTGCGCCCCGCGTCGTCCACGTCCTGGCGCTGCCGCGCGAGGGCGACCGCGGCCCGGCCCCCGAGGGGCTGGCCTGGCTGCGCGACCGCACGACGGGCACGCCCCACGTCCTGGTCGCCGACGAGGGCACGGGCCGGCTCGAGGTGCTGCGCGTGCGCGTCGACTAGCGCGGCCCGCGCGCGGTCAGGCGCCGGCGCGGCGGGCGGCGCGCAGCTCGGGCGCGACGACGAGCGAGCCCGGGTGCTTGCCCGTCACGTAGCCCAGCCACTCGCCCCAGGACCACCACAGCACCATCGTGGTCAGCGGGAACAGCGCGCGCAGGAACGAGCGCGCGAGGCGCGGCGAGCGCAGGGCCTTGCTCGCCATGCGGCCCATCAGGATCACGGGCAGCAGCGGCGCGAACACGGCGTAGTACAGCCGCCGCCCGGGCGAGCAGAAGCCGATGCGCGTGCAGCCGAACAGCCGGCCGAAGGCGTAGCGCTCGTAGATCGCGTCGGCGAACGTGACGTTGCGGCGCATGCTGACCTCGCTGTCGGGGACCAGCCACAGGTCGCCGAAGCGCTGGCGCAGCGTGTCGTTGATGGCCGTCTCGTGGAAGTACGTCTCCCAGACGTCGCGGACCTGCTCGAGCTCGGCCTTCTTGTACGACACGTTGCACACCGTCAGGGTCGGCGACGGGCCCTCCTGCACCGGCGCGGCGTAGCGGAAGAAGTCGACGAAGTAGAAGGCCCAGTCGGTCGCCGAGGCGCCCGGGCGGACCTCGACGCGGCCGCCGACCACGGCGCGGCCCGGGCGCTGGGCGGCGACCATCGTGCGCACCCAGTCGGCGCGCGGGATGCAGTGGTCCTCGGTCAAGAGGATCACGTCCCCCTCGGCCGTCCCGATGGCCAGGGAGGCCAGCTCGAGCGGGTTCCGCTGGCCCTCGTTGGCCACCAGCCGCACGTCGGGGAAGTCCGCCTGGAGCGCGGGCACGTCCGGCACGTGGGGGTCGTAGGCGACGACCACGTCGAACTCCGGCGCGCCCTCCTGAGCGGCCAGGGCCTCCAGGCAGCGGCGCAGGTGGGCGGCGCTGCAGATGCCGACCACGGCCACGGTGACCGACGGGGTCTCGGGGAGGGCGGGCCCGGGCGGGGGGGAGGCGTTCATGGGGGCGGGGTGTGCGATGGCGCGCAGGAGGTCGAGTAGGATAGCCCCACGAACCCCGGACGCCCGCGGCCGCCGCGGGAGCCCTGTCGGCGCCGCGATTCAGGGAGGCGCTCGACCCGGGCGGGTTCGAGCATTCGCATGGGGGCCGACGAGGATTCCGAGGGGCAGGGGGCTGGCGCGGGACGCCGCCCCCTCGACGCCGTTCAGGGCGAGGCACCGGTCGATCTGCTGCGCTGGGGCGCCGTCGCGCTGCTCGTCGGGCTGGGGCTGCGCATCCTCGAGGCGTCCGTCACGAGCCTGTGGCTGGACGAGCTGCACACCCTCCACCACGCCAGCCAGGCGTCCCTGGGCGCCGTGCTCGAGTCGGTGCAGCGGGACTTCCACGTCCCGCTCTTCTTCCTCGTCGTGCACCTGCTCGGCGACTGGTCCGACGGGGCCTGGCTGCGCTGGCTCCCGATCGTGACGAGCGTCGTCACCGCCCTGCCCGTCGTGGGGCTCGCCCGCTCCGCGCGCGCGGGGCCGGCGTCGGTCGCCCTGGCGCTGTGGCTGTACGCCACGCTGCCCTACCAGGTGCACTACGGCGCCGAGCTGCGGCCGTACGCGTTCCTCGCGCTGTTCTCGGCGGGCGCGGCCTGGTCGGCCTTCACGGTGTCCGGACCGAGCTGGCTGCGCTTCGTCCTCTTCCTGGCGTGCGTGGGGCTCGGGCTCGTGTCCCACCGCCTCATGGCGGTGTGCGTGCTCGCGATCGGCTTCACGCGCCTCCTCATCCGCCGGCCGGGGATGCTCGGGCTGGGCTGGCTGATCCTGTCGGGCACGCTGGCCGTGCTCCCCGCGCTGCCCTGGTTCCTGGAGTTCGCGCAGACGATGGCGGGCGAGCGCCTCGAGCAACAGGAGGCGACCGGGGGATTCCGCGTGCGGACCGCGCTGCTGAAGGAGGTCCGCGACCTGCCACTGCGACTGTTCGTCCCGTACATGGGCTCGCTGGGCCAGCCCTGGGCCAGCGTCGCCCGCGGCGGCGCCGTGCTGCTCTTCGGCGGTGTGCTCGCGAGCGCGGTCGCCTGGATCCGCGCCCGGCTCGCCGGGCGGATCGAGCCGGCCTCGCCGACCCGGCGGGCCTGCGCGCTCTACGCGGTCTCGGCGTACGTGCTGCTCAGCGCCGCGACGCTGTTCTTCTGGGACCGCGCGCCGCTGCAGTACTACACGCTGCTCGCCTGGACCGTGCCCGTCTGCGTGGCGGCCCTGCCGTTCGCCGCCCGCGGGCGCGCGCGGACCGCCCTGGTGGCCGCGATCGCGGCCGGCTCGCTGGTCACGGGGGTGGCCACCGCGGCCGGGGCCTCGCGCGAGGACATGCGCGGCGCCGTGCGCACCGCCCGCGAGCTGGCCGCCGCGCAGGCGCCGGACCGGCCGCTCTTCACCGCGCTGCTGGCCCAGCCCGGCGACATCTTCGCCAACCGGCTGCCGTACTCGGCCTACGGGCAGGACCTCGAGTTCGTCGAGCCGGCCGACGTGCCGCGCCCGGGCGAGGTCGGCTTCGACCGCCCGCTGCTGGTGATCCGCCGGCTGCTCACGCTCGAGCACCCCAAGTGGCAGCCGATCCTGGACGGCCGCGAGATGGTCGAGAAGCAGTACCTCGACCGCACCATGACCGTCTACCTGTTCCGCCCGGCCGCGCCCTGAGGCGCGCGTCAGAGCCCGCCCAGCCGCGCCCCGAGCCACACGCCGGCCAGCCCGAGCACGTTGGACAGCGCGACGTTGCCGGCCGCGAGCGCGAGCTCGTCGGCGTGCGCCAGGCGGACGGTGTCCAGGCCGTAGGTCGAGAACGTCGTGAAGGCGCCGAGCAGGCCGACGATCAGGAAGGCGCGCACGTCCTCGCGCTCGAGCACCGAGGCGGTGCCCCAGGCCGCCAGGAGCCCGATGGCGAAGCAGCCCAGCACGTTCACCGTCAGCACGCCCACCGGCAGCGCGGTGTAGGCGCGCGCCTGGATCGCCGTGCCCAGCGCGTAGCGCAGGACGGCTCCGAGCGCGCCGCCGAGGGCGATGGCGAGCAGCTTGGGCACGGGGGGCATCCTACGCGGCGGCGACGTCCGTTCTACTCGCGCGGCGGGGCTACACGCGCAGCACGGGCACGCGGCCGCGCAGGCCGATGCCACCCACGGCGGCGAGCGCTCCGAGGTAGGTGACGACGCCGAGCGCCAGGCCGGTCCACAGCGAGGTCGGGCCCACCAGCAGGAAGGCGGCCGCCATCACGCCGCCGGCCGCCAGGCTGCGCGCCAGGCGCGGCAGGCGCGTGGGCGGGTAGCCCTCCGCGGCGGCGAACACGCGCGCGATCGCCGCGCGGGCCGCCTCGGTCGCCAGGGTCGACGCGGCCGCGCCGAGGATGCCGAAGGTGGGGATCAGGGCGAGGTTCAGGACGACGTTCACGCCCACGGCCCAGGCGGTCATGCGCAGCACGGCGCCCTCGCGCCCGCGCACGAGCAGCGCGATCAGGTCGACCTCCTTCGAGAGCATGAAGGGCACCGTGAACACGAGCAGCGCGAGCGCGGGCCCCGACGGACCGAACTCGTCCCCGTAGACGAAGGTCATCAGCGCGCCGGCCGTGAAGGCGCCGCCGATGGCGACGGGCAGGCCGACCGCGAAGCTCTGGGCGTGGGCGTCGGCGTACATCCCGTCGCGCGGCACGTCGCCCTCGCGCGCGGCCTGCGTCAGCGCCGGCAGCAGGCTGATGCTGTAGGCCATCGCCATGTTGATCAGGAAGCTGATGAGCTGGTACGCGCCCGAGTAGTAGCCGACCGTGGTCTGGTCCCGGAAGACCCACAGGAAGATCAGGTCGGAGTTGTAGATCGTCAGGCCCAGCAGCACGTTGCCGACGAGCGGCAGCCCGCGCCGGAGCACGGGCCCGGCCACCGCCCAGTCGAGCCGCAGCACGCGCGGCAGGCCCAGGCGCCGCAGCCACACGAACAGCAGCACGGTGGTCAGCGCGTCGCCGGCGAACTGGGCCAGGGGCACGCGCTCGATGTGCTCGGGCGCGTGCACGAGCAGCAGCACCGAGCCGACGAAGGTGACCTCGCCCAGCACGCGCGCCACGGCGACCGGCCGCGTGTCCTGGAACCCCGTGTGGACCCAGCGCGCGTCCGGTCCGACCGTCAGGAGCGTCAGGGCGTACAGGGCCAGCACCTCGGCCTCGGGCGAGGGCAGGAAGGCCAGCGACAGCGCCGCGAGCAGCGCCGCCAGCCCGAACGCGATCAGCGTGCGGCAGCCCAGCAGCGCGGGCACGGCCTCCGGCATGCGCTCGCGCTCCTCGGCGACCTTGCGCACGCCCAGCAGGTCCACGCCGCACTGCGCCGTGTTGCGGAAGTACAGCAGGACCGCGTTGGCGAACCCGACGACGCCGAGCATCGCCGGACCGAGGCGGTTGGCGACGTAGACCTGCGCGCCGAAGGCCACCACGCGCGCCAGGCCGTCGCCCGAGGCCAGCGCCAGGAAGCTCCGGGCGATGCGTCCCTGCGGCGTGCCGATGGCGCCCGCCCGTCAGGGGGTGTGGGGCGCGACCAGACGGTTGTAGAGCGCGCCGATCGAGCGCCCGACCAGGAAGCCGAGCACGAATAGGTACGCCGCGCCGATCAGGCTGCCCACGAAGCTGACGGTGAAGCCGGGGAAGTAGATCTGCAGCTGCGCGAGCAGGGGGCCGACCTCCTCGCCGTCCCCGCCGCGCAGGACGAGCACGTTGGTCAGCGCGAACAGCGCCAGCGCCGGCAGGACGCCGAGCCCGAGGCCCCAGGTCGTCGCGCGGATGGGCGGGTGCTCGGTCAGCGTCGTCCGTCCGACCGGGCGCGCCACGGGGTGCCGCGGCCCGAGCAGGCGGCCGAGCGCGTACCCGATGACGAAGGCGTAGACGAACCCGACCAGGCTGCCGACGAACGAGACGTCGTAGCCGGGCAGCACCTGCGACAGGCGGCCCAGGTGCATGCCCACGTCCTGGCCGCCGCGCAGGACCAGCACGTTGGTCAGCACGAACAGGCCGAGGCCGAGCAGAAGGCCGGTCGCGAGGCCCCAGGCGCGGGCGTTGACCCGCACGAGGACGGTGTCGAGCGTCTGGCTGTCCGGGCGCGCCTCGGCCCGCGCCGGATCGGATTGCAGCGACATGAGCGAGCTCATATGTGGTCGAGGAACCCACGCGTGGCGGCGAGCTCCGCGCGAGCGCGGAACACGATGCGCGCCACGGCGATGGCGATGTTGCGCGTGAAGGCGAAGAACCAGCCCAGGACGAAGCCGACCCACAGCCCCCAGAACGCGCCGACGAAGGCTCCCTTCCAGGAGACCTCGTACCCGGGCAGGTAGCGGTCCAGCAGGACCAGCGGGTAGGGCTCGCCCGGCGAGCGCAGCAGGTGCACGGCCGTGCCCGCGAAGAGCAGGACGGCGGTCACCAGCGCCACGGCCACGCCCAGGTGGCGCTTGTGGAGCGGAGCGAAGGCCAGCTCGAGCTCCTGCTCGAGCAGCTTGTCCTCGGGAGTCGGCGTGGGGTCCGGCATGGTGGGGAGGGGGGGCGGGGGCCGCGGCGCTCCGGCCGGGGGTGCGCCGCTCTGGAATCGGCCCCGGGGGCACCCTGGCAGGATAGGGCGTCGCCTCGCGGGCGTCCCACGGCGTTCCGATTCCCGCGAGCGGGAGAGCTCGCCGCGCGTCGCGCCCCCCGGGCCGACCGGGACGCGCCGGGGTGTCCAAGACGGCCCGGGCCCCCGGGTCGGCCGGCGCCGCTAGTCGTCCCGCGACGGCGGCCCGGCGTCCGCCCCGGGGCCCTCCGCGCGCAGATCCCGGCCCGGCCCGCCGGGGCGCGCCACGGGGACCGCCTCGGCGGTGTCCACGATCCACAGGTGGCGGTCGGCGAAGTACTCGAGCAGCGGGACGTTCTCGCGGGGCCCGCGGTCCAGGGCCCAGACGACCTTGGACCCGTCGACGTCGGCGAGGTTGTGGACCCACTCCTCGTGGAAGCTCCAGTCCGGCGGGTAGCGCACGAGCACCAGGTGCGCGCCCGGCGTCGCCTCCAGGTCCTCGACGATGGCGGCGCGGTGGTGGCGCCACTCGTCGCCGCGGCCGGAGCGCGCGTAGCCGATCGCGTACTGCACCCCGCACCCCAGGTGGACCACGAGGAGCCCGACGGCGGCGACCCGACCGACCGGCCGCCCGGCCAGGGGGCTCCAGCTCGTCAGCCCGCGCAGGCTCTCGACGAGCAGGTACACGACCGGCGCGGCGACGGGGGCGAAGTAGTGCGGCCAGGCGCGGCTGGCGAGCACGCCGATGGCGAAGGACCCGCCGACGACCCACAGGGCCGCGCGCACCGCGCCGCTGCGGAGCCGCAGCGCCAGAAAGGGCAGCGCCGGCGCGAGCACGAGGCCGACGAAGGTGCGCAGCTGGAAGAACAGCTTGCTCGCCAGGCCGCGCTCGTACGAGCCCTGGTAGTCGCGGATCTCGGGCCGCACCGCGTCCGCCGCCGGCCACGCGAAGTGGGGCATGAGCAGCGGGTCGCCGGTGACGCGCCAGTTGTAGTAGAGCGTCCAGGCCGCGACCGCGATGCAACCGCAGGCCAGCGGGACGGCGGCGCGGCGCAGCACGGGGACCTCCGGCTCGCGCGCGCGGCGCTCGCGCAGGATGGCGATCAGCGGCACCACGGCCAGCAGCCCGGCGAGCGCGCCCTCCTGCGGACGCGAGTTCGCCAGCACGAACAGCCCGAGCGCCATGGCCCAGGCCGGCCCCGCGACCGGGCCCGAGCGCAGGCGCGCCATGCCGCCGAACAGCAGCGCGCCCCCGAACATCGCGACCGAGCCACCCCAGTACGACTGGCCCCACCAGTGGAGCACGGGATAGTGCAGGGCGAACGCCGCGCACCCGACCGCGGCCCAGCGCATCGGCACCAGCGCCACGAGCATCCAGGCGAGCGCGCCCAGCGCCAGGGCCGTCGACAGGTGGACGCCGACGGCGGGGTGGCCGCCCAGCAGCTGACCGAGCGCGAGGAAGGCGCCCTGCCCGGGCGGGTACTTGCCCTGGTAGGTCGGCGCGCCCAGGACGTGGAACGTCTCCAGGTGCGTCCACATCGGGTGCGGCGGGTTCGTCACCCGGCCCGACGCGAACGTGTCGCCCATCAGCAGGTAGGCGAACTCGTCGTGGACCTTGGGCACCGGCCAGCCGTAGGAGGCGGCCAGGGCGGCGTGCAGGGCGAAGCCCAGGACCAGGACCGCGAGCGCGATCCACAGCGAGGTGGGGGGAGGGCGGGACATGCGTCGGTGGGGGGGGCCGCAAGGGGCGGGCACGGCGACCCGCCGCCGCGTCCGATGTCGATCCCTGGCTTCCCCACCGACGCCGGACGTGCGCGCTTCCGAGACTAGCCCCCGATCGCGGATCCGTCCTCCCCCCTGTTGCAGGAATGCGCATCCCGGATGCAGGAATCCGCGGCGGCACCCGCCCCCCGGCCCGCCTCGTGTCCCCGGGGCCCGCCGTGCCTCCCCCGGGACGCCGTCGCTCACCCCCGGTCGAGCCGGAGGTGGCCCCCGCCGGTGACGCGCGCGCTCCACCCGGGGGGCACCAGCGTCGTCCCGGAGTACTCCTCGACCAGCGCCGGACCCGCGAAGGCGTGCCCCGGCGCGAGGCGCTCGCGGCGGACGACGGGGCAGGAGAGCGCGCGCCCGAAGTCCGCCCGCCGGTGGCCCGCGACGGCGTCGGCCGGCAGCGGGCGGCGCCGCGCGCGGCGCACCTGCGGGGCGGGACGGCGCACGACCGCGCGGGCGCGCAGCGCGACGAGCTCGACCTCGCGCCCCTCGAGCGCGTGCCCGTAGAGCGCGGCGTGGCGGCGGTGGAAGTCCGCCTCCGCGGCGGCGCCGGTGTCGGGCAGCCGCAGCTCGTAGGCCTGGCCGGCGTAGCGCAGGTCCAGCTCGACCTCGACCTCGACGGCTCGCGCCGGGTGACCCTCGGCGCGCAGCTCGTCGCGGGCGGCGGCGACCAGCTCGCGCGCGGCGCGCCGCCGCTCGGCCGGCGGGCAGTCGCGCAGCGGGCGCAGCAGCGTGCGCGACGTCTCGCGGACCGCGTCCGCCGCCGCCATGCCGGCCGCCGACAGCAGCCCGGGCAGGCGCGGCACGAGCGCGGCGGGCATGCGCAGGCTCTCCGCCACCGCGGCCGCGTGCAGCCCGCCGGCGCCGCCGAAGCCGACGAGGACGAGCCCCGCGGGGTCCTGCCCGCGCTGCATCGTCATCACGCCCACCGCGCGCCGCACGGCCGCGCGGGCGACCTCGAGCACGCCCCGCGCCGCGCGCGCCGGCGTTGTCCCGAGCCGCCGCGCGAGCTCCTCGAACTTCGCCGCCACGCGGTCGCGGTCCAGCGGCAGCGCGCCGCCGAGGAAGTTCCCCTCGGCGACGTGGCCGAGCTGCACGTGGGCGTCGGTCAGCGTCAGCTCCTCGCCGCGTCCGTACCCCACCGGCCCGGGGTCCGCGCCGGCGCTCTCCGGCCCGACGTGCAGGACGCCGCCGGAGTCGACGCGCACGAGCGAGCCGCCGCCGCAGCCGATCGTGTGGATGTCCAGCGCCGGCACGCCGATCGGGTGCCCGGCGACGGCCACCGGCCCGCCGGCGGCGGCGCCCGGCTGGACCGTTCCCGCGGCGAAGGCGACGTCCGTGCTCGTGCCGCCCATGTCCAGGCCGACCATGCGGTCGAACCCCGCCTCGGCGGCCGCGCGCGCCGCGCCGATCACGCCGCCGGCGGGTCCGGAGAACAGCACGCGCACCGGCTCCTCCGCCGCGGCCGCGGCCGGCAGCGTCCCGCCGCTGGACTGCAGCAGCGACAGGCGCCCGACGCCGACCCGGCGCTCGAGGCGGCCGAGGTAGTCGCGCATCAGCGGCACCAGCGCCGCGTTCGCGGCGGCGGTCGAGAAGCGCTCGAACTCGCGGTACTCGCGCAGCAGCGTGGCCGAGCACGTCACCGGCACGCCGAGCGGCTCCAGGGCGCGCGCCACCTCGAGCTCGATCTCCGGGTCCGCGTAGGCGTGCAGCAGGCACACCGCCACGCTGTCGGGCCGCGCCGCGCGCAGCTCGGCCAGCAGCGCGCGCCGCGCCGCCGCGGAGGGCCGCCGCACCTCCACGGGCGCGCCCGTGGCCGGGTCGGGCCACGTGCGCTGGTCGATCTCGAAGCGCAGCTCGCGTTCGACCAGCGGCGCCGGCTTCTCCGGGTGCAGCGCGTACAGGTCCGGCCGGTCCTGCCGGCCGATCTCGATCAGGTCGCGGAACCCCGCGTTGGTCACCAGCGCCGCCCGCGCCAGCCCGCGGCCGGTCAGGAGCGCGTTGAGCGCCACGGTGGTCCCGTGGACGAGGTGCAGGTCCGCCCGCGCGATCCCCCCGCGCTCGCCGCGCGCGTCCCCCGGCCCGAGCAGCGCGTCCACGCCAGCGACCACCGCCCGCGCCGGGTCGTCCGGCGTCGAGGGCAGCTTCACGACCCGCGGCTCGGCCCCGTCCCCGCCCAGCAGCACCAGGTCGGTGAAGGTCCCCCCGGTGTCCACGCCCAGCGTCGGCGCCCCCCCGGGGCGCGCGCGGCGGGTCCGGGCCTCGGGGGCGGGGGGCGGCACGGCGGCAGTCTAGCGGGCGCTCCCCCGCCGCCGCGCGACCCCGACGGCTCCCGACCTCGGCGCCACGAGCCCGGGCGAGGCGCCCACCGCGGCCCGCCCCGGAGCCGTGCGAGGGCCGCGAGAGGGCCGGCCGGGACCGCCTGTGGGCCCGGGGCGGCGCGCCCACACGGAACCCAGTCAGTCCGGTGAACCCACACGGAACCCAGGCAGTTCCGCGCGGCCCCGCCCGTCCACACGGAACCCAGTCAGTCCGGATGGGGGCCCTGGGCGGGTCGGCCGCGCCGGCCGGGGGGCCGCCTGGTACGCTGCGCGGGCACCGCCGAAGCCATGGTCCCCCCGATCCCGCTCGCCTCGCTGGAGGGCCTGCCCAGCGGCCCCGCGTGGGCGGCCCTGGGGCTCTCCTACCTGCTCGGCGCCGTGCCCTTCGGCCTGGTGGCGGCGCGCCTGCGGGGCGTGGACCTGCGCCGGGCGGGCAGCGGGAACATCGGCGCCACCAACGCCGGGCGCGTCCTGGGGCGGCCCGTGGGGCTGGCCGTCTTCGTGCTCGACCTGCTGAAGGGCTGGTTCCCGGCCTTCGTGCTGGCCCCCTGGGCGGCGGGCGAGGGGGGAGACCCCCTGCGCCTGCAGGTCGCCTGC
>JAUIDW010000042.1 GCA_030428395.1 bacterium | reverse complement strand
GCGATCCGCAGGGCGCTCGGCCCCATGTCCACGCCGCGGTGGCCGGCGCCCAGGTCCATGGGCACGCCGAGGATGCAGATCTTGCGCGTGTCGTGGGCGGTCGGGTTCACGGGTTCCTCCGGAAGCGGACGGGGTCCCCGGGCGCGAGCCCGAGGGTGCGCGCGGCGTCCCCGTCGCGCACGGCGACCTCCATCCAGCCGAGGGAATCTAACAGAGCCAGGGGCTCGCCCGGGGCCACGACCGCGTACGTGCGGCCCACGGGCAGCACCCGCCCGGCCGCCGCGGCGGTCCACCGCGCGAGCGCCGCGTCCCGCCCCTCCGCCGACGCCGCGCCCAGGTCCGCCGGGCGGACGGTGGTGATGGCGTTGCCGAAGCGGTCCACGACGAGCACCTCGCCGACGACCTCGTCGCCCTCCGCGCGCGGCGGCGGGAACGGGCCGGGGTTCGTCCACCCGGCGTGCGGCGGCCCCGCCTCGGCCGGGTCCAGGCCGGCGGCCAGGCGCGCGGCGGTCGGCGCGAACACGTCGCGGCCGTGGAACGTCGCGCTGCGCGCGGGCAGCGAGAAGCGCTCGACGTCCAGGCGGCGGACCTCGGCGTCCGGGCCCAGCACCGGCCCGAGCAGCCCGTTGTCCGGCGCCACGAACGCGTGCCCGCGGTCGCGCGCCACGACGATCGCGCGGTCCGAGCCCACGCCGGGGTCGACCACGGCCACGTGGACGGTCCCGGGCGGGAAGTACGGCCAGGCGGCGGCCAGGTGGAAGCTCGCGGCGCGCACGTCCTGCGGCGGGACGGCGTGCGTCAGGTCGACCTGGCGCAGGCCCGCGTCCACGCCCAGCACGACGCCCTTCATGGTGCCGACGTAGCCGTCCTGCAGACCGAAGTCGGTCGTCCAGGTCACCACGCCGCTCGGTCGCCAGCCCGCGCTCATCGCGTCCGCGAGGTCAGGACCCCGAGCAGCGCGCCCTGCACCGCCGGGTCGGTGCTGCGGCGCCGGCCGGTCAGCTCCTCGACGTCGAGGAAGCTGCCCCACTCGCCCAGGGCGAACCCGACGCGGCGCAGGTCCTTGTCGCTGGCGCCGAGCGGCGGGCGCTGGAGCTCGACGTGCAGGGTCTGCGGGCCGCCGATCTCGACCATCAGCGCGCCGGCCAGCACGCTGCGGTGGAAGGGGTCCTGCCACAGCACGAAGCGCAGGAAGCGCAGCGCCCCGGGGCTGCGGTTGCGGACGAGCGCCAGGCCCAGCTCGACGTTGGCGTCGAGGTCGTCCTCGACGGGGAAGAGCTCCGCCAGCAGCTCGAGGTCCTCGACCAGCGGCGCGCGCCCCAGCGCGCGGATCATCTGCACGACCTCGGGGCCCTTCACGGGCTTCGAACGCAGGGCGTCGCGCAGGAGCTTCCGGTCGGCGAAGCGGTCCGCCAGCAGCAGCGCCGTCGCCATGCGCCGGCGCGCCGCGCCCTGGGCGGAGGGCGCCAGCTCGGTGATCAGCGCCAGGGCGGTCGAGTCGCGGTGGGCGCGCACGAGCGCCTCGATCAGCTCGGCGTGGTCGGGGTGCTCCGAGTCGTAGAACAGCTCGCGCAGCTCCTCGCGCGCCTGCGAGCTGCCCAGCCGGGCCATCCCCACCAGCGCGCTCATGCGCACGCGTCCGTCCGGGTCGTCCCGGCGGAGCCCCTCGAGGTCGGCCTGGTACTGGCGCAGCCCCGTCGAGGCCAGCGCCTCGGCGACGCCGGCGCGCTCGAGCGGGTCGCGCGACTGCAGGTCGAGCTCGAGCAGCGGCAGGCCCTCGGGGTTCCCGGCGCGCACGAGCAGGCCCGAGGCCAGCAGGCGCAGGTGGTCGACCAGGCGGCCGGCGCGCAGCACGTTGGGCGTCAGCTCCTCGAGCCCGCGCACGCCGATCTCGTCGACCAGCGCGGTCCACTCCTCGGCGTCCTCCGGGCTCCACAGGCGGCGGGCGTAGATCTCGTCGAGCTGCGCGGGCAGCGCGTTCACGCAGCCGCGGATGCGCTCGGTCCCCTCGCCGTCGAGCAGCAGCTCGAGGTAGTGGTCGCGCACGCCGGCGCGGTCGACCTCCGAGGCCGCCCGGTACACGACGGCGTCGAGGAAGCGCTGGTTTCCGGCCAGCTGCAGGAGGAGCTGGGTGGACCAGGCCTGGCCGTCGACCAGCCCGTAGCGCCGGGCGGCCTCCCAGCGCAGCTCGAACAGGTGGCGCGCCGCGTCCGTCTCCGCGCGCGGGTCGGCGTCGAAGGCCAGCAGGCGGCGGGCCGCGGCGGACTGCGGGTGCTCGCCGAGGCCGGCGAGCGACTCGACGTACTCGCGCCCCTCGGGGCTGCCGCTGCGCAGCAGCGCGAGCAGCGCGTGCTCGGGCAGGTCCCCCGGCGCGCCGTCGGCGAGGCGCAGCAGGACGCTGGGGTTGCGCGTGCGCAGCTCGCCCAGGGCCAGGATCGCGGCGCGGCGCTCCTCGCGCGTGCCCTCCAGGGCCCAGGACTCGAGCCGCGCCTGCTCGCGCTCGACCCGGGCGCAGCCCACGGCCATCAGCGCGACCACGCGGCGCGCGGCGACCGTGTCGGCGTCGGCGACCTCCTTCACGGCGGGCCCGACGGCCCGGGCCGGGAACGAGAGCAGCCGGTCCCGCTGCACGGTGGCCTCCCAGCTCGCGGGGGCCCGCAGCTCGTCCAGGCCCATCGGGGGCGCCTGGATCCGCGTCGGCGAGGGGTCGTCGGCCGCGTCCCGCGCCGGCGCCGGGACCGGCGAGGTGCTGGGCGAGGAGCCGCAGGCGAGCGCGAGGGTCGCCACGGCGACCCCGGCCGCGGCGCGCGGGAGGGGGAGGAGGGGCATGGGAGGGGGCTGGCGCCTCGTCCTGGATCGGCCGGTCGCAGCCGGGACCCAAGATGGCACGAAGGCCGGGGGCGTTCCATGCCGCAGCGCGGCCCGCCCCTGGGCCCCGCGGCGCCGCGGGCGGGCTGCGAGCGGTCCGGCGGGTGCTGCGGCGGGCGCTACGGCGCGTGCTACGGGCGGCGCAGGCGCAGGACGACCTCGAGGATGCCCTCGCGCAGCGGGCGCAGGGGGTTCGCGGCGACGCGGCCCTCGGCGTCCTGGGCCTCGAGCAGGCCCTCCGAGCCGGGCGGCAGGCCCGGCAGCACGAAGCGGCCCGAGGCGTCCGTCACCGCCACCTCGCCGCGCGGCCCGCGCACGTAGGCGCCGGGGACGGGGCTGCCCGTGTCGGCGTCGACCGCCGTGCCCGTGATGACGGCCTCGCCCACGCGGGCCACGGCCTCCACGGTCGGCCCGGGGCGGCCGTCGGGCAGCTCGTCGCCGACCAGGGGCGCCGCGGCGGCGCCGCCGGAGCCCTCCTCGGCGCCGCGGCAGGCCGCCAGCAGGCCGAGGGCGACCGCCGCCAGGGTCCAGGGACGGGGGCTCATGCCTCGGGCTCCCCGAGCAGGGCCACCAGCTCGTCGCGCCGCCGGTCGCGCACCGCCGCCGTGGCGGCCTCCAGGTTCAGGCGCAGGAGCGGCTCGGTGTTCGAGGCGCGCACGTTGAACCACCACCAGTCGGCGTCGCCCAGCTCGCCGTACTCGACGGTGATGCCGTCGAGCTCGTCCTGGCGGCCGTCCGCGAAGCGGCGCTTCAGCTCGCCGATCGCGGCGTCCTTGTCGGGCACGCGGAAGTTGATCTCGCCGGTCGGGTGGTAGCGGCGCAGGTCCGCCACCAGCCGGCTGAGGGGCACGTCGCGGTGCTCCTCGCGCCCGAGCAGGTTCAGGGCCGAGACCATCGCGATCACCCCGGAGTCGGTGGTGAAGTTGTCGGCGAAGTAGAAGTGGCCGGAGAGCTCGCCGCCGAACACGGCGCCGCGGTCGCGCATCGTGGCCTTGATGAACGAGTGTCCCACCCGGTCGCGGATCGGCACGCCGCCGGCCCGCGCGATCTCCTCCTTGACGACCCAGGACGAGCGCAGGTCGTACACGATCGGCGCGCCGGGGCGCTGGCGCAGGAACTCGCGGGCGAGGAGCGCCGTCATGAGGTCGGCGGCCACGGTCTGGCCGGTCTCGTCCACGAAGCAGCAGCGGTCGGCGTCGCCGTCGAAGCCGACGCCGAGGCGCGCGCCGGAGCTGCGCACGAGCTCGCGCACCGGGTCGAGGTTCTCCTCCTTGAGGGGGTTCGCCTCGTGGTTGGGGAAGCTGCCGTCGAGCTCCATGAAGAGCGTGTGGGCGCGCACGTGCGGCAGGCGCTCGAGGATCGACGGCAGGGTGTAGGCCGACATGCCGTTGGCCGCGTCGATGGCGATCGAGATCGGCCCGCCGGAGGCGTCGGCGAACCTCGCCACGTGGTCGGCGTAGGCGGCCAGCAGGTCGACGTCGCGCACCTCGCCGCGGCTCGCGGCGGGCGCCGGGGGCTCCTCGGCGCACATCCGCTCGATGTCCGCGATGCCGGTGGCCCCGGAGACGGGCTTCGCGCCCTCGCGGCAGAGCTTCATGCCGTTGTACTGGCCGGGGTTGTGGGACGCGGTGACGACCAGGCCGCCGTCGCACGGCTGGGTCGCGATGGCGTAGTAGCCCATCGGCGTCGACGCCAGCCCGATGCGGATCACGTCGCAGCCCGCGTCGCGGATGCCCTCCACCACCGCCTCGGAGATGGTGGGCGAGTGCGTGCGCATGTCGCGGCCCACCACGAGGCACTTGGCCTCCAGCAGCCGCGCGAAGGCGTTGCCGATGCGCCGCGCCATCCCCGCGTCCAGCTCCTCCGGCACCAGCCCCCGGATGTCGTACGCCTTGAAGATCCCCATGGGGCCCGTTGATACTGCGACCGCGCCGGAGCTGGCAAGCGGACCCGGGCGATTCTTGGCCCCGGTCGCCGCGCGCGAGGCGTCGGCCCCGGTTTCTCGCGCTCGGGGCCTCTCGCGCGCGGACGGGCGCCGGGTCGGGGCGCGCGCCGCGGCTCAGGCGCGGGCGGCCGCCGCGGCGGCGCGGCCGGCGCCCGCGACGTGCTCGGCGCCGACGTCGAGGTGGGTCACGAAGCGCACGGCGCTCGGCCCCATCGCCAGGGCCAGCACGCCCTGCTCGGCCAGGCGCGGGAGGAACTCCCCCACCGGGATCCGCGCCGGGTCGAGCTCGGCCACGACGATGTTCGTCTCGACCTCGTCGGGCGTCGCCGAGATGCCCGGGACGGCGTCCAGGGCGGCCGCGAGCCCGCGCGCCAGGGCGTGGTCCTCGGCCAGGCGCTCGACGTGGTGCTCGAGCGCGTAGAGCGCGCCGGCGGCGACGATGCCCGCCTGCCGCATCCACCCGCCCAGCCGCTTGCGCACGACCTTGGCGCGCAGCAGGAACTCCGCGCTGCCGGCGACGACCGAGCCGACGGGCGCGCCCAGGCCCTTCGAGAAGCACATCGACACGGAGTCCGCGCACGCCGCCAGCTCGCGCGCGGGGACGCCGAGCGCCACCGCCGCGTTGGCGATCCGCGCCCCGTCCATGTGGACGGCCAGCTGCTCGTCGCGCGCCACCCCGTGCACGGCGCGCAGGGCCTCGACGGACACGGTGCGGCCGCCGGACTCGCCGTGGGTCTCCTCGACGCACACGAGCGTCGTCGGCGGGCAGTGCGTCAGCTTCGGGCGCAGCACGGCGCGGATGGCGTCCGGCGCCAGCACGCCCCGCGACGGCGCGAGCGTCGCGGCCTGCAGCCCGTGCAGCGCGCCGATCCCGCCGGCCTCCCACAGCACGATGTGGGCGTCCGCGGCGAGCACCACCTGGTCGCCCGGCCGCGTCCACGCGCCCAGCGCCAACTGGTTCGCCATCGTGCCCGACGGCACGAACAGCGCCCCCTCGTGGCCGAGGAACTCCGCCGCGGCCTCCTCGAGCCGGCGGACCGTCGGGTCGCCGTCGAGCACGTCGTCGCCGACCTCCGCCGCGGCCATGACCCGGCGCATGGCCTCGGTGGGCCGCGTGACGGTGTCGCTGCGGAAGTCGGCGACCGGGGTCACGGCGCGACCGTCGCGAGGCAGTCCTTCACGCGGCGCAGCGCCTCGCGGATGTCGTCCACGCCGGCCGCGTAGCTGAACCGCAGGTAGCCCTCGCCGAGCGCGCCGAAGCTCGTGCCCGAAAGGATGGCGACGCCGGCCTCGTGCAGCAGCTTCTCCTCGAGCTTCTTGGAGCCGATGCCGGTGCCGGTGACGTTCGGGAACGCGTAGAACGCGCCGCGCGGGGTGACGCACGAGAAGCCGGGCACGTCGTTCAGGCCGTCGACGATGATGCGCCGGCGCTCGTCGAAGGCCGCCATCATGCGGTCGACGGCGTCCTGGGGGCCGCGCAGGGCCTCGACGCCCGCCCACTGGACCGGCGCGGACGGGCACGAGTTCGAGTTGATCTGGAGGCGCTCGGCGTGGTCCACCAGGTGGCGCGGCCAGACGCCGTAGCCCAGCCGCCAGCCGGTCATCGAGTACGTCTTGCTCCACCCGTCCAGCAGGATCGTGCGGTCGCGCAGCGCCTCGTAGCGCAGGAAGCTCTCGTGGCGGAAGCCGTCGTAGGTCATCCGCGAGTAGATCTCGTCGGCCAGCACGGTCACGTGCGGGTGCGCCTCGAGCCCCTCCGCCAGGCGGTCGAGCTCCTCCAGCGGCACGACGCCGCCGGTCGGGTTGGCCGGCGTGTTCAGGATCAGCAGGCGCGTGCGCGGCGTGATCCTGGCCAGGACGGACTCGGCGCTGAACGAGAAGCCGTTCTCCTCGAGCAGCTCGATCGGCACCGGCTCGGCGCCGGAGAAGCGGATCATCGACTCGTAGATCGGGAACCCCGGGTTGGGGTACAGGATCTCGCTGCCCGGCTCGCCGAACATCAGGATGGCGAAGAACATCGTCGGCTTGCCGCCGGGGACGATCATCACGCAGTCGGGGTCGACCTCGACGCCGCGGTGGCGCGCCACGTCCTCGGCGACGGCCGCGCGCAGCTCGGGGATGCCCTTCGCCGGCGTGTAGAAGTGCGCGCCGTCGGCCAGCGCCTTGCGCCCCGCCTCGACGATGTTGTCCGGGGTCCGGAAGTCGGGCGCGCCGATGCCGAGGTTGACGATGTCCGCGCCCTTGGCCTGGAGCGCCTTGGCGCGCGCCAGGACCTCGAAGGCCGTCTCGGTCCCGAGCAGGGACATGCGCTTTGCGAGTTGGTTCCTGGTGGACATGGGGGGCTCCGGCAGGGCCCGGGCGCGGCCCGGGCGGCTCTCGGCGAAGTCTCGACGCAAGCCTACGGGCGGCGCTCGCGGCGGTCCACCGCGTCGCGGCGACGGGGCCGCGCGCGTCGAGGTTCGCCGCCGCCGCGGGGCAAAAAGAACCTGTGGCCGGCGGGGAGGGGGCTGCTAGTGTCCCAGGATTCGCCGCGGCCCCCAGCCCTTCGCCGGAGCCCCCCCGATGCCCCGCCTCCTCGCGCTCCTCGCCTGCTGCCTGCCCCTGCTGACCGTCGCCTCGTGCGCCGACGCGGACGCCGTCGTCCTGTACTGCTCCCTGGACCAGGTCCACTCCGAGGAGCTGATCCGCGAGTTCGAGCGCGAGACCGGCATCCGCGTCCGGGCGGAGTTCGACACCGAGGCCAACAAGACCGTCGGCCTGGTCGAGCGCCTGCGCCAGGAGCGCGCGCGGCCGCGCTGCGACGTGTTCTGGAACAACGAGATCGCGCACACGGTGCGGCTGGCCGAGGAGGGCCTGCTCGCCAGCTACGACTCCCCCAGCGCGGCCGACATCCCGGCCGTGTTCCGCGACCCGCAGAACCGCTGGACCGGCTTCGCCGCCCGGGCCCGGGTGCTGATCGTGAACACCGACCTCGTCCAGCCCGGCGAGGTCACCGGCTACCGCGACCTGCTCGACCCGAAGTGGATCGGCAAGAGCGCGGTGGCGCGGCCGCTGACGGGCACGACGCTGACCCACGCGGCGGCGCTCTACGAGGTGCTCGGCGAGGACGGGGCCCGGGCCTTCTGGAACGAGGTGAAGGACGCCGGCGTCAGCCTGGCCCAGAGCAACGGCCAGACCATGCGCCTGGTCAGCGAAGGGGAGCTCGCCTGGGCCTTCACCGACACCGACGACTTCAACGTGGCCCTCGACAAGGGCGCGCCGGTCGACGTCGTGTACCCCGACCAGGACGGGCTCGGCACGATGGTCATCCCGAACACCGTGTGCGTCCTGAAGGACGCGCCCCACCCGGAGCTCGCGCGCAAGCTGGTCGACTGGATCCTGTCGAAGGACGTCGAGGCGAAGCTCGCGGCCTCGCGCTCGGCGCAGATCCCGGTCCGCGGCGACGTCCCCCACCCCGACAACGTGCGCACGGCGGCCGACTTCAAGGTGATGGACGTGGACTTCGTCGCGGTCGGGCGCGCGATGGAGGAGCGCCAGGCGGAGCTCAAGGAGATGTTCCTGGATTGAGCCGGCCGCTGGTCGCCCTCGCCGCCGCGGCCTTCGCGATCCTGGGCGGGCTCCCCCTCGTGGTGATGCTGGCCCGGGTCGAGGCCGCCGATCTCGCGGGCCTGCTCGACGCGCGGACGCTCGAGCTGTTCGGGCGCACGCTCTGGCTCGGCCTGGGGAGCGCGGGCCTGGCGCTGCTGCTCGGCGCTCCGTTCGGCTTCCTGGTCGCGCGCACCGACGTGCCCGGCGCCGCCTGGATGCGCCCGCTGGGCGTGGTCCCGCTGTTCCTGCCGCCGCTGCTGATCGCGCTGACGTGGACGGTCCTGACGGGCGCGCGCGGCGCCTGGCCGGCGGTGCTCGTGCTGGGCACCGGCACGTTCCCCCTGGTCGCCGTGTTCACCGCGCGCGCCTTCGAGCGCATCGACGCCCGCCGCGAGGAGGCCGCGATCCTGCTGGGCGGCACCCGCGGCGCCCTGGCCGCGAGCTGGCGGCTGGTCGCGCCCGCCGCGCTGTGCGGCGCCTGCCTGTCGTTCGTGTTCGCGGTGAACGACTTCTCGATCCCCGACTACATGTCCTGGGTCGGCCCCAAGTTCAACGTCTACGCCGACGAGGTCTTCGCGACCTGGGGCCAGACCAGCAGCCCGGGCCGCGCGGTCGCCGCCGCGCTCCCGCTCGTGGCGCTGACGCTGGTCTCGCTGCTGCCGGCGCTCGCCCTGCGCCGGCGCGGCGCGCTGGCCACGCTCGACAGCGACTTCCAGCGGCCGCGGCCGCTGCCCCTGGGCCGCTGGCGCTGGCCGGCCGCGGGCTTCTGCCTGGCGGTCCTGGCGATCTCGGTGGGCGTGCCGGTCGGCCGGCTGCTGTACGAGGCGGGCGGCGGCGCGGACTGGAGCGTCGCGGGCCTGCGCGGCGCCTTCTCGCGCGCCCTGGAGCTCGCGCGCGACGACCTGCGCAACAGCCTGCTGCTGTCGGCCGCCGCGGCGACGCTGGTCGTGCCGGTGGCCCTGGTGCTCGGGCACGCGCTCGAGCGCTCGCGGCGCGCGCGCTGGCTCGAGCCGCTGGTGGTGCTGCCCCTGGGCGTGCCCGCGATCCTGTTCGGCATCGGCATCATCGCGGTCTGGAACCACCCCGCCACGGCCAGCCTGTACGACGGGCCGGGCATGGTGGTCCTGCTGTTCGCCGGGCGCTTCGGCGCCTTCGCGGTGCTGATCGCCGCCGGCGCCGTCGCCTCGGTGGACCCGGCGCTCGAGGACGCCGGCCGCACGGTCGGCGCGGGCCCGGCGCGCCGCCTGCTGCGGATCGTGGCGCCGTCCACGGCCGCGTCCCTGGGCGGCGGGTGGTTGCTCGTCTTCGTGCTGTCGATGCGCGAGCTCGACGCCGCCATCTTCGTCCCCGCCGCCAACGCCACGGCCGCCTTCCGCGTCTACAACGCCGTGCACTTCGGCCGCGACGACTTCGTGGCCGCGCTCGCGCTGCTGCTGACCTTCCTGATCGTGCTGCCCGGGCTGGCCTGGGCGCTGCTCGGCCGCCGGCGGCTGGAGGTGCTGCCGTGACGCCGGCGTTCGCGCTGCGCGGCCTCGAGGTCCACGCCGGCCGCACGCGCCTGCTCGGACCGCTGGACCTCACCGTGGAGGAGGGCGAGCACCTCCTGCTGGTGGGCGCCTCCGGCTCGGGCAAGTCGACGCTGCTGCGCGCCATCGCCGGGCTCGTGCGCCCCACCGCCGGGACGGTGGACTGGTTCGGCGAGCGCGCCAGCGACGGCCCGCGCCTGCGCCTGCCGCCCGAGCGCCGCCGCGTCGGGTTCCTCTTCCAGGGCGGCGGCCTGTGGCCCCACATGAGCGTCGCCCGCACGCTGAGCTTCGCGCTGCGGAGCTCCGGGACGCCCCGCGCCGACGTCGCCCGCCGCACCGCGGAGCTGCTCGAGCTCGTCGAGTTGACGGGCTTCGACGCGCGCCGCCCCGGCACGCTCTCCGGCGGCGAGCGCCAGCGCCTGTCCCTCGCCCGGGCCCTGGCGGTCTCCCCCCGGGTGCTGCTCCTGGACGAGCCGCTGGGCCCCCTGGACGTCGAGCTGCGGGCGGCGCTCCTCGAACGCCTGGGCGACCTGCAGCGGCGCCTCCACCTGACGGTCGTGCACGTGACCCACGACCCCGAGGAGGCCGCCGCCCTCGCCACCCGCCGCCTGCGCATGCAGGACGGCCTCCTCGTGGAGGACGACTCGTGAAGCTCCTGCGCCCCCTCGCCGGCCTCGCCGTGCTGGGCCTCGCGGCCTGGCTCCTCGTGGCCCTCTTCGGCAGCCCCCCCGCGGCCGCCGAGCCGATGTCCTTCACCAGCTCCCGCCAGTGCGCCGAGTGCCACGCCGAGGTGTTCGCCGAGTGGGAGGAGAGCTGGCACTCGCAGTCCTGGGTCGACCCCGAGGTGCGCGCGCTGTCGCGCGACTTCGCCAACGCCGACTGCATCGACTGCCACGCGCCGCGCCCGATCTTCGAGACGGGCATCGGCAACCGCGTGCTGCCCCGCACCGCGCGCCGCGTCGAGGGCGTCGACTGCATCGCGTGCCACATGCTGCCCGACGGCCGCATCGCCGGGACGATCACGAACGACGCCGCGCCGTGCCGGCCGGTCGAGCGCCGCGAGCTGGTCGACGCGATGTTCTGCGCCGGCTGCCACGACCAGCACAAGACGGTCCAGCAGTGGCTCGCCAGCGACTACCCCGAGCGGGGCCAGGACTGCGTGTCCTGCCACATGCCCCACCGGGACGGGGACCCGACGAAGGGGCGCGACCACACGATGCACGGCGGGCACTCGCTGGCCGAGCTGCAGAAGGCCGTCGAGCTGCGCGGCGTCCGCGAGGACGGCCTGTGGGTGGTCGAGGTCGAGAACGTCGGCGCCGGGCACAACTACCCGACCGACGAGCGCTCGCGCGCCTCCGACGTCTTCTGGCGCCCGCGGGGCGAGACGACCTGGCGGCACCTGTACCGCTTCCGCAACCCCTACCGCCACGAGGTCGGGCTCGAGGACACGGAGCTGCCCGCGCACGCGACCCAGCGCCTGCCGATCGACGACCCCGACGCCGCGGGCGCGATCGAGGTCGGGCTGTTCTACAAGCTCAGCCCCTACTGGACCGACCCCGAGGCGCCGGACCCCGACGCCGAGGCCACGCTCGTCCACCGCGTCGAGCTCGCGCCGTGAAGCGCCCGCGAGCGCCGCACCCGCTCGGCGCGCTGGTGCTGGCCGCCGCGCTGCCCGCCGCCCTGCTGGTCGGCTGCGGCGACCGGGGTCCGGCCGGACCGCCGGCCGAGGCCGCGCCGGCCTACGAGACCTTCGAGATCGTCGAGCGCGCGCTGACGGAGCTCGCGCTGCGCCTGGACGAGGCCGAGGCCGAGGCGCCGGGGGAGCCCGCGGACCTGGCCGACCGGACGCTGGGGCTCGTGTCCGTGGCGGCGGGGCGCGACGTGCGCCTGGCCGAGGTGGCGCTGGAGGAGGTGCGCGAGCTCGGGCCCCCGGCGGCCCCCCACCTCGCGGAGGTGCTCGCCGACGAGGGCTGGGGGGACGCCTCGCGCGGCGCCGCCGCCCGGCTGCTGGCGGCTCTCGACGCGCCGGAGGCCGCCGAGCCGCTGCTCGCGACGGTCGAGGGCGACGCGCCCGCCTGGCTGAAGGCGAGCTGCGCGTGGCAGCTCGGTGAGACGACGCAGGACTGGGTGCTGCCCCGGCTGCTGCTGCGCCTGAAGTACGAGACCGACCCGCAGACCGTCGTGTGGATCGCGCGCACGCTGGCGGTGTTCGACTGCTACGCCGGGCTCGACGGCCTGGCGTCCCTGGCCGCCTCCGACGACGAGGCCCTGCGGGCGGAGGCCGGCGGCGTGCTGGCGGAGCTGCTCGAGCGCTCCGGCACGCCCGACGTCGCCGCGCTGCGGACCGCCTGGTGGCGGGGCGAGGCCGGCGCGCCGCCGGCGGGCGCCGAGCCCGGGCTGCGCCGCCAGCTCGAGACCTGGCGGTGCATCGCGGCGCTGCGCGAGTGGCAGCTGCGCGGCGTCGACGACGCGCGCTTCGTGCTGGCGCGCCTGGGCCCCTGGACCGCGGAGCGGCTGGGCCTCGCGCTGACCGACGAGGACGGCTACGTCCGCATCCACGCGGGCCAGTGCCTCGAGCGCATGGGACCGCGCGGGCGCGTGGCGGCGCCGGCGCTGGTCGCGGCGCTCGACGACCCGCACCAGGCCGCCCAGGCCGCGGCCGCCCTCGGCAGCGTCGCCGCGCGCGCGGCGGAGCACGAGCCGGCCCTGGCCGCGCGCGCCCTCGCGGCGCTCGCCCCGCGCACCGGCGCGGAGCACCCGATGGACGTGCGCCTGGCCGCCGCGCGCGCGCTGGGGTTCGTGGGCGACGACGGCGCGCGCCCGGCGCTGGTGGCGCTGGTGGCCTCCGACGAGCCCGTGGAGCTGCGCGCCGCCGCCGCCGAGGGCCTCGTGCGCCTGGGCCCGACGCCCGCCGACGCGCCGGCGGTGCGCCTGCTGGCCGAGCTGCTGACGTCCCCGGCGGTCGACCCGGCGGTGCCCGAGCGCGCCCTGGCGGCGTGGCTGGCGGAGGAGCCCGACCACGACGCGCGGGCCGCGGCGCTGGCCGCGTGGACCGAGGCCGGGGCCGCCACGGAGGGGCAGGACTTCCCCGCCGTCGAGCTGCTGCGCGAGCGCCGCGCGGCGCGCGCCGCGCTGGTGCTCGAGCGGCTGGACGAGCTGCTGCGCTGACGCCCGCTCAGGCGTTGCGCGTGAACAGCACCAGCACCACGACGATCAGCCAGACGACGCAGTTCAGCACGAACCACTTGTCGCCGCCCAGCAGCACGCGCGTCGGGCTGCCGCCGCCCTTCTGCGTCTGCACGAGCAGCAGGTAGCGCGCCAGGCCGAAGACGACGAAGGGGACCGTGTACACCAGGCGGTTGCGGTCGCCGAACTTCGCCGCGGTCTCCGGGGCGACGGTGTACATCGTGTAGCAGACCACCGTCGTCGCCGCGAGCAGCGTGACCATCTGGTCGAGGAACTGCGGCGTGTACTCGCGCAGGATCGAGCGGTGCGAGCCGCGGTCCTCGCCCAGCAGGTCGATCTCCGCGCGCCGCTTGCAGAGCGCCAGGAACAGCGCCAGGAAGAACGTGCAGAGCATCAGCCAGTGCGAGACGTAGTAGTCCGCGGCCAGGCCGCCCGCCTTCACGCGGAACAGGAACCCGGTGGCGATGAAGAACGCGTCCAGGATCACGACGCGCTTGAAGTACACGCTGTAGGCCAGGTTCATGACCATGTAGGCCAGCACGACGAGGCACACCGCCCACGGCCGGCCCGGGTCCCCGGCCAGCGAGCCGAGCAGCAGCGCGCCGACGGCCGACCCCACCGAGGCCGCGCGGGCCGTGCCGATCGAGACCAGGCCCGCGGCGATCGGGCGGTGGCGCTTCTCGGGGTGGGCGCGGTCCTTCTCGATGTCGACGACGTCGTTCAGCAGGTAGATCGCGCTCGACCCCAGGCAGAACGCCAGGAAGGCGAAGACCGTGCGGACCAGGTCGCTGAGGTCGGGGTCGAAGCGGCCCTCGGACGCGTACTGCTCGCCCCGGGCGAACACCAGCGCGGCGAGCACGAAGGTGTTCTTGACCCACTGGTGGGGCCGCATGGCGCGCAGCAGGGGGGGCAGCTTCACGGCAGGCACTCCATCGGCCGATCGCGGCCGGGACTCGAGCTGGGATCGGCGCGGGCGCCCCGGCGCGCCGGATCGGGGAGCGCGGGGCGCCGCCCGGGTCCCGGGCGGGGCGCGTCACGGTAGGCGGCCGGGGGACGGCCCGCCACCCCGCTCCCCGGCTTCCGCGGCGCTCCGGCGGCCCGGGCCGCGGGCGCCGGCGCGGCGCCTAGTCCAGCGAGAACTTGCGCAGCTCCTCGAGCTGCGACTCGGGGCCGACGATCAGGACGTCCTCGTCCTCGGCGAGGATCCCATCCTGCACGAGGTCGTACAGCTCGTGCGTCTGCACGTCGCCGTCCGCGTACAGCACGACGGTCGACGTCCGGTGGTTCATCTCCGGGTCGTTGTCGTCGGCCACCAGCGGCTCGGTGCCCTTGCCGGGGAACTTGCGCAGGGGGTACTCCTCGCAGTCGCGGCCGGCGTAGGTCGAGTAGTCGCCGTCGACGATCTCGAAGTCCGCGAACCACTCGGTCTCGGGCAGGTCGCCCACGGTCAGGACGCCGACGTCCACCCCGGGGCAGGTGAGCGTCTTGGCGCTCTTCGGCGTGTTCTCCCAGGTGCCGCTGGCGATCAGCTCGGCGAAGAACTTGACGCCGGACTGGTTCGGGGCGCGCTTGAACTTCGTGTTGAACAGCACGAAGCCGCGGTGGATCTCCCGCATGTTCGCCTCGCAGGCGGTCACCTTGCTGGCGTCGATGTACTCGGGGATCTTGGGGACGAGGTAGGCGGCCAGGATGCCGATGATCAGCATGACCGCGAGCAACTCGATCAGCGTGAAGGCGGCCCGGCGGGCGGCGGAGCGGGCGCGGCGCAGGAGTCGGATCGTCATGGGGCGGTTCGGGTCGGCGGCGAGCAGCGCGGACGGCGAGCCCGCGGAGGGACGGGCGGGCGCCAGCGCGCCTCCCGTGGCGGGTCCTGGCCGTTCTACACCGCGGGCCGCCCGGAGTCACCCTCCGAGCGGCCCGCGGTCCGTGCGGAGCGCCGCGGCGTCGCGGCGCGCGGGTGCGGCGCCTACTTGGCGCGCGCGGCGACGGCGTCCTGGAGGGCGCCGACGCGGTCGGCCTGCTCCCAGGGGAAGTCGGGGCGGCCGAAGTGTCCGCCCGCCGCCGTCCGGCGGAAGATCGGGCGCCGCAGGCCGAGGGTCTCGATGATCGCGGCGGGGCGCAGGTCGAAGACCTCCTGGATCGCCTCGCACAGCGCCTCGTCCGCCACCGTGCCGGTGCCGAACGTGTCCACGCGGACGGACAGCGGCTTCGCCACGCCGATGGCGTAGGAGACCTGCACCTCGCAGCGCCGCGCCAGCTTGGCGGCGACCACGTTCTTGGCGACCCAGCGCGCGGCGTAGGCGGCGGAGCGGTCGACCTTGGAGGAGTCCTTGCCGGAGAAGGCGCCGCCGCCGTGGCGGCCCATGCCGCCGTAGGTGTCGACGATGATCTTGCGCCCGGTCAGGCCGCAGTCGCCGTGGGGCCCGCCGAGGACGAAGCGCCCGGTCGGGTTGATGTGGAAGATCGTGCGGTCGTCGAGCATGTCCGCCGGGATCACCGCGCGGATGACCTTCTCGAGCACCTCGCGCTCGATCGTGGCCTGGTCGACGGTCTCGTCGTGCTGGGTCGAGATCACGACCGTGTGGACGCGGGCCGGGCGCTCGCCGTCGTACTCCACCGTGACCTGGCTCTTGCTGTCGGGGCGCAGCCACGGGAGCGTGCCGTCCTGGCGCAGCTCGGCCAGCTTGTTGACCAGCAGGTGCGAGTAGTGGATGGCGAACGGCATCAGCACCTCGGTCTCGTCGCAGGCGAACCCGAACATCAGACCCTGGTCGCCGGCGCCCTGCTCCTTGTGCAGGCCCTCGCCCTCGGTGACGCCCATCGAGATGTCGGGCGACTGGGTGTCGAGGCGGACGAGCACCTCGCAGGTGTCGCCGTCCATGCCCACGGCCTCGTCGGTGTACCCGATGTCCTTGATGGCCTGGCGCGCGATGGCCTCGTAGTCGACCTTCGCCTTCGTGGTCACCTCGCCCGCGATCACGCAGAGGCCGGTGGTGACCAGGGTCTCGCACGCGACGCGGCTGGCCGGGTCCTGGTCCAGGAGGGCGTCCAGGATGGCGTCCGAGATCTGGTCGGCCATCTTGTCCGGGTGGCCCATGGAGACGGATTCCGAGGTGAAGAGCTGTGAGGCCATGGCGTCGGGCGGGGGGTGCTTGGGGCGCGGAGGGTGCTCGATCGGGCGGATCGTCGCCGCGCCGTTCTAATGGAAAGCGCGCCCGCCCCGCCGGGGGGAGGACGCAGCCAGGCCGAAGGATACTTCGCCCGGCGGGCGGGGCCAAGCGCGGCCGGAGGAGCACCCGCTCCGCGGCGGGCGGCCCCCCGGGAGGCGCCCCGGATCCCCGCCGGACGGCGTCAGGCGGCCGGCCCGGCGCCGAGCCGGCAGCGGACGTCGAGGGCGTCGAGCGTCTTCCGCGTCGCGCCCTTCTGGGCCCGCACGACGTCGAGGCCGGCGCGCGCCATCGCCTCGCGCGCGGCGCCGTCCGCGAGGAGCCGCGCCAGGGCCTGCCCCAGCTCGGCCTCGTCCCGGACCCGCTGGCTCGCGCCGGCGTCCTCGAGCAGCGCGGCCTCCTGCCCGAAGTTGCGCACGTGCGGCCCGTAGACCACGGCGATGCCCTGGGCGGCGGGCTCGAGCATGTTCTGGCCCCCGTGCGGCACGAGGCTGCCCCCCACGTACACGAGGTCCGCGAGGGCGTAGACCGCCTCGAGCTCGCCGATCGTGTCCACCACCAGCGGCCGCGCGGGGTCGCCGGCGGCGTCGGCCGCGCGCAGCTCGGTCAGGCGCTCGGGCGTGGGGCCGCAGGCCTCGACGGCGCGCACCACGTCCACCACCCGGTCGGGGTGGCGGGGCACCAGCACGAGGCGCGCGTCGCGCGCCCCGGCGAGCCAGGCGCGCGTGACGATGGCCTCCTCGGGGTCGTGGGTGCTGCCGGCGACGATCACGCGCTGCCCGGGCCGCGCGCCGCAGCGCCGGCGCAGCTCCTCCCCCGGGTCGCGGGGTCCGACGTGCAGGCCGTCGGCCTTCATGTTCCCGGTGACCAGCACGCGCTGCGGCGCGCCGGACAGCTCGCGGAAGCGCTCGGCGTAGCCGTCGTCCTGGGCGCAGAACAGCGAGATGCGGTCGAACTGCGGCAGCAGGCCGCGGAAGCGCCGGTAGTTCGCGTAGCTGCCGTCGGTGATGCGCCCGTTCACGACCGCGACCGGGATGCCGAGGCGGTTGCAGCAGCGCAGGAAGGCCGGCCACACCTCGAGCTCGACCAGCACGACGCAGTCGGGCCGGATCCGGCGCAGCATGCGCGCGGCGACGGGCGAGACGTCCAGGGGGAAGCGCACGATGCGCATGTCGGGGTACGAGCGGCGCGCGACCTCCAGGCCCGTGTCCGTGCTGGCGGAGAGGACGACTTCCAGATCGGGGTGGCGCTCCGCCAGGGCGCTCACGAGCGGCATGGCGACCTTCACCTCCCCCACCGAGACGCCGTGGATCAGGACGCGGCGCCGCTCGCCCGGGCCCGGCGGCCGGGGCAGGTCGCGGCCGAGCAGGCGCTGGCCGACCATCGCGCGGAACGCGCGGCTGCGCAGCGAGCGCGTCACCCACCACGGCGAGCCCAGGACCAGCGCGAGGAGCCAGCAGGCGTCGTAGAAGCGGTAGAGCAGGCTGCGCCCCGGCCCCGGGTGCGGATCGGCCACCAGCGGCGCCGGTCCCTCGCCGCCGCCGCGCGCCGCCGCGTCCGCCGGGGCGATCCCCGGGGCGACGCCCCCGCGCGCGGCGTCCGCGCCGGGGTCGAGCCGGGCGGCCGGGCGGTCCTCCGCCGCGGCGGGCGTGCGGCTCTCGCTCGTCGTCATGGTGTGGGACCGCGGCGCGGCACGCCCCGGCGCGTGACGTGCGGACCTACCTCGCACCCACTCCGGGTCACGTGGCGCCGTGGCACTTCTTGTACTTCTTGCCGCTCCCGCACGGGCAGGGGTCGTTGCGCCCCACGGCCTTCACGGCGCCCGCCGGGACCGGCGGGGTGCGGGGGCGCTGCTCGGCGGGTTGCTGCGGAGCGGCCGGCGCCGCCCCTTCCGACGTGCCCTCCGCTGGGGCCTCGGCCGTGGCCGCGCCCGCGGCCGGCGCCTCGGGCGCGCCCTGGGCGGCGCGCGCGCGCTGGGCCGCCTCGATCTGCGCCTGGCGGAAGCGCATCGCGTCGAACGCCTGGCTGGCGGAGATGCGCCGCGCGGCCGGGCGCGCCGGGCGGCGGGCCTGCTGCTGCTGTTGCTGCCCGGCGTTCTTGGCGGGCCCCTGGTAGACGGTGGCCTGCTGGCGCTGCTGGATCTCGGGGACCTCGGACCCCACGCGGATGCGCAGGAGCAGGCTGGCCACCTCGTCCTCGACCGCCTCGAGCAGCTTCTGGAAGAGGTCGTAGCCCTCGCGCTTGTACTCGTTCTTGGGGTCCTGCTGCGCGTAGCCCCGCAGGCCGATGCCGATCTTCAGCGCGTCGAGCGCGTGCAGGTGGTCCTTCCAGCGCGAGTCGATCGCGTTCAGCAGGATGTACTGCTCGATGCGCCGCATGAGCTCGTCGCCCACGGTCTTCTCACGCTCCTCGTAGAACGCGAGCACCGCGGCGAGCGCCTTCTCGGCGGTCCCCTCCGGGTCGACGGCCTCGGCCGCCGCCTCCGGGTCGAGCTCGAACCCGAACGTGCGCTGGAACCAGCCGGTGAAGCCCTCCGCGTCGCCCGACCAGGTCTCGGCGTTGCGCTCGAGCGCGCGCTCGAGCATGCGCTCGGCCTTCTCGCGCAGCTCGACGCCCTCGAGGACCTCCTGGCGCACGCCGTAGATGGTCTTGCGCTGCTGGTCCATGACCTCGTCGTACTCCAGCAGGCTCTTGCGGATCTCGAAGTTGTAGTCCTCGACCTTCCGCTGCGCCCGCTCGATCGCGCGCGAGACCATGCGCGACTCGATCTCCTGCCCCTCGGTCATGCCGAGGCGCTCCATGAGCCGGACCACGCCGTCCTTGTAGAAGCGGCGCATCAGGTCGTCCTGGAGCGACAGGAAGAAGCGCGACTCGCCGACGTTGCCCTGGCGGCCCGAGCGGCCGCGCAGCTGGTTGTCGATGCGGCGCGCCTCGTGGCGCTCGGTGCCGAGGACGTAGAGCCCGCCCAGGCCCAGCACCTCCTGCTCGTCGCGCTCGCACTCGGCGCGGACCTGCTCGCGGATGCGGTCGATCTCCTCGAGCTGCTCCTCGTCGCCCTCCTGCAGGCCGGCCGCCTCGAGGGCCTGGCGCAGGCGCCACTCGAAGTTGCCGCCCAGCTTGATGTCGGTCCCGCGGCCGGCCATGTTCGTGGCCACCGTCACGGCGCCCTTCTCGCCGGCCATGGCGACGATGCTGGCCTCGCGCTCGTGGTTCTTGGCGTTCAGCACCTCGTGGTGGATGCCGCGCCGCTGCAGGATCCCGGAGATGTGCTCCGAGCGCTCCACCGAACCGGTGCCGAGCAGGACCGGCTGGCCCTTCTCGTGGACGCGCGCGACCTCGTCGGCGATGGCCTTCCACTTCTCCTTCTCGGTGCGGTAGACCACGTCCATCTGGTCCGCGCGCGCCAGCGGCTCGTTGGTCGGGATCGAGACCACGTCGAGCTCGTAGATCTTGTGGAACTCGTTGGCCTCGGTCAGCGCCGTGCCCGTCATCCCGGCCAGCTTGTCGAACAGCCGGAAGTAGTTCTGGAAGGTGATCGTCGCGAGCGTCTGGTTCTCCTGGCGCGGCGGCAGCCCTTCCTTCGTCTCCACGGCCTGGTGCAGGCCGTCGGACCAGCGCCGGCCGGTCATCTTGCGGCCGGTGAACTCGTCGACGATGACGACCTCGCCCTCCTCGACGACGTACTCGCGGTCGCGCTGGTACAGGTGATGCGCGCGCAGCGCGTTCTCGAGGAAGTGCGGCCACTCCTCGTTGCCGGGCGTGTAGAAGGACTCGACGCCGATCAGGCGCTGGGCCTCGACGATGCCGTCCTCGAGCAGGCTGGCGGCGCGCTCCTTCTCCTTGATCTCGAAGTGCTCGTCGGGCTTCAGCTGGCGCGCGACCTGGTCGGCGACGCGGTACTTGTCCGACGACTGCTCCGCGGGCCCCGAGATGATCAGCGGCGTGCGCGCCTCGTCGATCAGGATGGAGTCGACCTCGTCCACGATCGCGTAGTGCAGGTACCGCTGCACCTGCTGCTGGACCGAGGTCTTCATGTTGTCGCGCAGGTAGTCGAAGCCGAACTCGTTGTTCGTGCCGTAGACGATGTCGCAGGCGTAGATCGGCTGGCGCTCGGCCGGGCCCATGTTCGACTGGATCGCGCCGGAGGTGACGCCGAGGTAGTCGTAGATCGGCTTCATCCAGGCGCAGTCGCGGCGCGCCAGGTAGTCGTTGACCGTGACCAGGTAGACGGGCTTGCCGTCGAGGCAGTTCAGGTACAGCGACAGGGTCGCGGCGAGCGTCTTGCCCTCGCCCGTCATCATCTCGGCGATGGCGCCCTGGTGCAGGACGTGCCCGCCCATCATCTGCACGTCGAAGTGGCGCAGGCCCAGCGTGCGCACCGACGCCTCGCGCACCAGCGCGAAGGCCTCGTACAGGATGTCGTCCAGGGTTTTCTCCCCCCCCTGGACCTGGCGCTTGAACTCGGCGGTCTGCTCCTTGAACTGCTCCGCCGTCAGGCCCTGGGCCCAGCTCTCGCGCTCGTTGATCCCCTGGATCAGCTTCTCGAGGGTGCGGACGTAGCGCTCGTTGCGCGAGCCGAACACGCGCTTCAGGGAGCGCCCGGTGGCCTCGCCGATGGCGGTCAGCTTGTCGGTGAAGAGATCCCAGTCCATGTGGTTCGGTCGAGGGCCGGTCGTGTGCGGGCGGCGGCCGCCGGAGGGTCCCGGTCTCGGTCCGGGGCACCCCGGCGGGGGCGCCCGGGGCCGGGGCGGGTGGCGGGGGCGGAACGGCGGGTGGCGGTGCGGAACGGCGGATGGCGGGGGCGGAACGGCGTGCGCCGGGGTCCCCCGCGCCCGCCGGGGCCGGAGGAGCCGACCATTTAAGGCGCCGGGCGGCCGGGTGGAAAGGCGCGAGCGCCTTCTTTAGCCCGGCGGCGCCGCGGGACCACCCGGATCCGTCCCCGCGCCGCCGTCCGCGGCCTCGGAGGCGCCGAGCAGCCGCTCGATCATCGCGAACAGCACCCCGCGCGGATAGGGCTTGCGCAGGAAGCCGCTGACGCGCGGGACCCGCTGGAGGTCGATCGACGACGCCGTGGCCATCAGGACGGGCAGGTCGGCGAGCTCCTCGTCGGCGCGGATCCGCCCCAGGACCTCCTGGCCGTCGAACCCGGGCAGCTCGTAGTCGAGCAGGACCAGGTCCGGGCGCGGGTCCTGGTGCACGCGCTCGAGCGCCTTCTCGCCGGAGGTGACCACGTCGACGGCGTAGTGGCGGGCGCGCAGCAGGGCGCCCAGCCCGAGCGCGACCGGCTCCTCGTCGTCGACGATCAGCACGCGCCGCCGCGTGCCGGCGTGCTCCACGCGCTCGACCTCGGCCAGGCGCTCGGCCAGCAGCCGCAGGTCGTCGTGGGTCGGCAGGCCCGCGTCGCGCCAGGCTCCCTCGATGGCCTCCTTCAGCTCGCGGTTGCAGAGCTTGAGGTCCTGCCAGGCGTCGTAGTCCGGCATGCCCGGCCGGATGTCGAGGTGGTCGTGGGTGTCGACGGAGAAGAAGAACTCCCCGTCCACCAGGTACTCCTGCACCACGAACTTCATGAACGGGTAACGGTGGTTTCCCAGGCGCAGGGTCCAGCGCCGCAGCCCCGACTCGCGCCCGGCGGCCGGCCGGTCGAAGCGCGCGAACATCTCGTCGAGCGTGGCGGCGCCCTCGAGGTCCGTGCCCCGCGGGCCGCTGCGCGCGAGGCGCTCGCTCTCGGCCGACGGCCAGGCGTGCTCCTCGTAGATGGAGACCGCCCGCCGCACGTGGGCCGGGGTCATGTCCTCGAGGCGCATGGACCTCCCCCGCGCGGCGCCGCCGGCGCGCCGGCGCCGTCCCGGACCGAGCCATCCCGGATCGAGCCGACCAGGTCGGTCACCGCGGCGACCCCGGCCGCGTCCAGCCGCTCCGCCATCTCGCCGGCGATGCGCCCCGGCAACCCGGGGTCCGAGAACGAGCTCGTCCCGACCTGCACGGCCGTGCAGCCGACCGCCAGGTACTCGAGCGCGTCGTCCACGCCCGCGATGCCGCCGCAGCCGACCACCGGGATCGAGACCGCGCGAGCGCAGGCCCACGCGCAGCGCAGCGCCACGGGCTTGATCGCCGGCCCCGAGTAGCCGCCCTGGACCGTGCCCAGGCCGGGCTTCCCCGTGCGCCAGTCGACCGCCATGCCGAGCAGCGTGTTGACCGCCGTCACGCCGTCCGCGCCGGCGCCCTCGACCGCGCGGGCCATCGCGGCGATGTCCGACACGTTGGGCGAGAGCTTGGCCAGGATCGGCTTGGACGTGGCCGCGCGGACGGCGCCGATGACCGCCTCGGCCATCTCGGGACGGGTCGCGAAGGGCAGCTTGCCCCCCTGCACGTTCGGGCAGGACAGGTTGACCTCGAGCATGGCGACCGCGCCCTCGCCGTCGAGCCGCTCGGCGAGCTGGACGAACTCCTCGACGGACTCGCCGCCGATGTTCGTGACCACCACGGTGTCCGCGTCCGCCATGGTCGGCAGCACCTCGCGGACGTAGTGGTCGATGCCCTTGTTCTCGAGGCCGATCGAGTTCAGGAAGCCCGCGCCGGTCTCGCAGATGCGCGGCGCGGGGTTGCCGGGCCGCGGGCGCACGGTCACGGTCTTCGAGACGAGCCCCCCCACCGACTCCGGCGGCGTGAACGCGCGCATCTCCAGCCCGTGACCGAAGGTCCCGGAGGCCGACAGGACCGGATTGCGGAGCTCGAGGGGGCCGATGCGCACCGCCAGGCTCGCCATGGCCCGAATCTACTGGAGGTGCGGTGCCCGGGCAACCGGCTCGGAGCCGCCCCGCGCGCCCTCGTCCCGGCCGCCGAGCAGCGAGGAGAGCAGCAGCACCGCCCCCACCGTGATGCAGGAGTCGGCCACGTTGAACGTCGGGAAGTGCCAGTCCCAGCGCGCGAAGTAGACGTCGATGAAGTCCCGCACCTTGCCGAAGGGGTGGCCCTCGCTCTCGAGGAACAGGTTGTCGTAGAGGTTGCCCATCGCGCCCGCCAGGATCAGCACGAGGGCGGCCACCATGCGCTTCGCCTCCCGCGGGGTGCGCAGCAGCATCCAGGTCAGGAACAGCACCGCCCCGCAGCGGCCGAGGACGAGCAGGTACGGGAACTGGTCGAGCTGCCCGAAGGCGGCGCCGGGGTTCAGCGAGCGCATGAAGGTCACGTGCTCGCCCACCAGCGGGTAGCGGAAGTGGCCGTGGCGGTCGTACTCCATCCCGGCGGGGCGCCCCTCGAGCCACGCGAACACCCGCGCCTTGCTCCAGAGGTCCGCGGCGATCAGCGCCACGACGGTCCCGAAGCGGACGAGCACCTGGCGGGGCGTGGACCAGGGCGAGGGCGGCGGGCCCGCGCCCTCCGCGTCGCCGTTGCCCGCGGGGCCCTGGGAGCCGGGCCCCGGGCCCGTCGCATCGGACGCCTCCGGGGGAGCTCCCCCGTCCCCCGGCGAGGGGGGCGTCGCCGGCGGGGCGGGCTCGGCGGGCGTGCCGGCCACCCTCAGGAGCCCTCGGCCTCGACGCGCCGCTGGCAGTCGATGCAGTTGCGCGCGTGGGGCACCGCGCGGAGGCGCTCCTTGCGGATCCAGCTGTCGCAGGTCTCGCACTGCCCGTAGGTGCGCTGCTCGATCCGCTCGAGCGCGTCGTCCACCTCGCGCAGGGCCTCGCCGTCGCGCTGGAGCAGCTCGAGGTTCAGCTCCTGGAAGTAGGCCTCCGCGCCCGCGTCCTCGCGGTTCTCGGAGCCCGCGCCCGCGCCGTCGAGCGCCTCCTGCTCGAGGTACTCGACGTCCCCGGTCAGGACGCCCCGCAGCAGGAGCAGGCTCTCGCGGAACAGCTCGAGGTCCTTGTCGCTGAGCTTCTTGCCGGGCATGGGGGTCGGCGGGGGGGCCGCGGACGGCGGACTATAGGTCGGGCCCCCCCCCAGTCAAGCAGCCGGGACGTCGCCCCCCGCCCGCGGCGCGTGGCCGCGCGCGGGTGCTTTCCCCGCCGCGCCCGCGGGGTCATGCTGGGCCCGTGCCGCGCGACGACGAGCTGCCCCCGGTGCTCCGCCGCGGGCTCGAGGACTTCCTGGAGGCCCTGCGGGTCGAGGCCGGGCTGGCCCGGGGGACGCTGCGCACCTACCGCTCGGACCTCGAGGCCCTGCTCGCCCGCGCCGCCGCGCGCGGCGTCGACCGCTGGGAGCGCCTCGACCGCGACCTGCTGCTCGACGACCTGGCGGGACGCCGCGCGGCCGGGCTGGCGGAGGCCACCGTGGCCCACCAGCTCGCCGCCGTGCGCATGCTGCTGCGCCACCTGGTCGCCGAGGGCCTGCTCGAGCGCGACCCGAGCGCCGGCATCCCCGCGCCCGTCCTGCGCCGCGCGCTGCCGCAGACGCTGTCGGTCGAGGAGGTCGAGCGCCTCCTCGACGCCTCGCCGGAGCCGGGCCGCACCGGCTGGACCCGCGGGTGGCGCGACCTGCGCGACCGCGCGCTGCTCGAGGTGCTCTACGCCTGCGGCGCGCGCGTCAGCGAGGCCATCGGCCTGCGCACCGACGCGATCGAGCCGGCCCTGCGCGTCCTGCGCCTCTTCGGCAAGGGCCGCAAGGAGCGCATCGTGCCGGTCGGGGACTCGGCCCGCGCCGCGCTCGAGGCCTGGCTCGCCGAGGGCCGCCCGCAGCTCCCCCACGCGCTCGACCGCCGCGAGGTGTTCCTCTCCCGCAGCGGCCGCCCCCTCGACCGCGTCAACGCCTGGCGCCGCGTCAAGGCCGCCGCCGCCCGCGCCGGCCTCCCCCACGACATCTCGCCCCACACCCTGCGCCACTCCTTCGCCACCCACCTGATCGAGGGCGGCGCCGACCTG
>JAUIDW010000424.1 GCA_030428395.1 bacterium | reverse complement strand
CGGTCGTGCAGGTCCGCGGCCGCCGCCGTCGCGCGGTCGAGGGCCGCCGCCGCCGCCAGCGCCACGGCCGGGTCGTCGCCCGCGACCAGGGCGAGCTGGGCGCGCTGCAGGTGCAGCTCGCGATCGTCGAGCCCGCGCTCCATCAGGGCGAGCAGCAGCTCGTCGGCGCGCTCGATCTCGCCGAGCTGGCGCAGGCGGCGGACCAGGTCCTCGCGCGCGTCCCCGGCGGCGGCGCGCACCGCCGGGTCCGGATGGCGCAGGCCGGCCACGAACGGCGCCAGGTCGACCTCGTCCCGCCCCCCGCGCGGCAGCTCCGCGAGCGCGCGCCCGTAGGCGCCCTCGAGCAGCACGGCGAGCACGTCCGTGGGCGTCGGCGCGCGGCGGAAGGTCGGGTGCGCGCGCTCGACGAGCCCGCGCTGGACGCGCTCGACCACGGCGTGGCGCGCGCGCGGCAGGCTGCCCAGCGCCGCGGCGGCGAGCAGGCGCTCGCCGGACGGCAGCTCGTCGATCAGGCGGTCGAGCTCGGCGACCGCGACGTCCGCGTCGAGGCCGGCGAGCGCCTCGATCGCGCCGCCGCGCACGAGCGGGTCGGGATCCCCCAGGCAGACCGCGGACAGCGCGCCGGCGCGCGCGTCCAGCGTCGCCTCGCCGAGGTCGGCGCGGCCCAGGAAGGCGACGAGGTGGGCGCGCACCGCCGGGTCGTCCTCGAGCCCGCGCCGCGGGTCGAGGCGCACCGTCGCGGGCTCGACGAGGTCCGCGCCCCCGCGCTCGCGGACGAGCAGCGCGCGGCGACGCCGCGCCGGCGGGTCGACCTCGGGCAGCTGCTCCAGGGCCACGCGGGCGGCCTCCGGCCCGAGCTCGAGCAGCTCGGCCAGCGCCTCGCCCCCGGGGTCGCCCGCGCCCGCGTCCCAGCGGGCGAGCGCCTCGCGGGCGCGCTGCGCCTCCGAGGCGAGCGCGCCGCCCTCCTGCGGCGCGGCGGTGGTCGGGCCGAGCAGGGCGAGCGCCGCGAGCCCGGCCAGGAGCGCGCGGGCGCGACGACGTGCGGCGCTCACGCGTCCGCCTCCGCCCCGGCGCCGCGGCTCCCGGCCACGGGCTCCCCGCGCGCCTTCTCCAGGCGGTACTCGAACGCGCGCCGCGTCAGGCCGACCTGGCGCGCGGCCGCGCTGAGGTTGCCGCGGTTCTCGGCGGCCGCGACGTGCAGCATGGCGCTCTCGAGGTCGCCGAGCGTCAGCCCCTGCGCCAGCGCCTGGCGCGCCAGGTCCTCGCCGGCGGTGGCGGGGACGGGCGCGAGGAACTCGAGCTCCTCGGCGCCGACCGGGGCGTCGCCGCCCGCGCCGAGCACCAGCACGCGCTCGAGCACGTTCTCGAGCTCGCGCACGTTGCCGGGCCAGGGATGGGCGCGCAGCCGTTCGATGGCCGCGTCCGACCAGGCGCGCGGCGCCAGGCCCACGCGGCGCGCGAGGCGCGCGGCGAGGTGCTCGACCAGGAGCGGCAGGTCGTCGAGCCGCGCACGCAGCGGCGGCACGTCGAGCGGGATGACGGCGAGGCGGTAGTAGAGGTCCTCGCGGAACGCGCCGGCCTCCACCGCGCCGCGCAGGTCCGCGGTCGTCGTCGCGACGACGCGCACGTCGACGGAGACCGGCGCCTCGGCGCCGACCGGCTCGACCACGCGCTCCTGCAGCACGCGCAGCAGCTTGCCCTGGACGTCGAGCGGGATCGCGTCCACGTCGTCGAGCACGAGCGTGCCGCCGTCGGCCTGGCGGAAGCGGCCCTCGCGCGCGGCGACCGCGCCGGTGAAGGCGCCCTCCACGTGGCCGAACAGCTCCGCCTCGACGAGCGTGGGGGCGAGCGCGGCCAGGCTGGCCTCGACGAGCGGCCCCTCCGCGCGCGGCCCGGCCCGGTGCAGCGCCCGCGCCGCGCGCCCCTTCCCGGTGCCGCTCTCGCCGACCAGCAGCACCGTCGCGTCGCTCGCGGCGACCCGGCCGAGGCCCTCGAGGAACGCCGAGAAGGCGTCACAACCTCCAACCAAATAGGAACTTACGTCTTCCATGGGACTGCTCGGGCGGCCTTGGGCCGGCGCGACGCGGCGCTCCAGTTTCGCCCCGTCCCCGCGCGGGATCCAGTTCGCGTCCCCGCCGGCATTGACTCCGTGTCCAGCTTGGACCAGACTGGTCGCCTCGTCAGGACCCGTTCCGGGCGCAAGCGCGACGACCAGAAGCGGGGTAACCCGCTTTTTTTCATGGAGTTAGGTCGTCCGCGCGAGAGCGCCGGGAGCGGCTGTCACGCCATTTAACTCGCCATGCTGAACACCGAAGACCTGCTGCGGATGATCGACGTCATCCACCGCGACAAGGACATCCCCAAGGAAGTGATCTTCCTGGGGCTGGAGGAGGCGTTGGCAGCCGGGGTGCGCAAGCGCCTGGGAGCCGGCGAGGACCTCGTCGTCACGATCGGCCGCGCCGACGGCGCGATCACCATCGAGGACGAGGAGGAGGAGTACGAGATCGAGCTCGCGGAGCTGGGGCGCATCGCCGCCCAGGCCGTGAAGCAGGTGATGATGCAGAAGTTCCGCGAGGCGGAGCGCGACGTCCTCTACGACGACTTCGAGGCGCGCGTCGGCCAGCTGGTGAACGGCATCGTGCAGCGCTTCGAGGGCGACGAGCTGGTCATCAACCTCGGCCGCGTCGAGGCGTACCTCCCGAAGGAGGAGCGCGTCCGCGGCGAGCAGTTCTCCCCCGGCGACCGCATCCGGGGGATCGTGCTCGAGGTCCGCAAGGACGGCCCGCGCGTGCGCATCGTCGTCAGCCGCGCCCACCCCGACCTCGTGCGCCGCCTGTTCGAGCTGGAGGTGCCCGAGATCGCCGACGGCATCATCGAGATCAAGCGCGTGGTCCGCGAGCCCGGCTACCGCACGAAGATGGCCGTCATCTCGCAGGACCCCAAGATCGACTGCATCGGCGCCTGCGTCGGCGTGCGCGGCTCGCGCATCAAGGCCGTCATCGACGAGCTGCGCGGCGAGCGCATCGACATCATCCGCTGGAGCGACTCGCTCGAGACGCTCATCATGAACGGCCTCAAGCCGGCCGTCATCCACATCGACAACATCTTCCCCGACGTGGACAGCCACTCCGCCGTGGTGCTCGTCGACGAGGACCAGCAGTCGCTGGCGATCGGGAAGAAGGGACAGAACGTCCGCCTGGCCAGCCGCCTCTGCGGCTGGGACATCGACATCAAGACGCGCGCCGAGTTCGAGGCCGACGCCCTGGACGGCGGCGAAGCGCTGGAGTTCGACGAGGAGGGCAACCCGATCGTCGCGGAGGCCCCCGCCGAGGCCGCGAGCGCGGGTGCGCCCACGGCCGAGGCGACCGAGGAGGCCGCCCCCGCCGACCGCGGAGAGCCCGCCGGGTCCGAGACCGCCGAGGAAGCCCGCAACGAGGTTTGACCCCGGCGCCGGGACGCCGCTCCCCCACGCGAGAGCGGCGCGCCCGACGACCCCAACGAGACGCAACGAGGGATCTGGGAGACACGTGAGTCCGAAGAAACGCGTTTACGAGCTGGCGAAGGAGTACGGGATGTCGGGCCAGGAGCTCGCGTCCAAGCTCCGTGACCTGGGCTTCGCCCAGATCAAGAGCCACATGGCCGCGATGGACGACTTCCTGCTCCTGCAGGTGCAGGGCGTCCTCGAGGCCCACGGGATCATCTCCGAGTCCCAGGCCGGGGGCGGAGCCAAGTCGGCCGACGGCCTCGTGGTCCGCCGCAAGAAGAAGAAGAAGAAGGTGCCCGCCGTCGAGGCGGCTCCCGCGGAGGAGCCGGCGCCGGCCGAGGAGCCGCCCGCCGAGCCCGCGGCCCCCGCCGCCAGCGCGGCCGTGACCGAGGAGCCCGAGCCCGCCGTCGCCGAGGCGC
>JAUIDW010000041.1 GCA_030428395.1 bacterium | reverse complement strand
GCTCGTCCCGGAGGAGGCCCTGGACGTCGAGGTCGCCTGGGCCGACGACGGCGCGCCCATCGAGGGAGCCGTGGTCACGCGCCACTTCCCCGGCCGCCCCGCGCTCGAGGCCGCGCTGGCGCGCCTGCGTCCCCCGGTCCGCACCGGCGCCGACGGGCGCGCGCGGATCGACGGCCTGCGCGTGGGGCGCTCGACCGCGGCCGTCTCGATCGTCGCGCCGGGCGGCTCCGGCGTGCTGCTGCTGGATGCCGCGGTGCGCGTCGGCGCCGCCGGGCTGCGCGTGGAGCTCTCGCGCGAGACCGCCGCGCTCACCCTGCGCGTCCTGGACGCCGCCGGCGGGCCGGTAGCCGACCGGCCGCTCGAGGTCGACTTCTGGGGCGCCGTCTTCGCGGCCCGCACCGACGCCGCGGGCGAGGTGCGCTTCGACGTCGGTCGCGCGGACCTGCCCGGGGACGAGGACCGCGCGCCGGGCGTGGTCGTCGACCTCGGCGGCGGCCGCCGCTGGCTGGCGGGCGAGCCCTCGCGCGTCGAGGAGGGCGCGCCCGTCTACTTCGTCCACCACGTCGAGCTCGCCGGACGCGTGGCGGGCGACCCGGGCGCCTGGGAGCTCGCCAGCGCGGCCATGGGGACGCCGCTCGAGACCGAGTCCGAGGAGAACTACGCGCTCACGGCGTTCCGCGCGCAGCCCTGGCCGTGGAGCGGCCTGGAGTGGAGCGGGCTCGCGGCCGACGGCTCCTTCGCCCTGACCTCCGGCTGGCAGGGCCCGCAGACGTGCCTGCTGCTGCGGCACGCGCCCACGGGCATCCTGGCCGCCGCCGTGCGCGCGACGCCCGGGCAGGAGCACGCGATCGCGTCGCCGGGGCTGTGCCGCGTCGCGCTGCGGCGCGCCGAGGGCGCCGACCCGACCGGCTGGACGCTGCACCTGGTCCCGGCGCGGCCCGACGGCCGCCCGATCTCGTACCCCTTCCGCCCGGGGACCGCGCTGGGCGTGGCGGACCTGGGCGACGCGCTCGAGCTGCCGCAGGGGCGCTACCTCGCGAGCCTCGCCCGGGGCGGCTCGACGCTCGAGCTGGGCGTGCTGGACGCGACCGGCGAGACCGCCGAGCTCCAGCTCGTCGTCCCCGGCCGCCTGCAGCTGACCGGCTCGCTCGCCGGCCTGCTCAGCGGACCGCGCGCCGGCGTTCCCGTGCTGTTCTCCGACGCGCAGGGCCGCGAGCTGGGCCGCGTCGTGTCCGACGCCGACGGCGGCTTCCGCGCCGAGCTGCTGGCCTCGCACCCGGTGCGGGTCGAGGCGCGCTGGCCCGACTGGGTGAAGTGGGGCGTCTACGACGCGGACGTGTTCCGCTGGACCAGCTGGACCGCGGACGGCCAGGACCGCGTGGACGTCGTGCGCGACGAGGCCTGGCTCGTCGTCACCGAGGACCCGGGCAGCCCGCTGGCCGGCCGCTTCCCCGTGGCGGTGGAGCCGTTCACGGCGGAGGGCGACCGCAGCGGCGCCGCGCTCGAGTCGCGCACCCTCGCGCCGGACGAGGAGTGGCGCCTGCTGCTGCCCCCCGGCGAGTTCCTCGTGACCCAGGGCGTCGGCCCGCTCGCCGACGGCGACATCGCCTTCTCGCAGCGCGTCACGCTGACCGCCGGCGGCACGGAGAGCGTGCGGGTCGAGGGCGGGGAGCAGACCCTCCTGGACCTCGTCGTGCGCTGCCCCTTCGACCTGTCCGGCGAGCTGCGCCTCGACGTGCGCGACGACACCGACTGGGCGCCGGTCTCCGAGGACCTCGTCGTGCACGGCCGGCGCGGCGAGGAGACGCACGGGTACCTGGTCGACCCCGGCGACTACACCGTCACCCTGACCGGCCGGCTCGTGCCGCGCATCGAGGGCGCCGAGCCGCGCGACGTGGACTGGTCGGGCCGCGTGACGTGCACCCTGGGCGAGCGCGCGACGCTGGTCGTCGACCTCGAGAAATGACCGCGACCGACGGACTCGACCTGTTCCACCACTCCGGCGTCGCCGTCGCCGAGCGCCGCCTGCGCGGCTGCGTCCCGCTCGACCGCGTCGCCGCCGCCCTGCGCGACCAGGGCGAGGAGTACGGCACCCTCGCCGTCGCCGTCCGCCGCCCCGGCAGCCGCGCCGCCCGCGCCTCCCTGGCCCGCACCCTGGGCCACGCCACCTTCCGCACGAACACCTGGCTGCTCTTCGCCGGCGACGCCCAGCCCGGCCACCTCGAGCGCCTGCACCCCTGGCTGGCCTTCGTCAGCCTGTGGCGCGTGCGCCGGCGGACCCGCTGACGGGGCTGGGTAGGATCGCGTCGTGATGCGGCCCGCCCCCGTGACGCGCGCGACGCCCCTCGGCGTCGTCCTGCTGCTCGGCGCCTGCGGCCCGGCGGACGAGGTCCCCGGGGAAGCCGCGGGGGACGGGGACCCCGCGCCCCTCGTGGCGGTCCGCGAGGTGTTCGCGCAGGTCCCCGTCGTGGGCGACGTCTCCGACCTGCACCTGCTGGGGGACGAGATCGTGCTGGTGGCGGGGACCTGCGGGGCCGCCGAGATCGACCTCGCGACCGGCGAGGTGCTGGCCGAGGTCTCCTTCGACCTGCCCTGTCCGCCGTTCCTGGGGAGCCGGATCGTGGACGTCGACGGCGACGGAAGCCTCGAGTTCGCGCGCTTCTCCGCGGGGTGGGTGGGCCCCACGGCGGTGCTCGAGCGCGACGGCTCCCCGCGCTGGGTCGAGCCGACCCCGGCGCGGTGCGACCGGCTCTTCGACGTCGACGGCGACGGCCGGCTCGAGGTCCTCGTCGCGGAGCCCAACAGCCCGGACGTACGGCTCCTGGACCACGCGGGCGAGGTCGTGTGGAGCCGGACGTGGACCAAGGGCAACCTCGACGCCTGGCCGTGGGACGTCGACGGGGACGGGGCCGACGAGCTCCTCGACGTCGACGGCGAGGCCCTGCACGTGGTCGGCCGCGACGGCCGCGAACTCCACGCGACGCGCCCACCGGGCAGCGCGTACGTCAACGCCGTGCGGTTCGTCACGGCGTCCGGCGCGCCGCGGGACGCGCGCGTGCTCGTCGGCGACCACCAGCACGGACGCCAGGTCTACCACGCCTACGGGCAGGACGTCCGGACGTACCTCGGCACCCACGGGCGCGAGCTCGCCCTGTCGTTCGTCGGGACGCAGTCCCTCCGGCGCCGCGGGGCGACGCTGCACGCGAAGCTCGAGAACCGGAAGAAGCAGGCCTGGCCCGCGGGCCACGAGTCGTCCAGGCTGCGCCTGACCGTGCTCGATCCCGGGACGGGCGCCACTCTCGAGGACTGGATCGATCCGGAGGGGCAGGAGCTCGCCCGCGCCGACGGCGCGCTGCTCCCGCTGGGCGGGGACCCCTGCCGCTTCCTGGTCGGCTACGGGCCGACGATCTGGAAGTTCGTGCTCGACTAGCGCGGGCGCTCAGGTGCGCACGACCTGCGAGCCGGGGACGACGTCGAGGACGTCGCCCTCGTCGAAGCGGACCCAGCACTTCTCGCCGCCGTCGTAGTCGCGCGCGGCGAGCAGCAGGGTGGCGGGCTGGCCGAAGGCGGTGCAGCGGGCGTCGCCAGGGGAGTCGGCGCCGCGCCAGGCGCGGACGAAGGGGTTCTCCTCCCACTCCTGGGCCAGCGTGGTGGACTCGACGTGGCCGGGGTGGACGGCCCACTCGTGGGGCAGGGCCATCAGGACGTCCATGATCGAGTGGCGCAGGTCCTCGAAGGTCGCGTGGCCCGGGCCGCGCGTGCCGCCGATGCTGCGGCGGAAGAGGGTGTCGCCGGTGAAGACGCGCTCCTCGTTCACGACGAACGCGAGCTGGCCCACGGTGTGACCGGGGATGTGCAGGGCGCGGACGCGCAGCTCGCCGGTCTCGACCACCTCGCCGTCGGCGAGCTCGCGGTCGAGGCCGCGGTCCAGGCCCTCGAACAGGTCGCGCTCGGAGCCGTGGCCGCACACCGGGCAGCCGAAGGCCTCGGTGTACTTCGCGTTGTGGGCCACGTGGTCGATGTGGTGGTGCGTGCACAGCACGTGGGTGACCTCGAGGCGGTGCTGCTCGATGGCCTCCAGGATCGGGCCGGGCGGCCCGCCGGTGTCGATCAGCACGGCCTTGCCGCCGGGGCGGTCGCCGACGAGCCACGTGTTCGAGAGCCAGTTGTCGCTGGTCGTCTGCTCGAGGATCACGACGCGCCTCCCGCGGAGCCGTCGAACACCAGCACGGAGCGGATGCCGTCCTGCTCCTCCATCAGCTCGAAGGCGCGGTTGACGTCGTCGAGGGGCATGCGGTGCGACACGAACCCGTCGAGGTCCAGGTCGCCCTTCAGGTACAGGTCGACGAGCTGCGGCACGTGCGTGCGCCCCTTGGCGCCGCCGAAGCTGCCGCCCTGCACGCGGCGCCCGGTGATCAGCAGGCGCGGCACGATCGCCAGCGTCTCGCCCTTGCCGGCGACGCCGAGCACCGTGCACAGGCCCCAGCCCATGCGCGCCGCCTCGACGGCCTGGCCCATCACGTCCACGCGGCCGGTGGCCTCGAACGTGTAGTCGGCGCCCATGCCGCCGGTGGCCTCCAGGATCCGGTCCACCGGCGCCTGGTCGGCGCGCAGCACGTCGGTGGCGCCGTAGCGGCGCGCCAGGTCCAGGCGGCCGTCGGACAGGTCGACGGCGAAGATGCGCTCGGCCCCGCGCAGCTTCGCGCCGGCGATCGCGCCCAGGCCGACGAGGCCCGCGCCGAACACGGCGACGGTCGAGCCCGCGGCGACCTCGGCCTTCCAGAGCGCCGCGGCCAGGCCGGTGGTGGCGCCGCAGGCCAGCAGCGAGGACGCCTCGAGCGACGCCTCGGCCGGGATCTTCGCCAGGGCGATCTCCGGCATCACCGTGTACTCGGCGAACGTGCTGGTGCCCATGAAGTGGCGCAGCGGCTCGCCGCCGCGCGACAGGCGCGGGGTGCCGTCGGGCAGGTAGCCCTGGCCCTGCTGCGCGCGGATGGCGGTGCAGATGTTCGTCTTGCCGCTCGTGCAGTGCTCGCAGCGGCCGCACTCGGGCGAGAACAGCGTCACGACGTGGTCGCCGGGCTGCACCGACGTGACGCCGGGCCCGACCTCCTCGACCACGCCGGCGCCCTCGTGCCCCAGCACGCAGGGCGCGTAGCCCGAGGGGTCGGCGCCCGAGGCCGTGTAGAGGTCGGTGTGGCACACGCCGCAGGCCACGACGCGCACGAGGGCCTCGCCCTCCTTGGGACCGGCGATCTCGACGTCCTGGACGACGAGCGGCTCGCCGAACCGCTCCAGGACCGCTGCGCGCATCTTCATGCTTTCCGCCTTCCGGGATCCGCGCGGGGCGCCGCGCGGGACGGGGGCGAGGGTAGCGGCGCGCGCGCCCGGCCGCGACCCGCCGCCGCGCACGAATCGCCGACGCGTGCGGTCGCCGGCGCGGGCGCGGCGGTCTATCCTGGACCCCGCGGCGCGCCCGGCCGGCGCCCGCTCCCGCCGATGCGCGCCTTCCTGCTGCTCCCGCTGCTGTTCCACGGCGCTCCGGCCGTTGGTCCGGGCGTCGCCGGGGCCGACGGTGGGCCGGACGCCGGCGCCGCGGCGGCGAGGCCGGCTCTGCTCGAGCGCGTGTGCGTGGTCGGCGCCAGCGTCAGCGACGGGTTCGGCCTGAGCGCCGACCTGGGCGTGCGCCTGCAGTTCGGGGACGTGCTGGCCGCGGCCCTCGCGGGGGTCGACGAGGTCGACACGTTCGCCAGCACGTGGTTCTTCCGCGACCCCCTCGGCACGGGCCGCGAGCAGCAGGAGCGGGCGCTCGAGCGCGAGCCCACGCTGCTCGTCGCCGTCGACTACCTGTTCTGGTTCGGCTACGGCTACCAGCCGGAGGACCAGCGCGCGGCGCGCCTCGAGCGCGGCCTGGAGCTGCTGGACGCCTTCGCCTGCCCGATCCTGGTCGGCGACTTCCCGGACATGAGCCGCGCGGCCCTGGAGGGCACCTCGCCCCTCGGGATGCCCCTGATCGCGCCGGGCCAGGTGCCCGCGGAGGAGACCCTGGTCGCCCTGAACGAGCGCGTGGCCGCCTGGGCGGCCGAGCGCGAGCGGGTGCACGTCGTGCCCCTGGCGCGCTTCGTCGCCGCGCTCGACGCGGGCCAGGCGCTGGACGTGCGCGGCAACGAGGTCCCCGCCGGAGAGGCCGGCGCGCTGCTGCAGGAGGACCTGCTGCACCCGACGCTCGACGGCGCGCTGCTGCTGGCCGCCATCGCGCTGGACCCGCTGGCGAAGAGCGGCGGTCTGGGCGCGGACGGCGTCGTGTGGGAGCGCGCCGCGATGCGCGCGCGGCTCGAGGAGCTGCACGCCGAGGAGCTCGAGCGCGTGCGCGAGCGCGAGCGCCGCCGCGAGGAGCGCCGCCGCGCGCGCGAGGAGCGCCGCGGCGAGACCGGGGGCGACGCGGAGGGGACGGACGGCGCGGACGACGCCTCGTCAGGAACGGCGAGAATCGACGTGGGCGCGCGGCGCGCGGCGGCTAGGGTACCCGCCCCGTGCGCGACTGGATCCGACGCCTGAACCTCGAGCAGCGCCTCGCCGTCACCACGACGGAGGGGCCCGTGCTCGTGCTCGCCGGCGCCGGGACGGGCAAGACGCGCGTCATCACGGTGCGCATCGCGCACATGCTGGCCCAGGGCGTCGATCCGGCGAACGTCCTGGCCGTGACGTTCACGAACAAGGCCGCCGGCGAGATGCGCGAGCGCGTGGCCGAGCTGGTCGGCGCGAAGCGCGCCAAGGCGCTGACGGTCGGGACGTTCCACGCGTTCTGCGTGCGCCTGCTGCGGGCGAACGCGAAGGCCCTGGGCCTGCCGCGCGACTTCGCCATCTGCGACGCCTCCGACCAGCTGTCGGCCCTGAAGGGCGTCCTGCGCGAGCTGCACGTGGCCGAGACGCGCATCCAGCCGGGCGTGCTGCAGTCGCGCATCTCGCTGGCCAAGAACCGCCTCCAGACGCCCGAGCAGTACCTGGAGGCCGCCTCCGACGACTGGGAGGAGCTGATCGGCCGCGCCTGGATCCGCTACGCCGAGCACCTGGCCCGCCAGCGCCAGGTGGACTTCGACGACCTGCTGCTGCAGGCCGTGCGGCTGGTGGGGATGCCGGCGATCCTGCGCCGGCTGCGCGAGCGCTTCCGGCACGTCCTGGTCGACGAGTTCCAGGACACGAACGCGCCCCAGTACGAGATCGTCCACGCCCTGGCGGGCGAGCACCGCAACCTGTGCGCCGTGGGGGACGACGACCAGTCGATCTACGGCTGGCGCGGCGCCGACGTGCAGAAGATCCTGGGCTTCGAGCGCGACTTCCCCGAGGCCGTCGTCGTCCGGCTCGAGACGAACTACCGCTCGACCGCGCCGATCCTCGAGGCGGCCAACCGCGTCATCCGCAACAACCCCGCGCGCCACGAGAAGGCGCTGCGCTCGGCGCTGGGCGACGGGCCGCCGATCCGCGTCGGCCGCTGCGAGGACGAGCTGAACGAGGCCGGCTTCGTCGTGCGCGAGATCGGCGCCGCCGTCCGCACCGACAAGGCGAAGCACGGCGACTTCGCCATCCTGTTCCGCACGTCCAGCCAGCCGCGCGTGTTCGAGCAGGAGCTGCGCGCGCGCGGCGTGCCGTACCGGCTCGTGGGCGGCCCGTCGTTCTTCGACCGCAAGGAGATCCGCGACGTGCTCGCGTACCTGCGGCTGATCGCGAACCCGCTGGACGAGGCCTCGTTCCTGCGGGTCGTGAACCGCCCCCCGCGCGGGGTCGGCAAGACGTCGCTGGACCGCGCGCTGGCCTTCGCCACCGAGCGCGGCGTGTCGATCCTGGAGGCCTTCGACCGCGCGGGCGAGATCGAGGGCATGAACGAGGCCGCGGCGCGCTCGGTCGAGGGCCTGCGCAAGAGCCTGGCGACGCTGGGCAAGGAGGAGCCGGGCCGCCAGCTCGTGCCCTTCCTGCGCCGCGTGCTCGAGACCGTCGGCTACCGCACCGAGGTCGAGCGCACGTACCCCGAGCCGCGCACGCGCGACGAGCGCTGGCAGACGGTGATGGAGCTCTGCGACGCCGCCGAGAACCACGTGCGCCGGGCGAAGGAGCCCGGGCTGCGCAGCTTCCTCGAGGAGGTCGCCCTGGCCGCGGCCGAGGACCGCTCCGAGGACGGCGAGCGGCGCGACCAGGTCTCGCTGATGACCCTGCACGCCGCCAAGGGCCTCGAGTTCCCGCGCGTCTACCTGGTCGGCCTCGAGGAGGGCCTGCTACCGCACGCGCGCGCCGTGGCCGAGGACTCCGTCGAGGAGGAGCGCCGCCTGGCCTACGTCGGCGTGACGCGCGCCCAGGAGCACCTGACCGTCACCTGGGCCGCCGAGCGCTCGAAGTTCGGCACCCGCGTCGAGAGCCAGCCCTCTCGCTTCGTCTTCGAGCTGCGCGACGAGATCCCGCCGAAGGACTGGATCCCCGTCGAGCGCATGGCGGAGGAGCGCGCCCGGCGCCCGGCGAAGGCGAAGGGCAAGCGCAAGGCGAGCGGTCGCAAGGCGGGCGCGCGCAAGCGCACGGCGCGCCGCTGAGGCGCGGGCGCGCACGTCCGCTCCGCCGACGCGCTCGACGTCCCGCGGTCCCCGCTCTTGGCGGGGCCGTGCTACGCTCGCCGCATGCTCGACCGGGCGCGGGTGGCGGCGGCCGCGGTGGGGGCGCTGGCGCTGGCCGTGCCCGCGGTCGCCGCGGCCCAGGGCGACGCTTGCGCGCTCGAGTGGATCCCGACGTTCGGCGCGCGCCCCGGGGTGGACGGGCGGGTGCTGGCGCTCGAGGTGTTCGACGACGGCCGCGGGCCGGCCGTCTACCTCGGGGGCTGCTTCTCCCTGGCGAGCAACGTCCCGGCCAGGAACGTCGCGCGCTGGGACGGCGTCGAGTACGAGGCGCTGGGGAGCGGGGTCGGGGGGGTGTTCGACGACGTCTGTGCGCTCGCCGTCTACGACGACGGGACCGGGCCGGCGCTCTACGCGGGCGGGGGCTTCGGCACGGCCGGCGGGGGCCCGGCGGACCGCATCGCGCGCTGGGACGGGACGAGCTGGTCCGAGGTCGGGGGCGGCATCCTCGGGACGGTGGACACGCTCGCGGTCTACGACGACGGCAGCGGGCCGGCGCTCTTCGCGGGCGGCCGCATCCTCTCCGCCGGCGGCGTCGTCACGCCGAGCATCGCGCGCTGGGACGGCGCCAGCTGGTCGGACGTCGGCGGCGGCATCACGAACAACGGCACCGAGCTCCCGTGGGTCCGCTCGCTCGCGGTCCACGACGACGGGACGGGCGAGGCGCTGTACGTCGGCGGACGGTTCCTCATGGCGGGGTCGGTCGTCGCGACGCAGATCGCGCGCTGGGACGGGACGAGCTGGTCGGCCGTGGGCGGCGGCGTCACCGGCGGGACGAGCTTCCCCGAGGTCCGCGGCATGGCCGTCTTCGACGACGGCACCGGACCCGCGCTGCACGTCGCCGGCCGGTTCTCGAGCGTCGGAGGCGTCCCGGCGAACCACGCGGCGAAGTGGGACGGCACCGCGTGGTCGCCGCTCGGCAGCGGGATCTCCGGGGTGAACACCCGGGTCTACACGCTCGAGGTGCTCGACGACGGCCAGGGCGGCGGCCCGGCGCTGTACGCGGGCGGGGCCTTCTCCGGGGCGGGCGGCCAGCTGGCGTGGCACGCCGCGCGCTGGGACGGCACGGCCTGGTCGTCGCTGGGCGCCGGGACGGACGACGAGGTGTGGGCCTTCGCCGCGCTGGGCAGCGGGTCCAGCGGGCGCGTCTACGCCGGCGGCGAGTTCGACCAGGCCGACGGGCGCTCCACCGGCGGCTTCGCCCGCTGGGACGGCGCGCAGTGGAGCCCGCTGCACGAGGGCTTCGACGCGGGCGTCCTGGACGTCCTCACCCACGACGACGGCACCGGCCGCGCCCTGTTCGTCGGCGGCGGCTTCACCAGCGCGGGCGGCGCTCCGCTGGACCGGATCGGCCGCTGGGACGGCACGTCGTGGTCGCCGCTGGGCGGCGGCATGGACGACAGCGTCCGCGCCCTGGAGGTCTACGACGAGGGCGCGGGCCCGCGCCTCTTCGCCGCCGGGCGGTTCACGTTCGCGGACGGCAACCTGGCCCGGCGCATCGCCCGGTGGGACGGGGCCGGCTGGACGGACGTCGGCGGCGGGGTGCTCGGCCCGGGCGCCGACGAGGTGGCTGCGCTCACCGTGTTCCCCGGCGGCGGCGGTCCGGTCCTGATCGCCGGCGGGGACTTCAGCCAGGCCGGCGGCGTCATGGTCAGCAACCTCGCGCGCTGGAACGGCTCCGCCTGGACGAGCGTCGGCGGCGGCGTGGAAGGCGGCTCGTTCCCCGACGTACGCGCGCTGGCGAGCTTCGACGACGGCGGCGGCCCCGCGCTGATCGTCGGGGGGCGCTTCACGCAGGCCGGCGGGACGCCGGTCGAGTCGATCGCGCGGTGGGACGGGTCGAGCTGGTCGGACCTGGGCGGCGGCATCTCGGGGGGCAGCTTCCCCCGCGTCGAGTCCCTGCTCGTGCACGACGACGGCGGGGGCCCGGCGCTGTACGTCGGCGGCGTGTTCACGACCGTGGCCGGGCAGGCGATCACCGGCCTGGCGCGCTGGGACGGCACGTCCTGGTCCGCGGTCGGCGGCGGCGTCGGGGGCGGCGTGACGGCGCTGGCGGAGTTCGACGACCTGACGGGCGGCGGGCCCGCGCTCTACGCCGGCGGGCTCTTCCTCCGGGCGGGGGGCGCGCCGGCGCGGCGCCTCGCCCGCTGGGACGGCGCGGCCTGGTCGCCGCTGGGCGAGGGGCTGTCGGGCGAGCCCGCCGTCCTCGCCGCGGCGGTGGACGGCGCCTTCAACGCCCGCGCTCTCTACGCGGGCGGCGGCTTCGCCAGCGCGCTCGACTCGGGCGACAGCGCCCTGGCGAAGTGGGGCTGCACGACGCCGCCGCCTCCGGCGACGTACTGCACCGGCAAGACGAACTCGGCCGGCTGCCTGGCCTTCGTGACGACCGCGGGCGCGCCCAGCGCGTCGGCGACGGCGCCTTTCGACGTCACCGCGCGGGACGTGGTGCCGGGACAGGCCGGCTTCCTGACGTACGGCTTCGCCAGGGCGAACCTCGCGTTCCACGGCGGCACGCTGTGCGTGAAGGCGCCGCTGCGCCGCACGGCCAACCGCGCGGCGCAGAACACCGGCAGCGCCTGCTCCGGCTGGACCCTGCGGCGCGACTTCAACCGGACCATCCAGGCGGGGGCCGACCCCGCCCTGACCGCCGGCCGCGCGGTCTTCGCCCAGTGGCGCCAGCGCGACCCCGCCGACCCCGCGGGGTTCGGCGACGGGCTGACCGACGCGGTGCGGTTCGTCGTCGCGCCCTGAGGAGGGTCGGGCAGCCCGCGCTCGCTCGATTTCTCCCCGGATGCGACCATCGCCGGGCCCACCCGGACGTTTCCCCGACGTGCCCACCTTCCTCGCCCGCCTGCTCGCCCTGACGCTCGGCCTGGTGCTGTCCGCCGGTCTGGTCGTGGCGGTCGAGCCGGACCTGCTGCCGATGCTGCGCGACCTGCGCGCGCTCGAGGGCTTCCCGCACGCCTGGGAGCCGCAGGCGCGGGACGCGCGGGTGCGGGCGGAGCTCGGGGAGGCCGGACTGCCGGACTGGGCGGGCGTGTACCGGACGCCGGCGCCCTGGCCGACGACGCTGCGCCTCGCGCCGCGCGAGGGCTACACGATCCACCGCGGGTCCTGGTGCGGCAACTGCACGTCGTGGAACGGCGGGCGCGTGCGGAGCGCGGGCGAAAGCTGGGTGGACGTCGTCCAGGTCGAGGGTCGCGAGCCGCCGCCGCCTGACGAGCGCGTCCCCGGCACGTTCGTCCTCGCCGAGCGCCTGTGGCTCGTCCCGTGGGGCGAGTTCGTGTTCGCCGTCCCCGACTGGCGCATGGAGTCGTTCTGCGCCGACGCGAACGACGGCCGCACGTTCCCACGGCTGCCGTTCCGCCACCCGGACTACCCGGCCGAGCCCGAGGACCCGTACCGCGAGGCGCAGCCGGTCCGGCCGGTGGGCTGGCCGCGCGTCCCGCCGGAGTTCCGCCACCTGCTGCGCCCCGAGCTCGCGGAGTGCGCGCTGTCCGAGGAGGTCGCCTGGCGCGACCTCGACCGGGAGTGCGGGCACGGCACCTGCTCCCCGCAGGTCGAGGTCGTCTACGCGACCGACGCCGGCGTGGGCGCGCGGCTCGTGCCCGGCCTGCGCCTCTGGGTCGAGCGGCACGGCGAGCTCTTCCAGGGCCGCGTCGAGGACGTCGAGGCCGGTGCGGCGCGCGTCGTCTTCCGCGGCGACGTGCGCAGCGGGATCGCGCTGCGCGACCTGGCGGGCCTGCGCGCGTCCACGCGCCACCCGCGGCTCGAGGCGGAGCTCGTCGCGCCGCTCGGCGAGCCGCGGTAGACCGCGCCGCGCGCAGCCGGTACAAGGCCTGCGCCCGGCGCCGCGGAGGCCGGGCGCCCGATGGAACCCCCGACGATGCGCTGGCTCGCGGTCCTCTGCCTGGTCGCGCTGGCCGTCGTGCCGTACCTGCCCGGGCGCGCGGGGGACTTCGTCGGCGACGACGTGCCGATCGTGCGCGAGCGGGTCGAGCTGCGCTCGCTCGCCTCGGTGCCGGCGCTCTTCGGCCAGACGTACTGGGGCGAGGCCGGGCGCGGCGGGCTGTACCGGCCGGTCACGCTGGCGAGCTTCGCGCTGGACGGCGCGGCGTGGGGGCGCGGGCCGCGGGGCGAGCCGGCGGCGGCGGGCGCGCACTGCACGAACCTGCTGCTGCACGCGGCGGTGACGCTGCTCGTGCTGCGGGTGCTGCGGCGCCGGCTCGGCGCGCTTCCCGCCTGGGCCCCGTGGCTCGGCGCCGCGCTCTTCGCGGTGCACCCCGTGCACGTCGAGCCCGTCGTGCACCTGGTCGGCCGCGCGGACCTGCTGGCGGCGCTGTTCGGGCTGCTCGCGCTCGAGCTGCACCGCGCGCCGGGTCGTCTCGCGCGGGCGCTGGCGCCCGCGGCGTACCTGGCGGGGATGCTCTCGAAGGAGGTCGCCGCGGTGCTGCCGGCGTTCCTGCTGCTCGAGGCCTGGGCCGACCGGCCGGCGGGCGAGCGCGCCGGCGCCTTCGCGCGCCGGCAGGTCCGCGCGCTGGCGCCCTTCGCCGCCGCGGCCGCGGTCTACCTGGCCGCGCGCGGAGCGGTCCTCGGCGCCGCGGCGGACCCGCCGCGCGCGTGGCTGCTGTACGCGCCCGGCTCCTACGTCGCCTTCCCCGACCCGCAGCCGTTCGAGGTCGTCGCCACCATGGCCCACGCCGCGTGGACGTACCTCGGCCTGCTGGTCGCGCCCGTCGCGCTGTCGGCGGACTACTCCGGCTTCCCGCACCACCTCGGCCCGACGCTGCCCGGCGTCGCCGGAGCGCTGGCGTGGCTCGCGCTCGCGGTTGGCGCGGCGTTCGCCTGGCGCCGGGGCGCGCGCGAGCCGGGGCTGTGGCTGGGCTTCCTCGTCCTGACGCTGCTGCCCGTGTCGAACCTGGTCGTGGCCAGCGGCGTGGTCGTGGCCGAGCGCGCCCTGTACCTGCCGTCGGTCGCGCTGGCGGCCGTCGTCGCCTGGGCGGTGCGGCGCGCGCCTCCTCGGGCGGTCGCGGTCGGCGCGGCGCTGGTCCTCGGCGCGTTCGCGCTGCGCTCCTGGACGCACGCGCCGGTGTGGCGCGACGCGCGCGCGCTGTTCGAGCACACCGTCGCGCACGGGCGCCACCGCGGGCACGTGGCCCTCAACGGACTGGTGGGGGAGCTGCTCGACGCGCACGCCGCCGATCCCTCGCCGGACCTGGTCCAGCGCGCGCTGCCGCTGGCGCACGAGGCCGTCCTGGCCTGGCCCGACGCCGCGAACGTCGCCCACCTGGCGCAACTGCTCGAGCTGGCGGACCGTCCCGCCGACGCGCTGCGCGCCTGGGAGGGCCTGCGGCGGGACGCGCCGACCGACGCGGTCGTCGTGGCGCGCGTGCTGGACCTCGTCGAGCAGCTGCGCGCGGAGGCGCGGGCCGCGGGGGACGCCGAGCGCGCCGCGAGGCTGCTCGCGCGCGGCCGCGCCGTGGCGGACGCGTCCGGCGACCCCGCCCTCGCCGCGGACTGGGCCGCGCGGCGCTAGTCCGGCGCCCCCGCCTTCCGGCTCGCGCGGCGCGGTGGCATCCTGGCCCGCCCGCGTCGGCCGGCGCCCGGCGCCGCCCGCCGCTCCCGCCCCACCTCGAACGGAGGACCCGCCGTGGCTCCCACTGGCCTGCTGATCGCGCTCGTCGCCCTCGCTCCCCTGGTCACGCTCGGCGCGGACCGCGTCACCGGCCGCAGCTGGGCCACGCGCTCGGAGGTGCTCGCGCGCCACGGCATGGTGGCGACCAGCCAGCCGCTGGCGACGCAGGCCGCGCTGGACGTGCTGAAGGACGGCGGCAGCGCCGTCGACGCCGCCATCGCGGCGAACGCGATGCTGGCGCTGACCGAGCCGACCGGCTGCGGCCTGGGCGGGGACCTGTTCGCGATCGTGTGGGACGCCGGGGAGGGCCGGCTGCACGGCCTGAACGCCAGCGGACGCTCGCCGGCCGCGCTGACGCTCGAGACCTTCCGCGAGCTGGGCCTGGAGCGCGTCCCGAGCCACGGCCCGCTGCCGGTGACCGTGCCGGGGTGCGTGGACGGCTGGTTCGAGCTGCACGGGCGCTTCGGCAAGCTGCCGATGTCGCGCGTGCTGGCCCCGGCGATCGAGACCGCGCGCGAGGGCTTCCCCGTCACCGAGCTGATCGCGCACTACTGGCAGCTCTCCGCGCCGCGGCTGTCGCAGTGGGAGGGCTTCGCCGAGCAGATGCTGGTCGACGGCCGCGCGCCGCGGAAGGGCGAGGTGTTCCGCAACGAGAACCTGGCGCGCACGCTCGAGCGCATCGCCGAGGGCGGCCGCGACGCGTTCTACCGCGGCGACATCGCGCGCACGATCGGCGCCTTCATGGAGCGCGTCGGCGGCTACCTGCGCTACGAGGACCTGGCCGCGCATGAGTCCGAGTGGGTCGAGCCGGTCTCGACGAGCTACCGCGGGTACGACGTGTGGGAGCTGCCGCCCAACGGCCAGGGCATCGCCGCGCTGCAGATCCTGAACGTGCTCGAGCAGTTCGACGTCGCCGCCATGGGCTTCGGCAGCGCCGACTACGCACACCTCTTCGTCGAGGCCAAGAAGCTGGCCTTCGAGGATCGCGCGCGCTTCTACGCCGACCCCGACTTCCACGCGATCCCCGTCGAGCGGCTGATCTCGAAGGCCTACGCGCGCGAGCGGGCGCAGCTCGTCGACATGGAGCAGGCGTCCCGCCGGCTCGAGGCGGGCAACCCCGCGCTCGAGGACGGCGACACCGTGTACCTGTCGGTCGCCGACGACGCCGGGAACATGGTGTCGCTGATCCAGAGCAACTACCGCGGCATGGGCACGGGCCTGGCGCCCGACGGGCTCGGCTTCGTGCTGCAGGACCGCGGCGAGCTGTTCGACCTGGACCCCGACAGCTGGAACGCCTACGCGCCGCGCAAGCGCCCGTTCCACACGATCATTCCCGCCTTCGTCACGAAGGACGGGAAGCCCTTCCTGTGCTTCGGCGTCATGGGCGGCGCCACGCAGCCGCAGATGCACGCGCAGATCGTCGTGAACGTCGTGGACTTCGGCATGAACCTGCAGGAGGCGGGCGACGCGCCGCGGATGCTGCACTCGGGCTCGTCCCAGCCGACCGGCGAGCGCATGACCGACGGCGGCGAGGTGCACCTGGAGAGCGGCTTCGACTACGAGACGGTCCGCGACCTGGCGCAGCGCGGCCACGCGGTCACCTGGGCGGTCGGCCCGTTCGGCGGCTACCAGGCGGTCGGCGTCGACCCCGACAGCGGCGTGTACGTCGGCGCCTCGGAGTCGCGCAAGGACGGCCAGGCGGCCGGCTACTGACGGGCCGGGCCGGCGGCGGCCGCCGCGTCGTCGGCGGGCGCCTCACGGAACTGCAGCTGGACCAGCTTCCAGTACGCACCGCGGCGCGCCAGCAGGTCCTCGTGCGTGCCCTCCTCGACCACGCGGCCGCGGTCGAGCACCAGGATGCGGTCGACGTCGCGGATGGTGGAGAGGCGGTGTGCGATGACCAGCGCCGTGCGGCCGAGGGTCAGCTCGTGCACGGCGCGCTGCAGCAGCGCCTCGGTCTCGGTGTCCACGTTCGACGTGGCCTCGTCCAGCGCCAGCACCGGCGGCGCGACGGCCAGCACGCGGGCGAAGGCGATCAGCTGGCGCTCGCCCGAGGACAGGTTGCCGCCGCGCTCGCGCACGGGCTCGCGGAAGCCGCGCGGGAAGCGGCCGACGACCGCGTCGAGGCCGAGGCGGCGGGCCGCGGCCAGCGCCTCGTCGTCGGAGACCTCGGGGTGGCCCAGGCGCACGTTCTCGAGCACGTCGCCGCCGAACAGGAACACGTCCTGGGGGACGATGCCGACGCGGCGGCGCAGCTCGGTCAGGGCGTAGGTGCCGAGCGGCCGGCCGTCGAGCTCGATCGCGCCGCCCTGCGGGTCGTAGAGGCGCGTCAGCAGCTTCAGCAGCGTCGTCTTGCCCGAGCCGGTGGCGCCGACGACGGCGACGCGCTCGCCGGGCGCGACCTCGAACGACACGTCGTGCAGCACCGGCGTCCGGCCGTCGTACGAGAAGTTCACGTTCCGGAACGCGATCGCGCCCCGCGCCGGCGGCGGCGCGGGCGGGGCCACGGGCTCGGGGGTCACGTCCCGCTCGTCCAGCAGGGCGAAGATGCGCTCGCTGGCGGTCATGGCGTTCTGCATGACCGTGTACTTCAGGCTGAGGTCGTTCAGCGGTCCGAAGAAGCGCTGCATGTAGTCGACGAAGGCGAACAGGCCGCCGATCGTCAGGCCGGCGCCGAGGGCGTCCTCGCCCAGGACGCGGCGCCCGCCGAACCACACGATCAGGGCCGTCGTGAAGGAGCCCAGCATCTCCGTCAGCGCCGACAGCGACGTCTCCCAGCGCACCGACGTCAGCTGGACGTCGCGCATCTCGCCGTTGACGCGCGCGAAGTCCGCGGCGGCCTGGCGCTCGCGGACGAAGGCCTGCACGACGGGCATGCCGGTGACGTGCTCGTGCAGGAACGCGTTCAGCCGCCCGCGCCGCGCGACCATCGTCGCGTAGGCCCCGCGGACGCGCACCCGGATGAACAGCGTCAGGACCAGCAGCACCGGCACGACCAGCAGCGTGGCCCCGGTCAGCGCGACGTCGAGCGACAGCAGGATCACCACCGTCGCGACCAGGAACAGCAGGTCGCCCAGGATGGTGACGAGACCCGAGGAGAACATCTCCTGCAGCGCCTCGATGTCGGTCGTGACGCGGCCGACCAGGCGGCCGACGGGCGTGCGGTCGTAGAACGCGGACGAGAGCCGCTGCAGGTGCTCGAAGAGCCGCGTGCGCAGTCCCAGCAGCGCGTCCTGGCCGGCCCGGTCGACGACCCAGGTCTGGAAGCCCTTGCCGACGACCTCCAGCAGCGCCACGCCGGCGAACACCGCCAGCAGGCTCGTGAAGCCGGCCAGGTCGCCGGGCGCGAGGTGCTCGTCGATGGCCACCTTCAGCAGGTAGGGCATCGCCAGCCGGCAGGCGGACGTGGCCACGAGCAGCGCCAGGCCGGTCCAGATCCAGCGCTGGTGCGGGCGGATGAACTCCCAGAGGCGCAGCGCCAGCCGGCCGTCGTAGGAGGCCGCGCGCCGCGGGAGGGACTCGTCGTGGTGGGCGCCGTGCGAGATCACGGGGCCTCCTCCCGGGGCGCGGACGAGGGCGGCGCGCCCGCCGTCGGGTCCTCGGGGCGCTCCTGCTCGAGCCAGAGCCGCGCGTAGCGGCCGCCGCGGGCCAGCAGCTCGTCGTGCGTGCCGTCCTCGACGACGCGGCCCTCCTCCAGGACCAGGATGCGGTCGGCGTGCCGCACCGTGGCCAGCCGGTGCGCGACCAGCACGGTGGTGCGCCCGTCCGCGAAGGCGCGCAGCTCGCCGAGGATGCCGTCGGCGGTGTCGGCGTCGACGGCGGACAGCGCGTCGTCCAGCAGGACCAGGCGCGGCTCGAGCAGCAGCACGCGCGCGATCGCGGCGCGCTGACGCTGGCCGCCGGACAGGCGCACCCCGCGCTCGCCGACGAGTGTGTCCAGGCCGTCCTGGAGCTGCGCCACGTCCGCGTCGAGGCGGGCGGCGCGCAGGGCGTCCGCGATCGCCTCGCGGTCGGCGTCGGGGCGGCCGAGGGCGACGTTGTCGGCCAAGGTGGCGCTGAAGAGCCACGAGTCCTGCGGCACGTAGCCCGTCGCGCGGCGCACGTCCGCCAGGTCCAGCTCGGTCACGTCGCGCCCGTCCAGGCGGATCGTGTCCGGCGGCACGGCCAGCTGGCGGGCCAGCGCGCGGACCAGCGTGGTCTTGCCGGATCCCGTGTGCCCGACGACGCCGAGCGTCTGGCCGGGCTCCAGCTCGAAGTGCACGCCGTCCAGCACCGTGCGCGCGCGGTCGCGGCCCGCGCCGCCGGCCTCCGCGCAGCCCGCGTCGGAGCCGGGCTCGTCCGGCAGGCTGCCGGTCAGGTGCGGCTGCTCCGCGAGCGGCGGGTACGTCACCGTCAGGTCGCGCACGGACACGTGCACGCCGCCGGTGCCGGCGAGCTCGCCCGCGGGGCCGTCGGGGTCGCGCAGCTCGACCTCGGCCTCGAGGATCTCGCGGATGCGGCCCAGGGCCGACGCGCCGCGCCGCAGCGAGCTGATGACGAACCCCAGCGTGCGCGTGGGGGACGCCAGCAGCTGCAGGTACATCATCAGCGCGACCACGTCGCCCAGCGACAGGTCGCCGGCCGCGACGCGCGGCCCGCCCAGCGCGAGGACCACGAGCGTCGACAGCGCCACCAGGCCCATCATCAGCGGGATGAGGACGGCGCGCGCCTTCGTCACCTCGAGGTTCAGGTGGCGGTAGCGCTCGCAGCGCTCGACGAAGCGCGCGCGGTCCGCCTCCTCGATGGCCAGCGTCTTGACCACGAGCTGCCCGCTGAGGCTCTCGTCCACCTTCGCGCTGACCTCGGCCAGGCTGTTCTGGGCCGCGCGGCTGCCCTCCTGGATGCGCACGGCCATGCGGCGCGCGACCACGAGGAAGAACGGGAACGGCAGGAACCCCGCGAGGGTCAGCAGGGGGTCGATGCCCAGCATCATCCCCAGGCCGAAGGCGAACAGGACCAGCGTCTCGGCCAAGTAGAGGATGACCGGCCCCATCAGCCCCTGGACGTTCTGCATGTCGTTGATGCAGCGCGACATGACCTGGCCGGTGGGGTTGCGCACGAAGAACGCGGGCGCGAGCCGCAGGAGGTGCTCGAACAGCACGTTGCGCAGGTCGTGGGCGACCCGGCGGCTGGTGCCGAGGATCAGGAGCCGGCTCCAGGTGCGCACGACGGCCACCGCGGCCGCCGCGCCGACGATCCACAGGGCCGCGCGGCCCACCAGCGCGGCGGTCTCGGCCGCGGGGGCCCCGGTCTCGACGGCCCCCCGGAGCTGGTCGATGGCGTCCCCGAGCCAGCGGGGGATCCAGAGCTTCAGGCCGATGCTGCCGAGGATGCAGGCCGTCCCCACCACGTAGGCACGCCGGTAGCGCGCCAGGTAGGGGAACAGGATGCGGAACTCGCGGAGCACGGGGGGAGGGCGGCGGCGCAGGTGCGGGGCGCGCCGGGAGGGGCGCGGGCCCTCCCGGCGCGTGTTTCCCGCGCGCGGCGGACCGGCCCTGGGCGCGGGCGGGCGAGCTTAGGCCATCCCCGCCCCCTTCCACGGCCCCGCGAACGGCTTTCCGTGCCCCGGGAGGGGACTCGCGGGCCGGCGCTCCTGCCCAAAGCCGCGCGCACACCCTATCCTGGTCGGTCTCTCTCCCTGGGCTCCGAAGCTCCCGGCACGGTGTCCAGGTCTCCCGAAGCTCACCTGGAGGAATTCCATGAGGAAGATCGTCTGCACCGCGGCGGTCGCGTTCGCCACCTGCGGGGCCGGTCTGGCCCAGTTCGACAACCGCTGGATCGAGTTCGGCGAGGAGCCGGCCCGGCTGGCGATCCCGGTCCTGTCCCTCTCCAACTCGTCCGACGAGGTCGACTTCGCCTGGGGCGACCTCGACCGCGACGGCTGGGTCGACCTGGTGGCGGTGGTGAAGCAGGACTTCACCAGCCCCGGCAAGCGCCCGAACACCCTGCTGATGAACGAGTTCGGCGTCCTCCAGGACCGCACGAGCCAGTACGCGTCGTCCTCGACGGTCGGCGGGGACATGGGCTTCCTGACGCCCACCAACGACCGCGACGTCATCCTTGTCGACCTGGACCTGGACGGCTGGCTCGACGTCGTCACGGCGCCGACGCTGAGCGACGGCGACCCCAAGCACATCGGCCACCCGCGCATCTACATGAACCGCGGCGTCAACTTCCAGGGCGACTGGCTCGGCCTGATCCACGACGACGCGCGCGCGCCGCAGATGTTCGTCGAGGGCTCCGGCGTCCCCGCCAACCCGCGCTTCTGCTCGGTGTCGGCCGGCGACATGACCGGCAACGGGTACCCCGACCTGTACTTCGGCGACTACGACAGCGGCGGCGGCAACCAGGCGCTCGACATGAACGACCGCCTCTGGGTCAACGACGGCACCGCCCACTTCACCGACGACAGCTTCACGCGCATGAGCTTCCAGATGCGCGAGTCGGCCTTCGGCATGGCCGTCGCGGTCGAGGACTTCAACATGGACGGCGTCGCCGACGTGGTGAAGGACACGGCCCTGAACGCGCCCCAGTACGTGGCCGTCAGCTACAACAACCCGGGCAACGAGGGCTTCTTCAACCTCTTCGACGCCTTCCACACGAACCAGCCGTACCACACCAACGTCGGCGACCTGAACAACGACGGTCGGCCCGACGTGGTCGTGACCGACGACGCCGACGACCGCTACCGCGTCAACACCGGCACGGACGCCTTCGGCCGCGCGACGTGGGGTCCGTCCAGCACGTACGACTTCCTCCCCGGCGCGCCCGACGACGACGGCTTCGGGGGCAACAACCTCGTGGTCGACCTCGACAACGACGGCTGGAACGACGTGCTCATCACGGACTGCGACGTGGACATCTCCGGCTGCAACCGGCGCACGCACGTCTACCACAACCACGGCGGGCCGGTCGGGACCACGAACCTGACGCTGCTCGAGGAGCGCCAGAGCACCGGCGCGGGCTGGATCGGCGTCGTCGGCATGGACGCCTCCGACCTCCAGGGCACGCACGACGTGGCGGTGTTCGACATCAACCTCGACGGCTTCGTCGACATGGTGTTCGGCCGCTGCACCGGCACCTTCCTGTGGATGAACCGCGGGCAGGTCTCCGACAGCCCCGGCACCGCGGTCGGCCCGCGGGGCCCGGTCGTCGTCCGGCGCTAGGCTCTCCGACCGGAGCCCCGGCTCCGGACGCGCGCGGCCGGTCGCTCTCCGATCCGTCGGGGGGCGGCCGGCCGCGGCCGTCGGGGGGGCCGCGGAGCCCCCGGCGGCCGCGCGCGGGGCCCTCAGGCCGCGGGTTCCCGGGCCCCGGCCGAGGGGAGGCGGCCCAGGGCGAGGGCCAGGCGGTCGTCGAAGCGGTGCCGGGCGAGCACGGCGGCCCGCCCGCGGGCGGCGATGGCCCGCGCCTGGTCGGGGTGCGCCAGGTAGTGGCGCACCTTGCGGTCCAGCTCGTCGGGGTCGCGGAAGCTCTCCAGCTCCTCGCCGACGGCGAAGGCCCGCTCGAGCTCGGCGGTGTGCTCGACCAGCGCGAAGCCCCCGCAGGCCAGGACGTCGAAGACGCGCAGCGTGACGAGGTCGCGCTGGTACAGGCGCCCGACGTCCACGTGGATCGCGCCGCTCGAGTAGACGCGGTTGAGCTCCTCGCGGTGGCCCGCCGGCCCGCGGTAGCGCACGCCCGCCGGCTCCAGCTCGCGCCAGCCCGCGTCGCCCCAGACGTGGACGCCGTGGGGGGCCAGGCGGCGGATCCAGTCCTTGCGGTGTCCGGAGGCCGCCTCCTCGCCGAGCAGCATGGCGGGGTCGAGCCCGTCGGCGTGCCGCCGGCACCACTCGCCCAGGCCGGGCGCGGCCTCCTCGAGCAGGCGCGGCAGGATCCACGCGGTCGGCTCCGCGCGCTGCGCGGCGAGCACCGCCGCGGCGACCGCGGCCCCGTCGTCGCGGCCGCACCAGGCCCGGTGGAGCTCCGCGAAGCGCGCCCGCAGCGCCGCGTGGTCCCGCGTCAGGCTCGAGCCGACGAAGGCGACCGGCGCGGCGTAGGGCCGCACCTCGGCCGAGCCGGGCGGCAGCGGGCGGCGCAGCTCGTCGTCCGCGGCGAGCGGCAGCAGCTCGACGTGCTCGAGGCCCGCCGCGCGCCAGGCCTCGGCCTGGGCCCGGCGGACGGTGAAGAGCCGCACGTGGTCGGTGGGGCAGGCGGGGCGCGGCGGCCGGTCCATGGCGGGGTCGATCTCCCACACGAGCAGCTCGGCGCCGTGCTCGCGGCAGAACTCGGGCAACCCGTCGGACGCGTTGATGGCCGCCACGAGGCCTGGCCGGAAGCGGCGGGCCAGCAGGTCGAGCTCCTCGCGGGACGCGCGCTGCGCGTCGAAGGTCAGCACGCTCCAGCCGCGGCGGCCGAGGCCCGCCACGAGGGAGTCGGTGCAGAGGCCGCCGCTCCGCACGAGCGCGCGGCGCTCGCCGGGGCCGGCCTCGAGCAGGCGGCGCTCCGGCCCGTACAGCCGCGCCAGCAGCGGGTGGTCGACCACCGGGGCCGCGCCGCGCTCGGCCGCGACGGCGAGCAGGTCCGAGAGCAGAGCCAGCCGCAGGCGCCCGGTGCGCAGCGCCGCGCGCCAGTCGGCGCGGGCGAGCGCCAGCCGCAGCAGCCACGGGTCGCGCTCCCAGGCGACGACCTTCGCGCCGCGGGGCAGCTCGCGCAGCAGCCGGTCGACGACCTCGCCCAGGCCCACGCCGAACACGAGCACCCGGCGGGGGCGGGCGGCGAGCGCCGGCGCGACGGCCGCCGCCACGTCGTCGTCGGCCAGGTCGAGGCGGAAGCGCGAGCGCTCGACGGCCAGGGTCGTCCCGCCCGCGGCCTCGTCGGCGACGTGGTCCGAGCCCGCCGGGAGCCGGACGCGCTGCGCGAGGTCGCGCTGGCGGACCTCGAGCGCCTCGAGGTTCGCGACCAGGCGCTCCAGCGTGCCGCCGCCGGGCAGACCGGCAGCGGCCGCGGGGGCCTCGCGCGGGGACGGCGGGGGGGCGGCGTACATGGGAGCCTCATCGGAACGCGCGCGCCCGCGCTCCAGCCGCGGCCGGAGCCGCGTCCCAGCAGCGGGCTCAGCGCGCCTCGAGGATCTCCACGTCGTACCCGTCCGGGTCGCGGACGAACACGTACCGGGAGCGCGCCTCGGGCTTGCTGCGGCGGTACCACCAGCCGCGGCGCTCGATCTCCTCGACGACGGGCGCGAGGTCGTCCACGGTGAAGGCGAGGTGCCCGAACTGGTCGCCGAGCTCGTAGTCGCGGCCGTCGTGGTTGACGGTCAGCTCGAGGTGGTAGGCCCCGGCCTCGTCGGTCAGGAAGACGAGCGTGGCCTCGTCGCCGATCGGGCTCCGGCGCACCTCGCGCAGGCCCAGGAAGCCGGTGTAGAAGGCGAGCGTCGCGTCCAGGTCGCGGACGCGGATCATGGTGTGGGCCAGGCGCATGGTGCGTTCCTCGTCGAGCTTCCGCCCCGGGGGCGTGCGCGGCGAGCCTAGCGCGGCGGGCCGGCGGCGACCAGGCGGACCGCGGGCGGTTCCATGCGTCCCGCCGTGCCCTAGAATCGAGCCACGCCATGGGCGCCCGCCGCCGCTCCCACGACCTCGACGGCCCGCCGGGCCCCGAGCGCGAGCACGGCCCGCACACGCTGCGGGTCTGGCGGGGCACCGTGGTCGGCGTGGACGGCGACGACGTCTTCTGCGAGCTCGGCCCGCGCATGCAGGGCGTGATCTCCGCGAGCCAGTTCGAGCGGCCCCCGCGGGTGGGCGAGTGCTACGAGTTCACGCTGCGCGGCCGCGAGGAGTCGCTGTGGGTGCTCTCGCTGCGCCACACGCGCAGCCTGGCCAGCTGGGAGGAGGCCGAGCCCGGCAGCGTGGTCGAGGCGCGCGTCGTCCGCCGCACGCACGGCGGCCTGGAGGCCAAGGTCGGGCCGCTGCACGCGTTCCTGCCGAGGTCGCACACGGGGCTCGCGCGCGGCGACGACCCGGGCGAGCTGGTCGGCAAGACGCTGACGTGCGAGGTGCTGGAGGTGGACGCCGAGCGCCAGCGCGTGCTCGTCTCGCGCCGCGTCGTGCTCGAGCGCGAGCGCCAGAGCGCGCGCCAGCGCGAGCTGGGCTCGCTGGCCCCCGGCCAGGTCGTGAACGGACGCGTGTCGCGCGTCGAGCCGTTCGGCGTGTTCGTGGCCTTCGGGCGCGGCCTGGAGGGCCTCGTCCACGTCTCGAACCTCTCCCACGAGCGCGTGGACGACCCGGCCGAGCGCTTCGCGAAGGGCGACTCGATCACCGCCGTGGTGCTGTCGATCAAGCGCGGCGGGAAGCGCATCGCTCTCGGCCTGCGACAGCTCGAGGAGAGCCCCTGGGCGCACCTCGAGAAGGCGCACTACGTCGGCCAGGTCGTCCCGGTCGTCGTCACCCGTGTGGCCGAGTTCGGCGTGTTCGCCGCGCTGCGGCCGGGCGTCGAGGGGCTGATCCACCGCTCCGAGACCGGCGTCGGCGACGAGCGAGTGCTGCGGGGGCTGTTCCGCCCCGGCGAGTCCCTGTCCGCCCGCATCCTGTCGCTGGACTGCGAGGCCGAGCGGCTGGCCCTGTCCCTGCTGCACGAGCACGGGGCGCGGCTCGAGCCGGGCGAGGCCGAGGCGGCGCGCGAGCTGGAGGAGCGCGACGTCGGCGAGGCCCCCGCCGGCTGGGGCGGGGACATCGGGCGCCTGCTGCGGCGCGCGCTCGACGGCGAGGAGTCCCGCGACGCCGGCTGAGCCGCCGGCGCGCACGCCGACCGCGTCGACCGCGACCGTCGGGGCCGGCCCCGCCCGGACCCGGATGGCGAGGTAGCTTTCCCCGGTGGCGTCCTCCGGGTCGGAGCGGCGGGCGCGGCCGGGGAGTCGCTCCCGGGAGATGGGAAATTC
>JAUIDW010000040.1 GCA_030428395.1 bacterium | reverse complement strand
GTCCGGCGGCAGGGACGGCGGCCACTGCTCGGGCGGACGCGCGCGCCAGGCGGCGGGCCCGAGCCCCTCGAGCGGCGACGCCGCGTGGTAGCCGAAGTCCACGGACAGGTCGCGCGTCCCCGCGGGCGTCAGGAACACGACCGCGGGGCTGCAGTCGCTGTCGACGGTATCGTCGGGCCCGACGTCGCAGGGCGACGGCACGAGCGCCTGCCCGGTGCCGGACACGTCGACCTCGACGAAGTACTCGCCGACGCACAGGCCGTCGAACAGGTAGGCGCCGTCGGCCCCGGTCGTGCGGACGGCGAGCACGTCGCCGAACTCGCCGCGCAGCGTGACGAGGGCGCCCGCGAGCCCGCGCTCGCCGGGGTCCTGCAGCCCGTCGGCGTCGAGGTCGTTCCACACGAAGTCGCCGATGCTGCCCGTGCCGTAGGCGACGAAGCCGAAGTCGACCGTGTCGTCGCGCTGGCCCGGCAGCAGGGTGACCAGGACCGGGGCGCAGTCGCTGTCCACCGTGTCGTCGCTGCCCTGGTCGCACGGCGACGCGACGGCGCACAGGGGCAGGGCGACCTCGACCAGGTACGGGCCCGGGGCGACGACGAGGAACTCGTACCGCCCCGCCGCGTCGGTCGCGACGCGCGCCAGCTCCTGGCCCGCCGGGTCGCGCAGCACCACCTCGGCCCCCGGCAGGCCGGGCTCGCCCGGGTCCTGGAGGCCGTCGCCGTCCAGGTCGTGCCAGACGAGGTCGCCGATCGAGGCGTCGGTGACGAGGCAGTAGCCGAAGTCCGTGCCCGTGACCCGCGTGCCGTCGGTCGCGAGCACGACGGTGGCCCGGCTGCACTCGCTGTCGAGCTCGTCGTCGGGCCCGACGTCGCAGGGCGCCGGCTGCGCCCCGAGCGGCAGCGTGGTGGCGTCGACCGCGACCGTGTACGTGCCCGCGCACAGGCCGTCGAAGCGGTACAGCCCGCCGACGGTGGTCGCCACGCGCTGCGCGCCGCCGGGGTCGGTCAGCACGACGTCCACGCCCGACAGGCCCGGCTCGCCCGGGTCCTGCAGCCCGTCGCAGTCCTCGTCGAGCCACACCCGGTCGCCGATCGAGCCCGTGCCCGCGAACCCGAAGTCGACCGTGTCGTCCGGTCCCGCGCCCGGCGCGAGCGTGAACGCCGCCGGGCTGCAGTCGTTGTCCACCGCGTCGTCGGGGCCCACGTTGCACAGCGTCGGCACGAGCCCCGGCGGCGTCGCGGCGACGACGACGGAGTAGTCGCCCGCCGGCAGGTCGACGAACGCGTAGGCGCCGGCGGCGTCGCTGGTGGTCGCCGCGAGCTCCGCGCCCTGGTCGTCCAGGAGGCGCAGGTCCACGCCCGCCACCCCCGGCTCGCCCACGTCCTGCAGGCCGTTGCCGTTGGCGTCCTTCCAGACGAGGTCGCCGACCCCGCCCGGGGGCGGGACGAAGCCGAAGTCGATCGTCTGGGTGCCGCCCGTGTCCGGCGAGAGGCTCACGGACACGCCGCTGGCCTCGCTGTCGATCGTCGGGTCGTTGCCGACGTTCGGCGGCGACGGCGCCCAGCCCTGGACGGGCGGGCTCGCCGGGTCGACGGCGACGGTGTACGTCCCGCTGGCGAGGCCGTTGACGTCGTACGCGCCGTTCGCGTCGGTGACCTCGGACCAGGTGCCGCCGAGGGAGTCCGTGACGACGACGGTGACGCCGCCGATGCCGAGCTCGCCGGAGTCCTGCAGCCCGTTGCCGTTCGCGTCGCGCCACACGCGGTCGCCGATGAAGCCCGGGTTCGGCAGCACGGCGGCGTCCGAGGACGAGCCGGTGTCGCAACCCGCGAGCACCCCGGCGACGAGCACCGCCGCGGCGAGCGCAGGCCGCGCGCGGCAACGGGGTCGGACGGGGCGGGGTCGATTCACGTCGGCACGGGGGGCGTCCGACATCGGCCGCGGCGCGCGCGACGACCTCCGGCGCCTCCCGCCCGCGTCCGACTCGACCATCGGACCCGCGCCGGGCGCGCCGGGAGGATCTCCTCCGCCCCGGCGCATTTCACTCCATCGGCGGGGCCGGCTGCAATTGCGCGTTCCCTGCCCGGGGGTCCGCGCCAGTTGACGCCCTCCGCGGGGCGGCCTACGCTCGCTCGCGAAGGAGGATCGGCTCGCTCGGGCCCGTACGCCGGGCCTGGACCCGCTGCGGGGGTGTCGCATGGGGAGGGGCGGCCGCGCTTGGACGAGGGAACGAAGTCGCAGGAGCCGGGTCCCCCGGAAGCCGCGAGGCGAGCCGGGACGTCGTCGCCGGTTCGCGACGTCGACCTGACGAGCTACCGCCGGCCCGAGGCCCCACCGCCGCCCGACCCGGACGCGCCGCTGCCGACGGTCGAGGGCATGACGCAGCGCATCACGCGGCGCCTGCCGGACCGCCTGGCGCTGCGCGTGCCGATCCTGATCGCGCTGCTCGTCCTGCTGGCGAGCTGGATGCAGAAGCACCTGCAGTGGTCGGTCCCCGACATCCTCAAGGTGGGCAGCGCGGCGCTGGTCGGGTGCCCGCTGCTGCTCTCGATCGGCGAGCGTCTGTACCGCCGCCACCGCGTGGCGATCGAGGAGGGCGTCGTCGCCGTCGCCGTCCAGTACCTGGGCGTCCTGCTGCAGACGTGGGCGCTCGCGCTGCTCTTCGTCCTGGCGCTCGTCCCGAACCTGCTGTTCTCCAGCGTCACCGTGGTCGCCGCCGGCGTGCCGGGGCGGCGCGACGTCGAGCTGCGCGCGGTCGACGAGGACCGCCTGGTCTCGTCCGTGCCGACGCTCGACGGGGAGAAGACGGCGCACACGTTCCAGCTCTCGACCACGCCGTTCGGCCGCTCGTTCGTGCTGAAGGTCACCGGCTACCGGCCGAAGACGTTCAGGCTGTTCCCCGGCCTGGGCCGCGAGTTCCAGCTCTCCGCCCTGGACCCCGCGCCCGCGATCGTGGCGCGCATCCCGCCCGAGAGCTACCTGACCGCGAACGACGAGGGCGAGGTCCGCGTGTTCCGGCGCGAGGACTCGGGCGCGCTGACGCTGCTGGGCGCGGTCGCGACGCGGCGGTTCTACGGCTCGTACGTGTTCGGCGAGTACCAGGGCCAGGTCAGCGACCTCGAGAGCGGCTGGAGCGCCGACCTGCAGGCGAACCAGGACCTGACCACGTCCGCGATCGAGGTCGACCGCGAGAAGTGGCCCACCGTGCAGTGGATCTGGCGCCGCGCGATCCGCACCGACTTCCTCGCCGAGCCCGAGCCCGGCGACCTGCTCGAGGTCTTCCACCTGGCCAGCGCCGGCACCCTGTCGGGCCGGGCGGCCTTCGTGGTGACCGAGCAGCCCGTGCAGGACCACATGCTGCTGCAGCTGTCGCTCGACGACGTCCAGCTGCTCGAGCGCGACCACCCCGACGTCTTCCGCGCCGTGACCGGCCCGCTGCCGTCCGGACCCGACGAGGCCGGCGCGCGATGATCCCCGCCGCGCTGCTCGCGCTCGCGCTCCTGGGCTCCGCGCCCGCCCCGCCGGCGCAGGACGCGACGCCCGCCGGCCGGCGCCGGCCGGTGGTGCGCGTGGACTTCGCCTTCGACGACGCCCCGCTGCTCCAGGAGATGCTGCGCTCGCTCTCCGGCCGCGACGAGGTGGCGCGCGACGTCGCCGCGGGGGTGGCGGCCAGCCTGGGCGAGACGATCGGCTTCCTCGACTTCGTCGGCCCCGCCGCGGCCGGCGCGCCGCAGTCGGCGGCCGACTACGAGCTGGGCATCACCTTGGTCGTCGTCGAGGGCGCCCGCGCCTCCGCCGCCGCGGCGGGCGGCGCGCTGGGGCTGGCGGAGAACGGCTTCCTGATGGAGCTGCGGCGCCCGGGCGGCGACCCGGTCGGCCCGATCGGCGGCGCGGCGGCGCCCGGACCGGCGACCTGGAGCGTGCCGTTCGTCAAGTCCGAGGAGATCCAGCGCGCGGTCCGCGACGGCGTCATCGGCGGGACCATCGCGCGCGTCGTGCGCGACAAGCTGCGCGAGCAGCGCGACGCCCTGGTGCGTGAGCTGTTCTCGCGCATACCGATCCCCGCGGGCACGCGCGTCTTCGCGTCGGTCGAGCACCAGCCCGGACCGCCCGAGGTCTACAGCGGCCTGGTGCTGCTGCCCTTCACGTTCGAGCAGCTGGGCGCGCTGCGCGGAACGCGCCTGGCCCTGGCGGTGCACCAGCGGTCGGGCGGGCGCGTGCGCTGGCGCGGGTTCTCCGTGGCCGCCTCGGACGACCTGGTCTCGCTGTTCGAGCGCACCGAGGACGCCGTCGCGTACTTCGCCGACCAGGGTCTGGCCGCGGACCACCCGTACTGGAGCCTGTTCCCCGACCCGGTCGTGCTGGCCGCCGACGAGCCGCCGGTCGCCGCCGCGGACGGTGCGCCGGCCGATCCCGCCGCGCCGACGCCGCTGCACGCGGTGCTGACCCGCAAGGGGCTGCTCGCGGGCGGGGACGCGTACCACGGCACGCTCGACGTGCAGGCGGTCCACGTGACGCGGTACCTGGCCTCGGACGCCGCGCTCGAGCGCCGCAGCCCGATCGACGTCCTGCCGCGCAACCCCTTCGACGACCCGGAGCCCTGATGCGCGCCCGCCCCGCCCCCCGCCGGAGCCGCGCGCGCCGCGGCCTCGCCCTGGTGCTGCTGGCCGCCACCGCGGCGGCGTGGCTGGCCGGCTGCGGCGCCCTGGGCTTCGGCTCGCGCGTGCGCCGCGCCGAGGAGGTCGTGGCGCGCGCGGTCCAGCTCTGCGAGCAGGGCTCGACGCGCGAAGCGGTCGACCTGGTCCAGGCGGAGCTCGGCGCGTCCGACCACGCGGACGTCGCGTACCTGCGTCACTTCACCCTGGGCTGGCTCTACGAGGAGCTGCCGCGGCAGCCCGGCGAGGAGGGCGCGCGCGCCGCGCACCTCGACGCGGCCGAGGCCGAGTACCGCGCGGCCCTGGCCGTGCGTCCGGGCAGCCCCGACGCCTCCGTGAACCTCGCGCTGCTGCGGCGCGAGCGCGCCGGCGAGACGCTGCGGGCCGGCGGTGCGGGCGCGGTCGCCGCGCACGAGGCCGCGGTGCTGGAGGCGATCGAGGTGCTCGAGGCGGTCGACCCGGCGGGCGAGGAGCCGCTCGAGACCTACCGCCGCCGCGTGGCGGTCGGGGACGCCTGGCTGGACCTCGCGGCCGCGGGCGGCGGGCTCGCGCGCGAGCGCTTCGACCGCGCGCTCGACGCGTACCGCACCGCGCTGGACATGGACGTGGACGACGACCTCGCGCCGCTGAAGCTCGTCGCGGCGCGCGCGCTCGAGGGCGACCGCGCCGGGCCCGCGGCGGGCGACGCGTGGGCCGCGGCGCTCGAGGCGGAGTGCGCGGAGCTCGCCGCGCGCTTCCCCCAGGCCGCCCTGCGCGGCCACGAGGTCCTGGCCGCGCACGGCGCCGGCGCGGCGGAGGCGGACCGGCGCGCGCGCGGCCTGCGCGCGCTGCACGGCTGGCTGCGGCTCGAGGCGCGCACCAGCGCGTTCTCCGCCGCCAGCCTCGAGCGCCTGCCGCCGCCGGACGCGTGGGGCGACGACGGCCCGCTCGTCGCCGAGCTCGCACAGCTCGCCGCCCAGCCCGCCGCGGCCGCCGCGCTGCCGCTGTGGAACGAGCGCCCCGCGCCCCCGCCTCCGGCTGAAGAGGACGCGGCGCCGGACCCGGAGCGCGACCGCGCCGACGAGGGGCGCCGCGACGAGGCGCTGCGCCGCCGCCAGACGCTGGCGCTGCTGGTCCAGTCGCTCGGCGCGGCCCGCGCGGTGCGCGGCGACGTGGCCGGCGCGGCCGAGCTGTACGGGGTCGCCCTCGAGGTGGCGCCCGGCGTCGCCGCGTACGCGCCGCCGCCCCCCGCTCCGGAGGACGCCGCGATCGACGAGCCGGGCGCTCCCGGGTCGGAGGCGGACGACGGCGGCCCGCTCGCCGGCGAGCCGGTCGTCGGGCTGGACGTGGCGCTCGACCAGCTGCTGCTGCTGCAGGGCCACGGCGAGGTGGCCGACCCCGACGGCGCGCGCCTGGCCCAGGTGCTGGACCACCCGCTGTTCGCGCGCGACACGCTGCGCTCGATCGAGGCGCTGGACCGGGACGGCTACCAGCGCCTGCACGTCGTGCTGGGGCTGATCCTGGCGCAGCAGGACGCCTGGGGCACCGACGGGCCCTGGGAGGACCCCTGGCGCACGGCGCCGCCGCACCTGCGCGAGGCCCTGCGCGTCGCGCTCGCGAACCCCGCGGTCGCGCGCGGCCCGAACGGGCGTCCGCTGCCCGAGCTGTCGCGCGTGCTGGCGGACGGGCTGGCCCCCGCCGGGCGCCGGCCGGCCGAGGCGGTGGACGCGTACCTCGACGCCGCGCTCGGCTACCACGACCTCGGCGACGACGCGCTGGCCGAGGAGAGCTTCGAGCGCGCCGAGTCCCTCGCCGCCCAGCTCTCGCTGGACGCCGGCCGCGAGCTGCGCGCGGTGCAGGACGAGCTCGGCGTCCGCCGCGGTGGCTTCCTGCCCGTCCGCTGGCTGCCCGCCGGCTGGTACGTGGGGGCCGGCGCGGCCTACTCGTCGCACACGCTCTCGGGCGGCGACGTCGACAGCGACCTCGCGGCCATGGGCAACACGACCAGCACCTCGTTCGACGGCGAGGACCTCGGCGGCCGCTTCTTCGTCGGCTACCAGTTCGAGCAGCCCGTCGCCTTCGAGTTCGGCTACCTGGGCATGGGCGAGGCCGAGTCCAGCATCGTCGCGACGGGCGTCACCGACCTGAACCAGCTCGCCCGGGACATCGACGACGTGCACCCGTTCCTCGCCGACGGCTTCACCTTCGCCACGCGCGTCAACCTCTGGGGCGGCGGCCCGGTGACGGTCACGGGCCGGCTGGGCGCGTGGGTGTGGGACGGGACCAAGGAGGCGCTGGTCGCCACCAACCTGGGCACGATCACGACGCGCTCGACCGAGCGCGGGCACGACCTGTTCTTCGGGCTCGGCGCGATCCTCGGCGACTGGCGCGGGTTCCGCGCGACGGTGGACTGGGACCGCTACAACCTCGACGGCGACGGCGTGGACGTCGTGTCGGTGGGCTTCCTCTACTCGCTCGGGACGCGCTAGAGGCTCTCGAGCAGCGCGCGGTAGCGCCGCGTGACCTCGACGTCGCCCAGGTCGGCGTCCAGCCCCTCGACGGCGGCGCGCAGCTCGTCCGCCTGGCCCTCGCGGTCGCCGCGCGACCAGCGCACCCAGGCGAGGTCGCCGCGCGCCTGGTGGCGGATGGTCTGGCCCTCGTACACGGGGTCGGCCACGCGCTCGGCCGTGGCGGTCGCCGTCGCCAGCGCCTCGTCCAGCTCGCCGAGCTCGACCAGGCAGGCCACGCGCAGGGACCGCGCGGAGAGCCCGAGGAGCTTCTGCGTGTCCCCGAGCCCCTCGGCGCGCCGCTCCGCGCGCAGCGCCCAGTCGGCCGCGCTCTCCCAGCGCTCGTCGGCCACCTCGAGGTACGCCATGGAGAGCGGCAGGCGCACGTGCATGTAGCGGTCGGCGAGGTGCACGCCGTCCGACAGCTCCAGCGCCTCCTCCAGGGCCGCGCGCGCGCCCTCGGTGTCGTCCGCCAGGCGCAGGACGTCGTGGCGCGCGTGCAGCACGTCCACGAGGGCGTCGACCCGACCGCTCGCCCGGGAGTCGACGCGCATCTCCTCGACGGCGCGCCGCGAGGCCACCTCGGCCTCCTCCGACTCGCCGCGCATCAGGTGCAGGCGCGCGATCGTCGCCAGCGCGTGGCCCAACTCCGCGCGGCGGCCGGGCTCGTTGCCCTCCTGGTACCGCACGACATCCCGGTAGTCCGCCAGGGCCCCGTCGAGGTCCCCCATGCCCCGCTTGAGCATCGCCACGTTCGACAGCAGCGCCGCCACGTACGGGTGCTCGTCCCCGGCGAGCGTGCGCATCTCCGCCAGCGCGGCCTCGCTGAGGCGCACGCACTCGGCCCAGTCGTTCCGCGCGTGCGCGACGGCCGCGAGGCTGTTCGTCGCCTGGAGGCGGATCATGGTGCCCATGCCGCCGCGGTCGCCGAGCTCCTCGAGCGCCGCGATCGCGTAGCGCTCCGCCTCCTCCTGGTCGCCCTTGCCCCAGTACGCCCGGGAGAGGCCGTTCAGCATGGCGGCCCGGCGCTCGTCGACGCGGCGCAGGGCGTCCTCCATGCGCTCCAGGGCCGCGGAGAAGCACTCGACCGCGAGGTCGTGCTCGCCGCGCCCGAGCCGCAGGACGCCCTCGTCGAAGGCGACCTGCGCGAGGTCGTCCACCGGGACGTCGGGCAGCTCGGCGAAGTTCGCGCGCGCCTCGGCGTACAGCGCGAGCGCCTCCTCGGGGCGCCCCAGGTCCCGCAGCGCGTTGGCGAGCAGCCGCCGCGTGCGGCCGCGCAGCAGCGCGCTCTCCCCGAGCGCCTCGCGCAGCTCCAGGGCCTCCTCCAGCAGCTCGGCGGCGCGGCCGTGCACGCCGAGCCCGAGGAACGTCAGCCCCAGGTTGTCCAGCAGCCAGGCGCGGACGCTCGGACGGTCGAGGAAGGCGCCCTCGAGCTCGGTCACGGCGCTCTCGAGGACGTCCAGCATCTTGACCTCGCTGGGCCCGACCATCGGGTTGGGCGCGCGCAGCATGCGCCCGAACGTCCGCTGGACCTCGGTCAGCGACGCGATCGTCTCGTCCGCCTTCGCCAGCGCCTCGTCGGCGCGCGCGAGCGCCGCCTTCTCGCTCGCGAGCGCCGCGCTCTCCTTCTCGAGCGCGGCCGTCTCGTTCGCCAGGGCCGCGCTCTCGGCCGCGAGGGCCTCCTTCTCCTTCTTCAGCGCCTCCTCGGTCCGCAGCCAGAGCCCCAGGCTGACCGCCAGGCCCGCGGCCAGCGCCACGATGGTCGCGGCGACCCCCCCGACGAGCACGCGGTTGCGGCGCGCGAACTTCTGGAGCTGGTACAGCGTGCTCGGCGGCCGCGCGACGATCGGCTCGTCGCGCAGGAACCGGCGCAGGTCGCTGGCGAGGTCGTCGACCGACGCGTAGCGCCGGTCGGGGTCCTTCTCGAGCGCCTTGGCGACGATCGTGTCGACGTCGCCGGCGAGCTCGCCGCGCAAGGTGTGCAGGCGCGACGGCTCGTCCTCGAGCACCCGGCGGATGGCCTCGGGCACCGGCGCGCCGAGCACGTCGACCGGCAGCTTGCCCGCGTACAGCTCGTAGGCGACCACGCCCAGGCTGTACACGTCCGAGCGCGCGTCGAGCTGCTCGGGGTCGGCGCGGACCTGCTCGGGGCTCATGTAGGCGAGCGTGCCCACCAGCTCGCCGGCCGTCGTCTGCAGCGTGGACATCTGCAGCTCCGCGTCGACGGCCCGCGCGACGCCGAAGTCGAGGATCTTGGGCTGGCCGCTCGCGTCCACGAGGATGTTCGCAGGCTTCAGGTCGCGGTGGATCACGCCCTTGCCGTGCGCGTGGCGCACCGCGTCGCAGACGCGCGCGAGCAGCTCCGAGCGCGCGCGCAGGTCGAGGCCCTCGCGCCGCGCGTACTCGGTCAGCGGCACGCCCTCGACGAGCTCCATGGCGAAGAACGGCCGCCCGCCGAGCTCCTCCGCGCGCCCCGCCTCGTGGATCTGGGCGATGCCCGGGTGGTTCAGCCAGCCCAGGACGGCCGCCTCCTGCTGGAAGCGCTTGAGGTGCTCGCCGGAGACCAGGCCGCTGGCGAGCACCTTCACCGCCACCCGGCGGCGCGGCTCGGCCTGCTGCGCGGCGTAGACCACGCCCATGCCGCCGCGGCCGAGCTCGCCCTCCACGCGGTAGTGCCCGATGCGCTCGGGCGTCCCCTCCGGCCGGTCCAGGCCGACCCAGCGCAGCGCGGACTCCTCGAGGCGTCCGTCGGAGCGCTCCTCCCCCGCCAGGAGCTCGCGGACGCGGGCCAGCAGCTCGGCGTCGTCCGCGCACTCGCGCGCGAGCAGCGCCTCGCGCGCCTCCCCGTCGAGCTCGCAGGCCGCCAGGAAGACCTCGCCGGCCCGGGCGTGGCGTTCGGACGGGGAGAGGGCCATCGAGTCAGTCTACCAGCCCCGGAGGGGGCGGCCCGCCGCCGGGGCGCTACCCTGCCGTTCGCCATGGCCGAGCCGGTCCCCCGGAACCTCGTCTCCTTCGCGGAGGCGCTCGCGGAGCGCTCGCGCGCGATCCTCGTCCAGCGTTTCCGGTCGGCGCTCGCGGTCGAGCACAAGGCCGACGACACGCCAGTGACCGCGGCGGACCGCGAGGTCGAGACCGCGCTGCGCCAGGCGATCGGGACGCGCTTCCCCGAGCACGGCGTCCTCGGCGAGGAGCACGGCGCGGAGCGCCTCGACGCGGAGTGGGTGTGGGTGCTCGACCCGATCGACGGCACGCGCCCGTTCGCGACGGGCAATCCGCTGTTCGTCACGCTGATCGCGCTGCTGCACCGCGGCCGCCCCGTGGTCGGCGTGATCGACGCCCCGATCCCGCGCGAGCGCTGGGTCGGCGCGGCGGGACACGGCACGAAGTGGAACGGCACCCGCGTCGCGGTGCGCGCGCGGCGGCCGCTCGCCGAGGCGGTGCTGTACGCCGCCGTGCCGCGCGACGACGCCGGCCTCGCGGGGTACCGGCGCCTGACGAAGGCGGTCCGCTGGACCGTGCACGACCAGGACGGCTACGCCTACGGCCTGCTCGCCCGCGGCGGCGTCGACCTGGTCGTCGAGCCCGAGCTCGAGCCCTACGACTGGTGCGCCCTGGCCCCCGTCGTCGAGGGAGCGGGCGGCTGGATCGCGCACTGGGACGGCACCCCCCTCGGCCTCGAGGGCGACGGCACCGTCGTCGCCGCCACCGACCGCGCGCTGGCGGACGAGGCGGTGGCGCAGATGCAACGCGAAGGCTGACCGCGACCTCTGCGGCCCGTCGAACGGCCGGACCTCACCCTCACGCGACCCACGACGTTCGGAACAGCTCGCACGCTCGGGGTAAACCCCGATGGTCGGAATCCGGCCCATGTGGTCCAGTGCCTGGCGTAGCTGGGGCCCGCTCGACCGGCCGGCGTCCCGAGCTGAGGGAGGATCGCGGGTCCCCGGGGGAGAACGAGGGCGCGGCGTGCGCGGCGCCTGCTCGGCTGCCCCATCGACATCGTTCGCCCTTGCCTTCCCTCGGCCGCTGCAGGCTCCGCGAGGGCCACCCGAGCGTGCCGGTGAGGACCAGAAGAGAGACCCCCGACGGGAGGCCCGGGCATGTCGACGACCCTGCTGATTCGTATTCCGATCCTGTTCTCGTGCCTGCTCGGGGTCGCTCGAGTCGCCAGTGCCCAGACGCAACCCACGCTGCTGGACCCCCAGGCCGGAGAGACCCTCCCGATCACGCCCGCGGGCTCCGCCAACGCCCCGTTCGCCGTGCGGTTCACGCCGGTCTCCGGCGCGACCCGTTACCAGGTCGACTGGCAGGGGCCCCAGCCGGCGCAGTTCCTCTGGACCGACTACTGCATCGGGGAGGTGGCCGTGGGCACGACCACGCTTCCCTCCCCCACGACGGCAGGCTCCTACACGGTGACCGTGCAGGGACTGGACTCGTCGAACCAGCCCGTGGGCACGCCCTCCACGCCCCGGATGGTCACGCTGGTGGAGACGCCAGCCGTCCCGTTCTCGCCCGTCTCCAGCATGAGCGTGGGAGGGTCCATCCTGGCGACGACCGTGGTGGTCCCCGCGGGCGTCACGCTGACGGCCACGAGTGACTTCAAGCTCCTCGCCACGTCGGGCGTGACCATCGACGGGGTGGTCCAGGGCAACGCCGGCGGAGGTCCGGGCGCTCCTGGTGTCAGCCTGGTGGTGACGACGGCCTCCACCCTGGACGTGAACGGAGTCGTGGTGGGCGGGAACGGTGCCGCGGGCTCGAACTCGACCGTGAACTCCTCCTCCGGTGCGGATGCCAACGCCCTCGCGGGCGGTGGAGGAGCGGGCGGTTCCGTGACCCTGCTGGCGGACGGCTCGACGATCACGATCGGAGCGGCTGCCCTCGTCGCCTCCGGCACGGGCGGGGACGGGGGAGACGCCGTGGCCACGGCGGGCTCCGGAGGGGGCACGGGACAGGACGGAGGTGTTGGGCGCGCCGAGGGCGGCCCGGGAGGCGCGGGCGGCGACCTGTCCGTCTGCACGACCCTCCCCGGGAGCCTGGTCGTTCCCGTGGTCCCTGGACTGCTGAGGGCCTCGAACGGGGGCCCGGGCGGGAACGCGACGGCGACCGGAGGGTCGGGAGCCCCGGGCGGCTCGGGGATCCTGCCGGGAGTCGGCGGCGCGTACGAGGTCCGGACCGGAGCCGGCGGCGACTCCGGGAACGTCACGGTTACGACCGTCGACTGGGACGGGAGCGGGACCGTCAGCCCGGCGGAGTTCGCGGTCCTCGCGGGAGGGAACGGGGCGGCCGCAGGCAACGCCCTGGGAGCGGCCGGCGGGAACGGCAGCCCCGCGCCCGAGGAGTTCGGGGGATGCAACCCCGGCCCCGGGAAGACGCCCGCCACCGTCCGTTGTATCCACCGCAAGGCCGGCGACGGATGGGCCGTTCCGGGTGCGGGCAAGTCGGACACGTGCTCGGGAATCGCCGGCGTCGGCAGCGGCAAGGGCGGCGACGTGGTCGTCCAGGGCGGTGGCGGTGGAAACCTGAAGCGGATCGGACTCTCCATCGGGGCGTTCGGCATCCAGTGGGGGACCGTCACGGTCGCGGGCCAGGGCGGCAACGCCTCGGCCTTCGGCGGCGCGGGTGGCCCGAACGGCGGGGACGGTGGCAACGCGTCCGCCACCGGCGGGCTCGGCGGCAGCGGAGGGCCGGCGCCCGGACCCGACCAGCAGGGAGGAGAAGGAGGGGACGCGACAGCCTCGGGTGGCGACGGCAACTCGACCGTGAACTGCTGCGATCCCCCCATGGCCGGCCTGATCGGGGGGGCAGGGGGTTCCGGCTCGGCGACGGGAGGAGACGGCGGGGACTCCAACAACACCGGCGGGGACGGCGGGGACGTGATCGCGATCGGTGGAGACGGCGGGGACGGCGGGGACGGTGCGCCTCCGGGCGCTGGTGGCCCCCGGGGCCCCGGGAACGCCACGCCGGGTGCCGGTGGCACCGGCTTCTTCGTGAACGGCAGTCGGGGCACCATCGTCAACCAGACCGACGGCACCGACGGCGCACCGGGGATGGACTGCCGCAACGTCCCCATGCTGCCGGATGTCGCGAGGCTGGCCCTGATCGTGACCCTCATGGCCTGCGGCGCAGCGGTCCTCCGCGGACGCGCCTAGCCCCGGGCTCCCTGCAGCCGACACGGAGACGTGGCGAGGTTCCTCCTCAGGTTCTCGATCGCGCTGGTGGTGTTCGAGGTCGCGTTCGCGACCCTGCTCATCGACAGCGCGCCGATGGCGGGCTACCTGTCCGTCACCGCAGCGGCCGCTTCGTGGCTCCTGCAGGTGTTCGGCCACGACGTCACGGCGACGGGCGCGGTCCTGGTCGGCGAGAGCGCTTCCCTGACCGTGTCGATGGGCTGCGACGGCCTCCAGCCGATCGGCGCGATGGCCTGTGCATTCCTCAGCTTCCCCGCGCGGTGGAAGGACCGGGCCGTGGGGTCGTCGATCGGAGCCGGGGTCGTGTTCGTGGTGAACGCGGCGCGCGTCGCGACGCTGTTCCTGCTGGTGGAGTCCGGCTCGAGCCTGTTCCCGTTCGTCCACGAGACACTCTGGCCCGCCCTGATCCTGCTCGTCGCCGGGGCGAGCTGGTTGCTCTGGGCCCGACGCGTTGCCCCGCACCGGGAGTCCCGTGGCGAAGAGCCCTAGGCTCCTGGTCTCGATCGGGCTCGCGGGAGTCGGTTTCGCCCTCCTCACCTACCCCCTGGAGCCCTGGGTGCTGACCGTCGAGCGATCCGTGCGCTTCCTGGCTCGGCCCCTGAGCTCGTTGCTGGCCGGCGAGCGCTCCCTCGTGTTCGAGCCCAACACGACGGGAGCCGGTGGCCTCAGCCAGTTCTTCGTGGACGAGCTGACGGGCTGTCGATCCGGCTACGGCATGACGTTCAGTGGGTGGTCGAGCATGTACGTCCCGCTCGTTGCGTTCCTCGCGCTGGTCCTGGCCACACCGATCGCCGTCCGGCGGAGGGCCCGCATCGCCCTCCTCGGAGGCTTGGTGATGCTGGGGCTGGGGCTCGGTCGGCTCTGGGTGATCGTGCTGGCCTCGAGCGCGGGCCACTACCAGGAGTGCGCCTGGGTCCACGACCGATGGCTCGATGCGCCCGGCGCGTACGACGCCCTCCGTCGAGCGGCGATCGTCCTCTTCCTCGACCCCCAGGTCGCCCTCGTGTTCCCCGTCCTGGTCTGGTCCACGGCCCTGGCCATCGACGGACGCAACCGAGCAGCACCCGCGAGCGCCGCGGAAGCGCCCCGCACCCCGCACGGCCCGGCGGGCGGCAGCCCCGGCTAGCTCGCGGGCTCGTACTCGCCGCGCATCATCAGGTGCCAGGACTCGCCGTCCTGGGAGGCGGACATCTCGAACACGGTGCGGTCCTCCTCGAACGTGTACCGGTAGCGGTGGTGCCCCATCGGCGACGTGTTCTGGAAGATCAGCACGTTGTCCTCGAGGTGGCCGCGCGCCACGCCGCCGGCGCCGCCCATCGAGTCGAACCAGTACATGACGTACTGCTCCTCCCGCGCGTCCCACGAGTACACGCCGTGGCCGCGGAAGGTGACGTCGTCGCCGGCGTGCTGCTCGTAGTCCGAGATCACGAAGAACCCCTCGAGCACGCGCGCGCGGATCACGCCGGTGCAGGTGCGCTGCTCCGGGCTCCAGGGCGACGGGTACATCGTCTCGCGACCGACCCAGTGGCCGGCGAGCCGGGCGAGCTGCTGGTGCTCCGCTCCGGGCTTGGGCATCTGCATCTGCATGGCGTCGAGCTCCTTGGCCGGGACGCGGACCGGGCCGCGCCGGGGCGCTCGGGATCGTACTGCGGCGCCGCGGCCGGTGTCGAAGTCCGGCGCCCGGGCGCCCCGCCGTCGGGTCCGCCCGCCGCAATCGCCTCCCGACGGTTGTGATCGCGGGGAGCGCGCGCTGGGATGACCTCCCGGTCGCCGCGGGACCCCGTCCAGGTCGAGACCGCGGCGGCTCGCCGCCCGCCCTGCCCGGGCGGCCGGCCCTACCCCCCCGCGAGGCTCCCATGGATCCCGGTACCCCGGCGCGCTGGGTCGCGCCCCTCGTCGTCGCGTTCGCGGCGCCCCTCGCCGCCCAGACGACGGTCGTGCCCACGTCCCCCGAGCAGGAGGACCCGGCGCGCGTCGGCGTGCACGAGGTGTTCGAGCTGACGCTCGAGAAGGACGCCGACTACGGGCGGCACGCCAACTCCGAGGACGTCGAGCTGACGCTGGACCTGGTCGCCCCGTCCGGGCACGGCGTCACGGTGCGCGGCTTCTACTACCACACGCGGGCCGACGGCCGCTCGCTGTGGAAGGCGCGCTTCGCGCCGGACGAGCTCGGCGCCTGGAGCTACGCCTGGACGTGGATCCACGTCCCCTCGTCCGCGCTCGAGCTCGGCTCCGGCGCGTTCACCTGCGTACCCGGCTCCGACCCGGGCTTCCTGCGCCTCGACCCGGCCGACCCCCACGGGTGGCGGCACGCGGACGGCTCGCGCTTCGCGGGGCTCGGGATCAACGCCGACTACCTGGTGATCGACACCGGCGCGCGCGACTCGGCCTTCGGCACGGCGGCGGTCGGCGGCGAGACGCTCGCGACGCGCCTGGGGGTGTTCCGCGACGCGGGCTTCGACCTCGCGCGGCTGCGGCACGCCAGCGAGGACTTCCTGAAGTTCTGCCGCGACGACGCCGGCATCGCGGGCGACGGCGTCTGCGAGACGTACCTGCCGGAGATGGCGATCGTGTTCGACGGCGCAGTGCAGACGCTCCGCCGGCAGGGCTACCGGATCCTCTTCTGCATGCTGGGGAACGCCTACCCCGAGGGGCAGCTCGGCTCGACGCCCTCCGCCGAGCAGCGCCGGCTGATGGACTACTGCATCGCGCGCTGGGGCGCCTACGTGGACCTGTGGGAGCTGGCGAACGAGCGCGAGCCCGGCGTGTCCTGGGAGCAGCAGGCCGCGGCGTACGTGCACCAGAACGACCCCTACGGCCATCCGGTCACCACCAGCTACTTCCCCGACCCGGCCTACGCCGCGTGGCCCGGCGAGCTCGACTTCCTGTCGCCGCACTGGTACGAGACCGAGTCGGAGCTCGTCAGCGACCAGGTCACCGCGGCCCGCGCCCTGGACTGGAAGACGCAGTACGGCAGCCCGCGTCCCGTGGTCGTCGGCGAGCAGGGCAACCAGGTCTGCGGCGGCGGCGGCGGGACCACGCCCCCGGAGCACTGCCGCAGCTGGCAGAACGGCTCGCGCCGCCGCCAGCGGCTGCGCCTCTGGACCGCGTTCTTCGAGAACGTGACCGTCGTCGTGTGGCAGAACGGCTGGGGCACCGACGGCAACGGCGGCCTGTACCTGGGGTTCCGCAGCCGCAACGAGCTGCAGGCCCTGCGCCGGTTCATGGACGTCGTCGCGCGGCCCGGCACCGTTCCCGCGGCGGTGTCGGTCAGCTCGCCCGCGACGCTGCGCGCCTACGGGCTGGCGTCGACCGCCTCCGGGATCGCCGCCGCCTACGTGCACCGCCACGACACGCACGTCGGGACGGCGTCCGGCGAGTCGATCCAGCTCGACGTGCCCGCCGCGGGCACCGGGTACTGGATCGACCCGACCTCGGGGCGCGTGCTCGCCTCCGCCGCCGTCGCGGCCGGCCCGCAGGTCGTCCCCATGCCGCCGATCCGCGTCGACCTCGCGTACCTGGCCGTCGCCGACCCCCTGGACGTGCCGCCGGTCGCGCGCGTGCTGGTGGTAAACCCGCAGTGGGACGGCGACGCCGACGACGACGGCACGCCCGACTACGGCCCCGCCAACCCGCCGCAGGGACGCGCGCCGCTTACCCTCGACCTGGACGCCTCGACCTCGAGCGACTGGGACGGCGGCGCGCTGACGTTCCGGTGGGACCTCGGCGACGGCACGTCCGCGTCGGGGGCCGCGGTCACGCACACGTGGGCGGAGCGCCGCAGCTACCGCGTCGTCCTCGAGGCGACCGACGACGAGGGCCGCAAGGCGCGCCAGTCGTTCGTGGTCCGGGCGCTCGCGGACCCCACGCCCGGCGCGAACGACCCGCCGGTCTTCCAGGCGCTCGAGCCCGTGACCGTGCGCGAGGGCGAGGCCGTGCACCTCTACCCGCGCATCCTCGACCGCGAGCTCGCGGGCGGAACCTGGACGAACGAGTTCCCGCCGCTGTCGAGCTATTCCGCGAGCGGCCTGCCGCCGGGAGCCAGCTACCAGCCGCTGCCCCACGCCATTCCCAACGGCCCGCTCGTGCCCAGGGAGCTGCTGTGGGTGCCCACGCTCGACCAGGCGGGCACCTACGTCGTGCGGTTCGACGTCCAGGACGCGGGCGGACTCGCCGCGGCGCCGCTGTTCGCCACGATCGTCGTGCGCGACACCCCCGGGCCCGTGGCCCCGGACGGCGCGCGCGGCGCCACGTCCAACTACCGCCAGGGGCCCTAGGTCCGGGCTACGCGGGCTTGACCCGGATTCGCCCTTCCACGGCCGTCGCGCCGCCCTACGGGAGCGCGTGAGAACGCACCAGCTCCACGGCGGTCCCGGCGCGGACCGCGAACTGCCCGGCTCCCTCTACGGAACCTTGACGATCGTCGCCTGGGGCCTGTTCCTGCTCGCGATCGCGGCCACGAACCTGCTGGGCTGACCGGCGGGACGCGCCCGGCTCCGCCGCCGCGAGGCCCGGCGGGAGGCCCGGGACGGGGCTACTCCACGATCCAGACGGTGTGGCCGGTCGCGCGCTTCACCAGCTCGTCGGCCGGGTGGTGGTGGAGCTTCTCGCGCAGCCACGTCAGCGAGTTGCGGCCCACCACGAGCGTCGTGCAGTCGCGCTCGCGCGCGAGGTCGATCAGGCCGTCGACCAGCGACGTCTCCGGCTCGTGCGACAGCAGGCCCAGGTCGACGCGCTCGGAGGCGACGCCGCCCGCGACCAGGCGCTCGCGCAGCGACTCCAGCAGCCGGCGCTCCTCGGCGTGGGGCTCGTCGGCCGGTGCGCCGACGGCCAGCCGCGCCGGGTCGGCGGCGGAGACGACGTGCACCAGGTGGTACTCGGCGCCCGCCAGGTTCGCGGTCAGGCGCGCGACGTAGTCGAGGGCTTTCTCCGACGCGGGCGACGCGTCGACGGCGATCAGGAACGTCTCGCTCATGGGGGGTGCTCCGGGGGTGGGGACCCGACCGCGCGGGAGCACGGCGGGGTCCGCGAGCGAGGGTAGAGGGCCCCCGGCGGGGCCGCGCTACGCACAACGGCCCGCCCGGAGCGGGGAACTGTCCGGAGGGGTCTCAGCCCTGGCCGAGGACCTTCGCGAGCTGCTCCGCGGTCAGCGTGACCTGGACCCGCTGCTCGGGCGCGTCCTGCAGCTGCACGGTCTGGGCCGGCTCGACCTCGACCGTGCGCGCCGAGCTGCCCGAGGACGAGCGCTGCTCGCGGATCCACACGACCTCCATCTCGCCCGGTCCGGGGACGCGCACCGAGATCGCGCGCCCCTCGTCGAAGGCGGGGGCGCCCCAGTCGATCGAGTTGTGCCCGCCGTCGACCGGTCGGAGCACCGCCTTGATGAAGACCGGCGGGTCGGGGAGCGCGACCCCGGGGTCGAGCTCCACCAGCACCGTGCACCCGGCGGTGAGCGCGAGCTCGACCTCCGGGCCGGCGTTCTCGACGCGCTCGGGGCGGTAGCCGCGGGCGGAGATCGCCAGGTCGACGGGGTCGTGCTCGGTGAACACCCAGAAGGAGGTCTCGTGGAACCAGCGGCGCTCCTCGAGCTTCTCCGCGCCGGCCGGGCCGAAGCGGACGTCCCCCTGCAGACCGGTGTCCTCCTCGGGGACCCGCAGGACGACGTGGTGCGCGTGCACGCGCCCGCGCAGGTCGACCGGGTCGAGGCGCGCGTCGCGGGTGGTCTCGCCGGCGATCACGACGACGTCGTCGACCTTCAGGAACGGCCGCTGGTGCGACTGGAAGACGACCTCGACGGAGTGCGGGCCGGGCAGCAGACCGCCGAACCGGAAGGTCCCGTCCTCGCCCGGCGTGGCGGTGCGCTCGGACCACTCGAGGTGGTCGACGACGTCGCCCCGGAGCCGCAGGGAGATCTCCTCGCGCGGGAGCGTGGCGTCGAGCAGGACGAGCCCCTCGAGCGAAGCCTCGGGCTGCAGCTCCAGCACGAGCCCCTCCTCGCCCGGGACGAACTCCCGCGGCGCGCCCGCCAGGCCGTCGCTCGCCGCCCCGAGCCGGAACTCCTCGCCGCTCCGGACGCCGCGGATCTCGAAGCGGCCGTCCGCGTCCGCCTCCTGGTCGAAGCTCCACTGTTGCCGCCACATGCGTCCGCTCTCGGTGCGCGCCTGCAGCCGCAGCTCCGCGCGCGGCACCGGCTCGCCCGCCGGCGTGACCACGCGGCCCGCCACGAACAGCGGGGGCGGCTCGAGGACGACGTCGCCCAGGTCGTGTAGCCCGTCGCCCAGCTCGCGCGAGGCGTCGACGCGCGCGCTGGCCTCCGGGTCGTCGCTCGCGCCCTGCACGACCAGCAGCTCGCGCTCCATCCCCTCGTTCCAGCCCGGCTCGAGGTCGAGGTGGAACACCCCGTCGTCGCCGGTCTCCACCGGGATCGGGAACGGCTGGTTGAAGCTCTGGCCGCCGCGGACGACCACCGACACCCCGAGGCGCTCGCCCGCCACCGGGGCGCCGTCGGGGTCCACCGCGCGGAGCCGGACCACGGGGTGGTCGTCGCCCAGCCGGACGTCGAACACGCGGGTCTCGCCCGCGCGGGACGGCCCCCGGCCGAAGGTGCGCGTGGAGACGCGGGCGTGCTGCCGCGACACCGAGACCTCCAGCTCGTGGCCGGGCTCGACGTGCGGGAAGCGCGCGACGCCGTCCTCGAGGTCGACGGAGACGCGGTCGCGGCGGACGTCGGTGAACGGCGACAGGCGGCGGGGCTCGCCCTCGCGGACGATGCCGAGGCGCGCGGTCGCCTCGCCGCCGAAGGGGGCGCCGGTCTCGTCGATCGCGCGGACCTCGACGACGCCGCAGGAAGGCAGGACGAGGGTCACGGGCTCGGCCGGCGGCTCGGCGGGGTCCACCGGCTGGCTGTCGCGGTCGGCCACCACGGCGTCCACCTCGAGCGAGAACGGGTGGTCGGGGTCCAGGTCGAGTCCGGAGTCCTCGTCCAGGAGGTTCGCCCACAGGCGCTGGGCGTGGCGGAACTCGGCGATCGCGCCCTCTCCCTCCGCCGGCCGCGTGCCGAGCGACCACTTGCCCCAGCGGTGCTGCGCGCGCAGCGCGACGATGGCGCCGGGCGCGGGGGCGCCGGAGCCGAAGACGACGCGCGCCCGCAGGGTCACGTCCGCGCGCAGGCGGAGCTCGACCGCGGTGTCCTCGTCCTCCTCGGGCGCCTCCGCGTCGTCGGGCGCCCCCTCGTCTTCCTCCTCCTCCGCGTTCAGGCGCCTCGAGCCCCACAGGTTCCCGTGGCGCGCGACGACGAGCGTCGGCCGCTCGCGCGGCGCCGGGAGGCGCAGCTCGCCGTTCGCGTCCGCCGCGCGCGGGGTGCCCGCCTCCGCGAGCAGGGCGTCGACGCGCGCGGAGTCGTGGTAGGCCTTCACCTGCTCCTCGTCGGCCTCGGCGAGCACCAGCACCTCCGCCCCGGCGACCGGCTCGCCGTCGCCGTCGACCACGCGCAGGCGCAGGCGCAGGCCCTCCTCGGGCCCGGGCGCCGCGGCGACCGCGGTGCGCTCCACGCGCTCGTCGGCGACCGCCGCCGCCTCGACGGGGCGCGCCGCCGGCTCCTCGTCGGCGGGGGCGACGAGCGCGGCGTCCCCCGCGGCCGGCGACTCCCGCTCGACGGGCCCGGGCCCGATCGCCGTCGCGGCCTCCAGCGGCGCGGGCCCGGAGACCACGAGGAACCAGGCGCACAGGGCGACGGCCGCACAGGCGAGCGCGCCGAGGACCAACGTCTTCTGCATGCGGACGACCTCCTCTCGCGACCGGCGGGCCGCGGGATCCAGCCTACGCGACGATCGGCGGGCGAGGGCCGGCCCGCTCTCGCGCGACGCAATCCGTACCGCGGACGGCCGCGCTCGACACCCCGCGAGTGGCGCCGCTAGAGTGGCTCCCGGAGGGGACACCGCGTTCCCTCCAGCGGGAGGGGGAGCGCATGACGCACGAGTGGCTGCTGATCGGCGCCCAGTGGGGCGCCCAGGTCCTGGCGACGACCGCGGCGGTGTGGGTCGCCCTGGGCGAGGCGCGCGAGGGCGAGCTCGACCGCCCCACGCGCGTGCGCCGCGCGCGGCTGACGCTCGCGGCGCTCTTCGTCGCGTTCCTCGCGTTCGGCCTGGGCGACCTGGCCGAGCGCCGCGCCAGCCGGGCCGCGACGCGCGCCGCCGAGGAGGAGGTCGCGCGCCAGGAGCTGCTGGTGGAGCGCAGCGAGCGCGAGATCGGCTACCTGCAGCAGCTGCTGCGGACGGGCCAGCGCCTGATGGCGCTCGAGCTCTCGTGGCCGCTGCCCGACGACCTGCGCGCGGGCTCGCTCCCGCCCGAGCTCGCGGCGGTCGTCGAGGACGTGCACCGCGCGTCGCCGGGCGCCGAGACGGACCCGTACTTCCGGCTGAAGAGCGAGCTGCACGCGCGCCCGGAGGGCACCGGCTGGGCGCTGCGCCGCTACCGGATCGACCGCGACGGCGCGCTGATGCGCGTGGGGCCGTTCGCGCCCGCGGACCTCGAGTACCGCCTGTTCGAGCGCTACCTCGTGCAGGGGATCCTGAACGACCGCTTCTGGATCGAGTCGAGCCGCGACAAGTACCTGGTCGAGCTCCCGGGGCGCGACTGGCCGTGCGAGGTGCGCGTGCTGCACGACCGCGTCGTGCTGACGCTGCGCCGGCCCGAGATCTCGCTGTTCGACCTGGAGGGCGCGAGCGTCACGTTCTGCATGCGCGCGCCGCTGCGTCCGGAGGCCCTGCCGACCGAGATCCGGCTGCGCTCGCTCGACTCGCGCTTCGCCCTCGACCAGACCGTCGCCCTGGACTGGCATCGCCGCGAGGTGCTCGAGCGCCCCGCCCTGACCGTCGACTGGGAGCCGGGCGCGATCCCGGAGTACGAGCACGTCTCGGGGCCCCACGCGCTGCGCGGGACGGCCGCGCCCGTGGACGCGCGGCCGGCCGGGCGAGCCCGCTAGTCCGGCGGGGGCTCGAAGGCGAGCTCGGCCGCGGGGATCGCGACGCCCACCTCGGGGCGGAAGGCGATGGTGGTCTCCACGACGAAGTCGTTCACCTCGCGCGACTGGAACATGCGGCGGACGAGGTGCTGCTCCTGGTCCACCCAGACGGTCCAGGGCGGCGAGATCGTCCCGTACTCGAGGCGCAGGCGGTCGCACCGGCGTCCGTCGACGACCTCGGGGTCCTCCAGCGCCACCGAGCCGGGCTGCGTGAGCCAGTCACCCCAGCCGGGGCCGGCCTGCAGCAGGCCCGGGACGATGGTGGCGCTGCCTCCGGAGACCCCGGAGGGACCCGCGAGGACTCCGTTCAGGCTGGTGGCCTCCTTGGCCTGCGGCCCGACCGACCACCACGAGCGCCAGGTGTCGCCGTCGCGCCAGACGACGTAGCGGTCCCACTCCTCCTCGCCGCGCCGCGAGCGGAACTCGTAGCGGTAGCCGCCGTCGCGGACGAAGGCGGTCTCGAAGGGCAGCCGCACGGTGCGCCGGCCGCCGTCCTTCACGAAGACCTGCTCGACCTCGCCCTCGTCGCGGTAGGTCGCGCACTCGAGGTAGACGGTGTGCAGCGCGCGCAGCGCGGCCAGCGAGCGCTCGTCCCCCTGGGTCCCCTCGGTCGGCAGCGGCTGGCCCGACCGCAGCAACACGAGCACCAGCCCGGCGGAGACCAGCAGGCCGAGGACGGCACCGGATCGCGCCGGGCCGCCCGGGTGCAAGGGCGTCACCATGCGCCCAGGGTATAAGGTTCGACCGGCTCCCGGGCCCCGACGCCTGCCCGGCTCGGCGCGGAGGCGCCGGAGCGCGCTCCGCGGCCCCGCGAGAACTTCGCACAGAGCCGACGCGCCCTTCACATTCCCGCGGATGCGGATCCGTAGACTCCGCCCGTTCCTCGCGGGCCGAGCGGTCCGCCGGACGGGGACGCTCGCCGTGGCGGGGCGCGCCTTGAGCTTCTTCACCCTCGACTCCCTGCGCCGCGTCTACGTGGTGGAGAACGGCGTCCGGATCACGTTCGTGCCGGGCGCCCAGCGCCGCAACGCGCGCCGCTGGCCGGGGCGCGACGTCGCCGTGCTCGAGTACGAGGGCGAGGACGAGCTCGCGCAGCAGCGCTTCGAGCTCCTGGCGGACACCCCCGGGCGCGTGCTCGACCTGATCGCCGCGCTGCGCACCGCCTTCAACGAGGGCAGCCGCCGCGTCCGGGACAAGTCGCGCCGCGAGGAGGAGTCCGACGACGAGCGAGAGGCGCGCGTGCTCCGCCTCGTCGCGGGGGAGACCGCTCGACCCACTCGCAGCCGCGCGAACGCCGAGCCCCCCGCCGCGACCCCGGAGCGGGACTAGGCCTGGCTCGTCGGGGGCGGTCCCCCCCCCGCGTTTGCCGCAGGTTGAGGAGCGCTTGAGTTGTCGCCGGGGGCGGCGGGGCGTTCGATGGCCGCATGCCGACCGAAGACGACTTCTACCGCGAGAAGCGGTACTGCCCGAGCTGCCGCACCTACGTCCAGTTCCTGAGCAGCCTCCGGCGCGCGCACTGCATCGAGTGCGACGGCCCGGTGCAGCTCTTCTCCGACGCGGACCGCGAGGCGTTCCAGGCCCTGTGCCGCGGCCGCGACCCCGAGGACGCGCCGCGGCGCGCCTGACCGCTGCCCGCGGGGAGACCCGGCTCCGGCGCGGGGGTCCCGTCCGGTGACGGCGTCGGGGACGTGACATGTCCGTCATCGAGCGGACGGTCCGGCGCCGGGAGGAGGACGGGCCGCCGGCGGAGGCTAGGATGCCGCGCCCGGACGCGCCGCCGGCCGACCGGGCCCGCGGACCATGCGAGCGAGCGTACGGAGCCAGGACAGCACGACACCTCCCGCCGGCCCGTCGGCCGAGCGGGGCCGGCGGGCGCTCGCGCCCCCCGGCGGTCCGAGCCGGGCGACCGTGCTCGCCCTCGCGCTGGCCGCGGGCGCCTGCACCGCGACCGAGCCGGGCGAGCGCGCGCGCGCGACCCCCCCGGCAGCCTCCGGCGCCGTGTCGGGGACCGGGACCGCGCCCCCCCCGGCGACTTCCGCGGCGACGCTCGCGACCGAGCCGGCCCCCGCGCCCGCGCGGTCGGCGCCCGACGGACCGGGCGAGGACGTGACGCTGCCCGAGGCGCTGACCTGGGCGCTCGCCGGGCGGCCCGAGCTGCGCGCGGCGGACCGGGAGCGCGCCGCGCGGCTCGTCGAGCGCCGGCTGGCGTCCCGTCCCCGCGAGCCCTACGTGCAGATCGACGCCGAGGACTTCCTCGGTACCGGTGACCTGTCGTGGTTCGACCAGTCCCAGCTGACGGTGTGGTACGGCCAGCTGATCGAGCGCGGCGGCTCGCGCGAGGCGCGGGAGAACGAGGCCGAGGTCGAGCTGGACCTGGTGGACCTCGACCGCGTCGTGCTGGCCCACGACGTCGCCGCGCGGACGACGTCCGCGTTCCTGCGCGCGCTGCTCGCGCAGCAGGAGCTGGAGCTCGCGCGGGCCGCGGAGGAGGCGGCCGAGACGCTCCACGCGGCCGTCCGCGAGCGGGTGGAGGCCGGCAAGGTCTCCCCGGTCGAGGAGTCGAAGCACGCGCTGGTGCTGGCGTCGGCCCGGCTGGACCGCGCCCGGGCCGAGCGCGAACTCGAGGCCACTCGCCTGGAGCTCGCCCGCTCGTGGTCGAGCCCCCACCCGTGCGGCACCGCGGTCGGCGCGTTCGGAGGCGCCGCGCAGCCCGCGCCGATCGAGGTCCTGCGCGAGCGGCTCGCCGAGGGCCCGCGGATGCGCCGCCTGGAGGCGGAGGTCCGCGCCAGCGCCGCGCGCCTCGAGCGAGCGCGCGCCGACGCGGTGAACCCCTGGCTCCTGCAGGCGGGCATCCGGCGGTTCGAGCAGCAGGGCGACGTCGCGGGAGTGCTGACGGTGCTCCTGCCGCTGAGGGTCCACGGCCGCGGGTCCGACTCGGTCGAGGCCGCGCGCGAGCGCATGCGGCGCACCGAGCACGACCAGGACGCGGCCCGGGCCGAGCTCGAGGCCGCCCTCGACCGGACGTGGAACCTGGCCACGCGCAGCCACGACGAGGTGGCGGCGCTCGAGGGCGGCGTGCTCGGGCGCGCCAGCCAGG
>JAUIDW010000423.1 GCA_030428395.1 bacterium | reverse complement strand
CGGTCGGGACGCGCAGGCCGAGGTCCACGCGCTCGAAGGCGGTGCCGCCGAGGCCGTGGTAGAGGACCTCGCCGCTCGCGGTGGAGAGGTGCAGGTCGGCCGTCCCGTCGCCGTCGTAGTCGATCCAGCGCGCGGCGAGGGGCGCGACGGCCGGGTCGAGGCCGAGGCGCTCGGTCACGTCCTGGAAGGTGCCGGCGGCCTGGCGCCAGAGGCGCGACTCGCCGTCGAGGCTTCCGAGGTACAGGTCGAGCGCGCCGTCGCCGTCGTAGTCGCCCCACAGCGCGACCTTGGCCGACAGGCTCTTCGGCAGGCCGACGAGGGCCGTCACGTCCTCGAGCGTCCCGTCGCCCAGGTTGCGCAGGAGGCGCGCCTCGCCGCCGGGCAGGAGCGCCACGGCGTCGGCGAAGCCGTCGGCGTCGTAGTCGCCCCAGTGCATGCCCGTGGCCGGGGCGGCGGGCTGGTGCGGGTGGGCGTGGGCGGCGGCGGACTGGGGGGCCGCGGCGAGCGCGGCTAGGGCGAGGGTCAGCATCTCGAGGCTCCGGGAAGGGTCGCGTGGAACGGAGGCGGTCGCCTCCACGACACGGGGCGGAAACCGGCGACCCCGTTCGGCCCGAAAGCCGGAGAACTCCCTCCCGGAGAGCCCGGAGCCGCGCCGCCCACCCCGCGGCGCGGCTCCACGCTAGTCGATAATGCGATTTCCTGGAGTCTCGCACGGGTTCCAGCGGCCCTGCGAACGCCCGGAAGAGGGCCGCGTCCGTCCGGGCGGCGCGGGCCGGCTAGAATCGCGAGTTCCCGCGGGGGGCGGGGAGGGATGACGGAGCCGGTCCAGAGCGAGCAGACCACGCGGCTGCTCAACCGCCTCAGCGCGGGGGACGAGGCGGCGGCCGACGAGCTGCTGCCGCTGGTCTACGACGAGCTGCGGGCCTCGGCGGGGCGGCTGATGGGGCGCGAGCGGGGCGACCACACGCTGCAGTCGACCGCGCTGATCCACGAGGCCTGGCTGCGCCTGGTGCGCGGGCCGGCGGTCGAGTGGCAGGGCCGTGCGCACTTCCTGCGCGTCGCCGCGCGCGCCATGCGCAACGTGCTGGTCGACCACGCGCGCGAGCGCGCGGCGCAGAAGCGCGGCGGCGGGCACGACCGGCAGCCCCTGGACGAGGCCCTGGCCACCTTCGAGCGGGACGGCACGCGCGTGCTGGCGCTGCACGAGGCGCTCGAGCGGCTGGCGCAGCGCGAGCACGAGCTGGCGCAGATCGTCGAGCTGCGGTTCTTCGGGGGGCTGACGCTGCGGGAGACCGGCGAGGTGCTGGGGCGCAGCGTCGACCAGGTCCACGACGGCTGGAACTTCGCGCGCTCGTGGCTGTCGCGCGAGCTGTCGCGCTCGGCATGATCGCCGACTGGACGCGGCTGCGCGCGCTGTACCGCGAGGCGCGCACGCTGGACGCCGGCGCGCGCGCGGCGCTGCTCGAGCGCGTCCAGTCCGAGAGCGCGGAGCTGGCGCACGAGCTCGCCGAGCTGCTCGACCACGCCGAGCCGCGCGAGCGGTTCCTGGAGCCGCCGCCGGGACCGGACCTGACCGCGTTGCTCGCGGGCGAGGCCGGAGAGGGCTCGGCTCCCGGCGCGCCGGCGCCGCCCGGTCGGCCCGGTGGACCGGGGCGCCCGGATCGCATCGGCCCCTACCGGGTCGAGCGCGTGCTGGGCTCCGGCGGCATGGGCACCGTGTACCTCGCGGCGCGCGCGGACGGAGCGTCGGAGCGGCGCGTCGCGCTGAAGGTCCTGCGCGGCGCCGGGGGGAGCGACCTGCGCGCGCGGTTCCGCGCCGAGCGCCAGCTGCTCGCCGCGCTGGACCACCCCGGCATCGCGGCGCTCGTGGACGGCGGCGAGGCCGACGACGGCTCGCCCTGGCTGGCGATGGAGTACGTGGAGGGCGAGCCGATCGACGCGCGCGCCCGCGACCTGCCGCTGCGCGAACGCCTGCGGCTCTTCCGCAAGGTCTGCGACGCCGTCCAGCACGCCCACGACGCGCTGGTCGTGCACCGCGACCTGAAGCCGTCGAACGTGCTGGTGGACGCGCGCGGCGAGCCGCGCCTGCTGGACTTCGGCATCGCCAAGGTGCTCGAGGGCGGTGACGGCCGCCCCGACCCGCGCCGCACGCGCACGGGCCACCAGCTGCTGACGCCGGCCTACGCCAGCCCCGAGCAGGTGCGCGGCGAGCCGGTCACGACGGCGAGCGACGTCTACGCCCTCGGCGTCCTGCTGCACCGCGTGCTCACGGGGCGCTCGCCCTACGAGCTGCCGTCCGGCGACGGCGGCCTGGGCGTGCTGCGGGCGATCTGCGAGGAGGAGCCGCGCCCGCCCAGCCGCTGCGTCGACGACGCGCGCCGGGCGGCGGCGCTGCGCGGCGAGCTCGACGCGATCGTCGGCCGCGCGCTGCGCAAGGACCCGCGCGAGCGCTACGCCTCCGCCCGCGCGCTGGGCGAGGACCTGCGCCGCTTCCTCGACGGCTTCCCCGTGCTCGCGCGGCCGGACTCGCCGGCGCGGCGCGCGGCGAAGCTCGTGGGCCGCAACCGCGTCGCGGTCGGGCTGACGGCGGTGGTCGTGCTGTCGCTCGCGGGCGGCGCCGCCTTCGGAGCGAGCCAGGCCGCGCGGGCGCGCCGCGCGCGCGACGCCGAGCGCGAGCAGCGCGAGCTGGTGCTGGCGCGCACCGCCGAGGCGCGCCGCCTGAACGAGCAGGTCGAGGCCCAGCGCCGCCTGGCCGAGAGCCGCTACCAGGGCGCGCGCCGCTTCGCCTCGCAGCTCCTGTGGGACCTGCACCGGCGCGTGTCCGGTTCGACGCGGCCGGCCGAGGCGGCGGCGCTGGTGGTCGACGCCGGCGTGTCGTACCTCGACCGCCTCTCCGCCGAGGCCCAGGACGACCCGGGCCTCCTGCGCGAGCTCGTGCAGGGCTACCTGGACGCGGCGGCGTTCCAGGGCGGCGTCACCCAGGAGACGCGCGGCGACGACGACGCGGCCCTCGACCGCCTGGCGCGCGCGGACGAGCTGGCGCGCCGGCTGCACGAGCTCGAGCCCGAGGACCCCGAGGTCGCGCGCCTGGTCCTGCGCACGTGCCTGCAGCGCGGCACGCACGCCCTCGGCGCGGGCGAGTTCGCGGTCGGCCGCGAGCACTACCGCCGCGGCGTCGAGGCCGCCGCGCGCTGCCCGGCGCCGACCTCGGCGCTGCTGCAGGAGACCGCCGTGACGCAGGAGATGCTGGGCCTCGCGCTGACGCAGGAGGGCGCGCCGGAGGAGGCCCGCCCCTGGTACGAGGCCGCGCTGGCGACGCTCGACCGCGCCGTGGAGCAGGCGCCGCAGGTCGAGCCTTTCGTGCGCGGCACGCGCGCGCACGTGCTGTTCGGGTTCAGCGCGAACCGCTCCGAGGCCGGCGACTTCGCGCGCGCCGCGGAGCTCGCCGAGCGCTCCGTCGAGCTGTACGCGAGCCTGGCGGAGGGGCACCGCGCCACCGAGCAGCTGCTGCGCGCGCGGGCGGGCGCGGGGACCATGCTGGCCAAGGCGTACCTGGGCCTGGGCGACGCCGACGGGGCCGAGCGCGCGCTCGCCCTCGCGCGCGAGCCGATCGACGAGCTGCTGGCCGCCAGCCCCGACCACGTCGCGGCGCTGGGCGTGCTGTCGGGCCTGCACGGCCGCGGCGCCGAGGTCGCCGCGCTGCGCGGGGACCTCGAGGGCGTGCTGCGCTGCCGCGAGGAGGCCGCGGGCGCGTCGCGGCGCCTGGTCGCCGCGGCCCCCGGCAACGCCAATGCGCTCCGCAGCCTGTCCGACGCCCTGCGCTCGCTGGCCGAGACACGCCTGGCCGCGGAACGCGCCGACGAGGCCGTGGCGCCCGCGCGCGAGGCGGCGGAGCTCGCGCGCGCGCTCGCGGCCGCGCGCCCCGCCGAGGCGCCCTTCCAGCGCGAGGCGCGC
>JAUIDW010000422.1 GCA_030428395.1 bacterium | reverse complement strand
TTCAACCAGCTCTCCTCGCGCGACCGGGAGATCCTCGGCCTGCGCCACTTCAAGGAGCTGACCTACCAGCAGATCGCGGACGCGCTGAGCATCCCGATCGGGACCGTCATGTCGCGCCTGTTCCACGCCCGCCGGCGCCTGCGCGAGGCGCTGGGCCCGCTGATGGAGGACGTCGGGGACGCGCTGCCCACCCCCTCCGGCCGCGGGAGCCCGGACCCCGGAGAGGTGCGATGAACCAGGACCCGATGCCGACGCCCGCGGAGCTGCGCGCCATGGCCTACGCCGACGGCGAGCTGTCCGACGAGGAGACGCGCGAGTTCGAGCGCGAGATGATCGACGACCCGCAGCTCGCGCGCGAGGTGGCCCAGCTCAAGCGGCTCGAGGTGCTGTCGCGCCAGGTCGCCGGCCCCGAGCCGATGGACACCGAGTGGAAGCGCCTGGCCGAGGACCCCTGGCAGCGCGCCGGCCACGGGCTCGCCTGGACCGCGCTGTCGATCGGCGTCGCGGGCCTGGCGATCGCGTTCGTGGTCGCCATCGCCATGGTCGACACGTCCCCGCTCGTGAAGGCCCTGCTGCTGCTCGTCGTGGGCGGCTTCGGCCTGCTGCTCGTCCTGACGATCCGCGGGCGCCTGCGGACGCTCCCCTACGACCCGTACACGAAGGTCCAGCGATGATCGTGCTCACCACGCCCGACGTGCCGGGTCGGTCGATCTCCGAGGTGCTGGGGCTCGTCAAGGGCAACACCGTGCGCGGTCGCCACCTGGGCCGCGACATCGCCGCCGGCCTCAAGAACCTCGTCGGCGGCGAGATCGACGACTACACGAAGCTGCTGGCCGAGAGCCGCGAGCAGTCGATCGACCGCATGGTCGCCGAGGCCCGCACGCTGGGCGCCGACGCGATCGTCGGCGTGCGCATCACGACCAGCCAGATCGCCGTCGGGGCGGCCGAGTTCCTGGCCTACGGCACGGCCGTGAAGCTGGCCTGAGCGCGGGCCGGCCGCGGCGCGGCTCAGCGCTCGATCCGGATCTCGTCGAGCGGCTTGCGCTCGAGGTCGGGCACCTCGCACCCCTCGGCCGGGTAGCCGACCGGGATCAGCAGGTAGGCCTTCTCGTTGTCCGGGCGCTCCAGGACCTCCGCCAGGAACCCCATCGGGCTCGGCGTGTGCGTCAGCGTCGCCAGGCCGGCGCGGTGCAGCGCGGCCAGCAGGAAGCCGCAGGCGATGCCCACCGACTCCTGCGTGTAGTAGTTCTTCGAGTGCGCGCCGTCCGGCCCGACCTCGTAGGCCCGGCGGAACACCACGATCAGCGCGGGCGCGATCTCGAGGAAGGGCTTGTGCTCGTCGGTCCCCAGCGGCGCGAGCGCCTCGCGCCACTCGTCGGTGATGCGCTCGCCGTAGAGCTTGCGCTCCTCCTCCTCGGCCGCCTCGCGGATGCGCCGCTTCGTGTCGGGGTCGCGCACGACGACGAAGGTCCAGGGCTGGCGGTGGGCGCCGGACGGGGCCGAGCCCGCGCAGCGGATGCACTCCTCGAGCACGCCCGCCGGGATCGGGTCGGGCGCGAACTCGCGCACGCTGCGGCGGCGCGCGAGGTCCGCGCGCAGCTCCCGCGCCCGCGCGACCATCTCGTCCGGGTCCAGGCGCCGGAAGTTTAGCGGGACGAAGCCGTCGCCGCTCACTGCGCGGCCTCCCCGGCGCCCGCGGGCGCGCCCGCGTCCGCGGCGGCGTCCAGGGCCGCGCGCACCTCCGCGGGCAGCGCCGCCAGGACCGCCGCCGTGCGCGCGGGGAAGCGCGGGTCGGCGCGGTCGAGCCGCGCGCACGCGCGCGCCAGCCGGGCCAGGTCCGGCGCCGTGTCGACGTCGAGCTCCTCGCCGACGAGCTCGACCTCGAGGCCCGCGTCGCGCGCCAGCGCGACCGTGCGCGCGAACATCCCCGCGCTCGACATCTCGACCTCGCGGAACAGCGCCGGCCAGGGGCGCGCCAGGCCCACGAGCCAGTACCCGTCGCTGCCGTCGGGGCCGAGCACGACGTCGGCGCCCGCCTCGAGCCGCGCGTGGGCCGCCGCGACCTGCGGGACGTCGAGCAGCGGCGCGTCCGCGCCGAGGACGACGGCGGTGCCCGCCGCCCCGGGCGCGAGCGCCCGCTCGAAGAACGCCTCGAGGCGCGCGGCCAGGCCAAACCCCACCTGGGGGATCGCCTCGACGTCGGGGAAGCGCTGCGCGAACCACGGGCCCGCGTCGGCGGGCGCGTGGGCGACGGCGGTGCGGAACGCGTCGCAGGCGCCGCAGCGCTCGAGCTCGTCGGCGAGCATGGCCGCGGCCAGCTCGGCGGCCTGCCCGTCGGACAGCGGCGGCACGAGCCGCGTCTTCACGCGCCCCGGGTCGGGGCGCTTGGCGAAGACCGCCGTCAGGCGGCGGGACCGTGCGCGGGACTCGATCACGCCGCGCATCCTACCCGCCGCGCCCCGCGAGCGCCGCTAGGATGACGCCGTGCGCGGCATCGAGGCGGTCAGCCTGGACATGGCGGGGACGCTCGTGCACCTGGGGTTCGAGCTGTTCCGCGACGGCGCGGAGGAGCTGCCCGAGGTGTGGGACGACGTCGTGGCGTGGCGCGAGCAGCCGCCCGCCGGCGGCCGCGGCCGCGACCTGGCGGCGTTCCTCGCCGCGCGCGGCCTGCCGGACGCCGAGGCGCGCGCGCGGGCCGTGATCCGGCGCGAGGCGGACTCGCTGCGTCCCTACGGCGACACGCTGGCGACCCTGCGCGAGCTGCGCGCGCGCGGCTACCGCCTGGTGCTCGTCAGCAACGTGTCCGGGCCCGGCGAACTCTTCCGCGAGGGGCTCGCGCGCGCCGGGGTGCTGCCGCTCCTCGAGGCCACCGTGTTCTCGTACGACGTCGGCGTGCGCAAGCCCGACCCCGCCATCTTCCGCCGGGCGCTCGACGCCGTGGGCGTGCCGCCGGAGCGGGCCGTGCACGTCGGCGACATGCCGACCCGCGACGTGCTGGGCGCGCGCCGCGCCGGGATGCGCGCCGTCCACCTCGACCGCGGCCGCTCCGGCGGGCCGGGCGTCGAACCGGCCGGCGCGTCGGGTCCGGACGCGCCCGCGGCGGACCACCGCGTGGCGGCGCTGGCCGGGCTGCTGGAGCTCCTGCCGCCACGCTCCCGGCCGGCGCCCTGAGCCCCCGACTCCCCCCGCGGGCCGCCCTGGGCGCGTGTCGCTCCCGCACGCGGCCTGCCCGGACCGCCCTGCCCTCCCGAACCGGCCGGGCGGCGCTGCGTTGGAGGGCGCGAACCCCCGACCTACGATCTGCCCCATGCTCCCGACCCTCGCGCTGCTGGTCGCCCTGGCGACCGTCTCCCCCACCTCCTCCCCGGCGGCCCCCCCGGCCCTCGCCGCCGCCCCGCGCGCCGACCTCGACCTGAAGGGCGAGATCGACGCCTCGATCCGCTGGCTGCGCTCCGTCCAGGACGCGCAGGACGGCTCCTACGGCGGCGGCGTCGCCGGCACCGCCTGGGCGCTGCGCGCGCTCGGCGAGTGCCCGCGCCGGTACCGCCCGGCGGACGGGCCGTTCGTGTCCCGCGCGCTCGCGTACCTGGTCGAGCGGCAGGCGCCCGACGGCGCGATCGCCGACGAGGGCGCCGAGGGGGACGGGCGCGCGATGCAGACGTCGCTCGCGGCGGGCGCGCTGCTGCTGCACGCCGACACGTCCACGCGCGCGGCCCTCTCGGGCGCGCTGCGCTTCCTCGAGGAGGCCGAGCACCCCGACATCGGCTGGGACGCGGCGTCCCCGCCCGGCTCCGAGGCCGAGGCGCTGGCGCTGGCCCGCGGGCTGCTCGAGCGCCGCGGCCCGGACGGCGCGTGGGACGGCGAGCGCGGCGCCGTCGTCGAGACCTGCGACGCCGTCCTGGCGCTGACGCGCGCGCGCGCCGTGCTCGAGGGCGCCCGCCCCGCCGCCGAGCGCTCGC
>JAUIDW010000039.1 GCA_030428395.1 bacterium | reverse complement strand
GGCGAGGGCGCCGCAGGGACGAAGCCCACGCCCGCGGGACGCCCCGCGGACGCCGCCCGCGGCGATGCTCCCGGTGAGGCCGGAGGCGAGAAGCCGGGCCCCCGGGGGCGCAAGAACGCCGCCCGGGTCGCCCGGCGGGGGGGAGCGCCCGCGCGGCCGCAGGCCGCGGACCAGGCCGCGCCGGCCGGGGCCGACGGGCTCGTGACGCAGGCCGAGGTCGCCGACCGCGGGGACTCCCGGGTCGAGCTGCCTCTCGACCCGCCCTTCTAGCGCCTTTCTCGCGCACGGGGCGCCGAGGGCCCCTGGGATCGTTCCTCGCCTCGCGCGGACGGACCCGCGCGACTCCGCCCCCCGGGACGGTTCCGCACGCGGGCGGACCCGCCGAGATCGTGCCACCGGGGCGCGTGCCGCGAGCCCGCGGGAACGCGCACGCATCTCCGGTTCACGCCGTCGGGCCGCTGCGGGCGGGCTCGCGCGAACGAGCGCCCGTCGCGGACGGCGGGCTCACGCGGCGCCGTCGTCCGCGCCGGGTCCGACCCGAAGCGAGCCGGCCGCCCCGAGTTCCCTCGGAGCGGCCGGCCGCGCGCATCGGAGGTGAGTGTGGGCTCAGGTCGGGGTGTCGGCGGTCGACCAGAAGCGGGTGTCGTCCAGGAGGATCACCGGATGGCTCTCGTCGCCGCACTGGATCCGCAGCGGGTTGTCCGCGTCGACGGAGCAGCCCAGCTGCACCAGTTCCTTGGTGCAGCGGCGCAGCTCGCGCCGGTGGATGGCGAGCTCGGCCGTGAGATCGGCGATCTCCTCGGCGTGGGCGGTGCGCGTCGACTGCAGCGCCTCGAGGCGTTCCTCGAGGTGCGCGATCTTCGTCGCGCGGTCACGGATCTCGGACCCGATGGCCTTGACGAGGGGAAGCAACTTGGAGCCTTGTTCCTTCTGGAGCGTGTTCATGGGTAATCTCCTGCGCTCTTCTGATGCGGGGTTAAGCCGGATTCGATCCCCATCCGGGCGGACAAGTTGCAGGAGTCGTCGTAACCCCCGCCGCACCAGGGTGTTCAGGGGCGACCCCGGCCCGGGAGGGGGGCCCTCGTTCGCGGTTCCACCGACGTTTCGGTAATTTTTTCGGCTCGCTCGGGCCGGGGATCCCCGCCGGGCGAAGTGCCCGACATGGACCCCGCCTACGTCGAGATCTGCCAGCGCGTGGACTTCTGCGCCAGCCGCCGGCTGCACCAGCCGGCGCTCTCCGACGAGGAGAACCGCGCGCTCTACGGCGCGTGCAACAACCCCAACGGACACGGGCACGACTTCGTGCTCGAGGTCGTCGTCGGCGGGCCGCTGTCGGAGCGCACGGGCATCGTCATGGACTTCGTGCGCCTGGGCGAGCTCGTGCACGAGCGCGTGGTGCGCCACGTGGACCACCAGCACCTCAACCTGGACGTGGACTTCCTGTCGGGGGTGAACCCCTCGTCCGAGAACCTCGTCCGCCTCTTCTGGGAGCGCCTGGCTCCCGCCGTGGGAGCCTACGAAGGATGTCGACTTCGCCGGATGCGTCTGTACGAGGGCCGGGGCAGCTACGTGGAGTTCCGGGGGGAGACCCTCCCCCCATCCGCGACCTGATCCACGCGCTGCTCCGCCAGCTGGGGGACGACCCCGACCGCGAGGGGCTCGCGCGGACGCCCGACCGGGTCGAGCGCTCGCTGCGCGCCCTGACGGCCGGCGCCACGGAGAGCGTCGAGGAGGCCGTCGGCGAGGGCGTCTTCCAGGAGGACTGCTCGGAGATGGTGGTCGTGAAGGACGTGGAGTTCTACAGCCTCTGCGAGCACCACCTGCTGCCGTTCTATGGCAAGGTCCACGTGGCCTACATCCCCGACGGGCGCATCATCGGGCTGTCGAAGATCCCGCGGATCGTCGACGTGTTCGCCCGGCGCCTGCAGGTGCAGGAGCGCATGACCTCGCAGATCGCCGAGGCCATCCGGGACGTGCTGCGCCCCAAGGGCGTGGGCGTCGTGGCCGACGCGCGCCACCTCTGCATGATGATGCGCGGGGTGCAGAAGCAGAACTCGTCGGCGCTGACGTCGTGCCTGCTCGGCTCCTTCCAGAAGGAGGCGAAGACGCGGGCCGAGTTCCTGGACCTCGTCCGCAGCATCCAGCGCTGACGGGTCAGGCCGGCGGCGGCACCTCGAGGTCGGCGACGTCGGCGTCGTCGGCCGCGTGGTACGCGTCCCAGACGACCGCCGCCACGTCCTCGGGCTCGTTCATCGCGGGCCAGTCGGCGCCGATGCGCTCGGCCAGGCCCGTGCGGGTGGGGCCGGACAGCACGGTCGACACGCGGATGCCGAGGGCGCGCCACTCGGCGCGCAGGGCGTCCCCGAAGGCCCGCAGGCCCGCCTTGGTGGCGCTGACCGCCGTCGAATTCGGCCCGCGCAGCAGCGCCGGCGCGGCGGCCACGTTGAAGACGTGGGGGCGCTCGCCCTCCTCCAGCGCCTCCTGGGCCTCGCGGGTGACGTAGAACGGGCCGGAGAGGTTCACGCCGACCATGCGGTCCCAGAGGCTCTGGTCGGTGTCGCCCAGGCTCTGCAGTTCGTAGGCGCCCGCGCAGTTGACGAGCACGTCGAGGGCGCCGCCGGTGAACTGGGTCGTGCGCCAGACGGCCGCCTCGACCGACCCGTGGTCGCGCACGTTGGTCTGCGAGGCGTTGCCCTTGCCCCCGGCGGCCTCGATCTCCTTCACGATGGCGTCGAGGGCGTCCGAGCTGCGGGCGGCCACGGAGACGAGGGCGCCCTCTCGGGCGAAGCGGAGGGCGATGGCGCGGCCGATGCCGCGGCTGCCACCGGTGACGAGGACCCGGAGCGGTGCCATGGGAGGAGGGATCGTGGGGGCGGGGGGGGGAGGGAGAGGGGGCCCGCGGGGCGGAACCGCCACCGCGGGGGCGCCAGCTTAGCCGCGCCTCGCCGCGAGCCCACGCGCCCTCCGGCGCATCTCTGCCCCGCGCGCGGTCCACGCACGGCTCGCGTACGGGTCGCGGAGCGCCCGGGCCGCGCTCCGCCGTCCGGCCGGCGGCCCCGGGGCACTAGAATGTCCGCCCCATGCCCTGGAGCACCCTCGCGCTGCAGTTCTGCCTCGAGCTCGCCTTCGGCGTGCTGCTCGCCCTCGCGTTCGTCCCGCGCGCTCCGGTGGGCGTGCTGTTCTACCGCCTGATGGGGGCCGCCGCCCTCGCGCCGCTCGTGCTCGCCGTGCTGCTGGCGACCTGGGTCGAGGGCCGGCCCTGGACCGATCCGGTGGTGGTCGCGGCGCTGCTCTCCGCGGCCGCGTTCCCGACCTACGCGTCCGGACCGGTGCGCTCGGGCCTGTGGTGGCCCGGGCTCGCCGTCGGCGGAGGGGCGCTGGTCGCGGCCGTGGGCCTGCTGGTGCACGCCGAGCTCGGGCGCCACGGCGCGGCGGGCCCCGGCGGCGTGGCCGTCGGCACGGCCTCGGCCCTGGCGACCGGCACGGTGGCGGGCAGCGTCGGGCTCGCGATGGTGCTCGGCCACTGGTACCTGACCGTGCCGAAGCTCTCGATCGACCACCTGCGCCGCCTGAACCGCGTCACGGTGGGCAGCATGGTCGCCTCGCTGCTCCTGCTGGGCCTCTCCTGCGCGGTGTTCCGCGGCCAGCTGGGGGCGGCCGAGATGCCGCTGCTCGGCCCGTGGGGCCTCTTCTACCTGGGGACGCGGGCGGCGGTCGGCCTGCTGCTGCCGCTGCTCTTCGCCTGGATGACCGCCGACTCGCTGCGGTACGGCAACACCCGCTCGGCGACGGGGATCCTGTACGCCTCGACGGTGCTCGTGCTGATCGGAGCGGCGGTGTCGATGTCGCTGCAGGACTCCTACGGCGTCCCGCTCTGATGGCCGCCGTCGTGGTGGTGCCCTGCCCGGGCGACGCGGGCTGCCGCGTGACGCTGCGGGCCGAGCAGCCGGCCGGGCTGGCCGCCCCGGAGCCCTGCGCCGCGTGCGGGGCGCGCGTCGAGCTGCACCGCGAGGTGCTGACGCCCGACGGCGGCCTGCGCGGCTGCCTGGCGTGCGGCCACCCCGAGCTCTTCTCGCGGCGGCACTTCCCGCGCGCCGCCGGGCTCTCGATCGTCGTCGTGGCGGCCGTGCTGGCGCCGTTCACGGCCTACGTCAGCCTGATCGTCGCCGCGGCCGTGGACGCCCTGCTGTACCGCTTCGGGCCCGTCGAGCTGCGCTGCTACGTCTGCGACGCGGCGCACCGCGGGTTCGCGCCGACCCCGCAGCACCCGCGGTACGACCACGAGATCGGCGAGCGGCTGAAGTTCGGCGAGCGCGCCGTGATGGGCAAGCCCATGCGCCCCGGCGGGACGGCCGACGCGCCCGAGCCCGAGCACTGACCGCCGGCGGGGAGCCGGGAGCCGCTACTCGGCGAGCTGCTCGCGCAGCCCCTCGACGTCGTCGACGGGCAGCTTGCAGGCGTAGTTGCGGCACACGTAGGCGCGCGCGCCGCCCTCACCCGCGTCGCGGTCGGACAGCAGCGGGACGAGGTCCGCGTCCGCGCCCGCGTGCGCCAGGGCCACGACGCGCTGGGGCCGGAACGTCCCGCGCACCTCGCGCAGCATGGCCCGGACGGTCGGGTGGTCGGGCTCGCCGGCGATCACGACCTCGCGCGGCCCGGCCGCGAGGTAGTCCACGGCCTGCAGGAGCTGGCTGAACCCGGGCGGGTAGCGGTTCACCATCGCGCCCATCGACAGGATGGTCCGCTCGGCGCGCTGGGCCAGGGGGCCCTTGCCGGTCAGCTCGGCCAGGCGCAGCAGGTTCAGGGCCTGGACGCCCGCGCCCGAGGGCAGGGCGCCGTCGTGGGGCGACTTGACGCGCGCGATGAGCTGCTCGTGGTTGTCGCCGGTGGTGAAGTAGCCGCCGTTCTCCTCGTCGGCGAAGTTCTGCTCGAGGATCGCGTTCAGCTCGAGCGCGCGCTCGAGCCAGCCCGGGTCGAAGTCCGTCTCGTACAGGTCCAGGCAGCCCTGGATCAGGAAGGCGTAGTCGTCGAGGTACGCGTTCAGGTGCGCGTGGCCGCCGCGCGCCGTGGCGTACAGGCGGCCGTCCTCCTGGCGCATCTCCTCGAGCACGTAGCGCGCCGCGCGGCGCGCCGCCTCGAGGTAGCGGGCGTCTCCCAGGACCTGCGCGCCCTGGGCCATGGCGGAGATCATCAGGCCGTTCCAGGACGCGAGCACCTTGTCGTCCTTGCCCGGCGGGACGCGCTCGGCGCGGTTCGCCAGCAGGCGCGCGCGGGCGTCCTCCATGGCGGCGGTGAGCTCGTCGAGCGGCACGCCCAGCTCGCGCGCGACCTCAGCGGGCGGATCGTGGCGCCACAGGGCGCTCTTGCCGTGCTCGAAGTTCCCCGCCTGGGTGACGCCGTACCAGGCCGCGGCCCAGGCGCCGACCTTGTTGCCGAGGACGGCCTCGAGCTCCTCCGGCCTCCAGACGTAGAACTCGCCCTCCACGCCCTCGGAGTCGGCGTCGATCGTGCTGGCGAAGCCGCCCTCGGGCGTGACCATCTCGAGCAGCGTCCAGTCGAGGCACTCGCGCGCGACCGTCGCGTAGTCCGCGTTGCCGGTGGCCACGTGGGCCTCGAGGTAGGCGGGCACGAGCAGCGCGTTGTCGTAGAGCATCTTCTCGAAGTGCGGGATCAGCCACTTCTCGTCGGTGCTGTAGCGCGCGAAGCCGCCCTGCAGGTGGTCGTAGATGCCGCCCTGGCGCATGCGGTCCAGGGTGGTCGTCACGCACTCGAGCGCGCGCGAGTCGCCCGTCCGCAGCCAGTGCCGCAGCATGATGCGCACGTCGCCCGTGTGCGGGAACTTCGGCGCGCCGCCGAAGCCGCCCCACTGCTCGTCGAAGACCTTCAGCAGCTGCGTCAGGGAGGCGTCGAGGACCGCCGGGTCGACCGCGGCCGACGTGTCGCGCGCGGCCTGCTGCCGCAGCTGCTCGGCGAAGCGCGCGCCGTGCTGGGTGATCTGCTCGCGGTTGGTCTCCCAGGCGCTCGCGACCGACCGCAGCACGTCGGGGAACCCCGCCCGGCCGTACAGGCTGCGGGGCGGGAAGTACGTGCCGCCGAAGAACGGCTGGAGCTCGGGCGTCAGGAACACGCTCATCGGCCAGCCGCCCGAGCCCGTCGTGGCCTGGACGTACTGCATGTAGATCTCGTCCAGGTCCGGGCGCTCCTCGCGGTCCACCTTCACGTTCACGAAGTGCTCGTTCATGATCGCGGCGGTGTCCTCGCTCTCGAAGCTCTCGCGCTCCATCACGTGGCACCAGTGGCACGCCGAGTAGCCGATGGAGAGGAAGATGGGCTTCTGCTCGCGCCGCGCCCGCTCGAGGGCCTCGGGCCCCCACGGGTACCAGTCCACGGGGTTGTGGGCGTGCTGCAGCAGGTAGGGGCTCGTCTCGTCGATCAGGCGGTTGGTGTGCGCGTGCGTCGGCGCGGTCATCGGCGGCGTGTCCTGGGGGTCGCTCCGGCCGGTTGCGGAGGGGCCGGCCAGGGCGAGGATCGCCAGGCAGCCCACCCGCGCGCGGGCGGTCGTGGTCGTTCGGAGGGGGAGCACGGTCGGGGGGAGCCTACCCGATGCGTCGATGGCCGCGCCGGGGCGTCCGCGACGGCCCGCCTCGAACGAGAAGGAGGGCCCCGCCGCGTGCGGCGAGGCCCTCCCCGATTCCTGGGCGGTGCCGGGATTCCTGGACGGTTGCCGGGCTCAGACGCCGCCGGTGATGCCGAGGGCGATGATGTCGGTGTCGATGCCGGCCCCGGAGGTGTTGGCCGTGGAGACGTTCAGCTGGAACTTCACGTCGTGGCCGTGGATGTAGCGGTTGATGCCGAGCGTGAAGGCGTCGGTGTCCGCCGTGGTCCCGTTGATCTCGTCGTAGCGCAGCGCGGCCTCCCAGCGGGCCGGGACGAGCATGAAGCTGACCGTGCCGGACCAGGTGTTGGCGTCCGCGCGGAGGCCGAGCGCCGGATCGTTCGGCTGGTGGACGTACTCGCCCTGGACGTACAGGCGGTCCCAGGTCATGACGAGGTCGACCGCGCCCGCGTCGCCGTCCTGGAGCGAGTCGTCGGTGGACGCGCCCGCGCCCAGCATGAGCTGCATGTCCTCGTCCGCGCCGAAGGCGCCCTCGACCCGGCGGTTCTGGGTGTACTGGTCGCCGATCAGGTGGAACGTGAGGCGGCCGGTGTACCGGAACTCCTCCGCCACGAGGTCGCGGCCGTTCTGCGCGGCCACGTACCACATCAGGCGCTGGACGCGGCCGTTGAGCATCGCGCCGAGGTCCCGCGACTGCCAGATGGAGCCGGCGGTCGTGTAGGGAATGAACAGCAACCGGTTCGGGTCGAGCAGACCGGTCCACACCATGGGCGCGCGGAACTGGCCCATCGTGAAGTGGCCGTTGGTGAACACCTCGCTGTGGACGAAGGCGTCGAGGATGACGATCGGTCCCCCGCCGGCCTCGGTCTCCAGGTAGACGTCCCAGTCGCCGATCTGTCCGCTCGCGTAGATGCGGATGTTGTCGAAGATGAACCCCGTGAGGTCGTCGTTCGACGGCGGCACCTGGATGTCGTCGCTGTACGTGAAGTTGGCCCGGATGTAGCCGCCGACCGAGAACCCGCTCGGCGTCTGGTTCAGCGTGGCGCTGGAGAGCTCCGCGATCTCGCGATCCAGGCTGAGCCAGTCGGCTTCCTCGGCGGTCGAGCTGCCGCCCGTCGCGGCCCAGGCCGGGCCCGCGAGCAGCGCGCAGAGGCAGACGGAGGTGAAGGGAACGTGCATGCGTGGACTCCCTCGTGTGTCGGGTCTTCCGGATTCCGGTTCGGAACGAGATCAGGATGCCGACTCGCGACACCGCTGAGAAGGACTCGGCACCGGGAATTCCGAGGTTTCCTGCGGGGGTGGGCCGACCTCCGGAGGAAAAAAAAGAAGCCCCGCGACGCGCGCGGGGCTCCTGTTCTCTGCCGGTGGCGCGACGCGCGCGCCCCCGGATCGGCCTCGCTCGGGGGTCCGTCGCGACGCGCGCGACGTCCCTCCTCGGAGGCGCCGCGGGTCTACGGACGGCCGACGGACACGGTGTAGCCGATCACGATGTTGTCGTAATCGAGCATGCTGTTGTCGCTGTCGGCGATCTGGTAGGCGGCGTACCACTTGGCGTCCTGAGCCGCCTGGTAGTAGTTGACGCCGAACTGGTAGACCGTCGTGTCGTCCTCGTCGTCGAGGTCCTCGAGCTGGACCCAGGCTTCCCAGTCCGCCGCGAAGGCGAAGCTGGCGAGCACGGCGATGGGCATGATGTCGTCCGGACCGCCGACGGCGTTCGGGAAGAAGCCCTCGTCCATGAAGCCGTACTCGGCCGAGACGAACCAGGGGCCCGTCCGGTAGCCGGCCTCGACGACCCACGCGTTGCGGTCGTCGCCCGTGGTCGGGTCCTCGTCGTCCATCGAGTAGGCACCCGCGACGTACAGGTGCTCGTCCTGACCCATGCCGTGGGCACCGAGGACGGTCGGGGGACCGCCGGCGCCGAGCAGGGTGTAGGACGCGCGCAGGGTGAAGTTGAACTCCTCGGCGACGCTGTCGACGCCGTTCTGAGCAGCCACCCACCAGCCGAAGCGACCCGCCATGCCGTTGAGCATGACGCCGAGATCACGACCGTCCCAGGCGGCGCCCAGGAAGGTGCGCTCGGGACCCAGGAGGCGGTCCGCGTCGATCAGCGCGTTGTTGACGAAAGGGGCCCGGAACTGACCCACGGTCAGGTTGACGTCGTTCCCGAACGAGGTCGTGATGAACGCGTCGACGATCTGCAGGCTGCTCGGGGTCCCGATGTCGCCCACGTAGCCCTGACCGCCCTGGTTCGGGCCGACGTACATGGCGCCGCCGCCCATGATCCCGTTGAGGATCGACGGCATGCTGCCGGCGGTCGGCTGCTGGTAGTCGGCGCCGTCCGCGGAGACGTGCACACCGTAGTCGCCGATGCTGCCGTCGAAGTTCAGGCGGATGTTGTCCACCCCGAACCCGGTCAGATCGTCGCCGGTGCCGTTGACGTCGTCGATGTCACTCGACCAGACGAAGCGACCGCGGAGGAAGCCGCTCAGGGCGAAGCCCGAGGGGCCTTGGTTCGAGAGGGTGGTCGAGAGGTTCGAGATTTCTCGATCCAGACTCAACCAGTCCCCTCGCTCCGCAGACACCTCGGTGCCGGCGGAGGCAAGCGAGCTGGCCGTCGCGAACGCCAGCGCGCTAAGGACATACCTGTTCATGAGGAATGCACTCCAAAGAGAAACAAACGAGAGAAGGGATGGGGGTCTTAGAGCGCGCTGAAGATGCCGCCGGCCCCCGGGAGGGTGAAGGCCCTCCGCGGGGTTTTTGCGGCAGTCACCTTCTTCAGGACTGATCGGCGGAGCCCCTCCGACCTGGCCCGAAAAACGGGACACGCCCACTGTGGGGGCCGTAATTCCTTGTTTTGAATCGGCTTAGGTGTGCCCAGGGGCGCCCGGAGGGCCGTTTCCGGGCGCCCCCGGGGCCCCCACCGGGCGCCCGTGGGGGGTCGACCGGACGCTCCGGAGCCGAAAGAGGCTTCCTGGAAAGGGGCCCGGTGGCGGGCTCGGCGGGCGCTATTCGGCGGCCCGCGGCGCGGCGGGGTCGTTCCGCCGGAGGAAGCGGAACGGGAAGATGCCGGTCGAGTGCCCGTCGGCGAACACGAGGGCGATCGCGTAGTTGCCCACGAGCTGGACGTCCCGGTGGGTCAGGCCGGCGGGGACGCTGGCGGGGTCGTGGACCCGGCGCCCGGTGACCTCGTCCACGCACTGGGCGCAGGGGCACAGGCCGCGGAGCTCCGCGGTCGTGTAGCCCGTGCGGTGGCCGTCGGCCCACTCGATGTCGATGCGCGCGGGGTCGCTGCGCGTGATGACGACGGGCTGGAACTCGTCCATGAAGAGGTGGGCCGGGGCCCTCGGGTGCTGCTCGCGGGGGGGCGGACGGTCGGCTAGCCGACGGCGTGCGCGCGGGAGCGGGCGGGGAAACGCGGCTCGACGGGCGCCCGGCACGACGCGGCGTCGCGGGCCGCGGAGCGCGCGCCGGCTCGCGTCAGGGGGCGGGGAGCGCGGGTGCGCGCCGGCGGGACGGCGTGCGCGGGGCGCCGCGGGTGCGCGCTCTCGAGGCCGTGCGAGGGGCTGGTGGGCAGGACCGGACTTGAACCGGTGACCCCTTGATTTTCAGTCAAGTGCTCTACCAACTGAGCTACCTGCCCGGAGCGGCCCGGGATTGTCGCGGGCAGGGCCCGCGGCGTCAATTCGGCCCCGGCGTTTCGGTGGCGCCGCCGTCCGCGGCCGGCGAGGTCCCGGTCCGGGCCGGGGGCCGCGACGGGACGACCCCCCCGCCCCGTTCGACGGGCGGTTCGGCGGGCGGCTCCGCCGGCGGACGGGCGTCCAGGCAGCGGCGCGCTGCGGCGACGTCGGCCGCGATCGCCGCCCGCAGGGCCTCGGGGCCGTCGAAGCGCTGCTCGCCCCGGAGGCGCTCGACGAAGGCCAGCTCCAGGACGGCGCCGTAGAGGTCGCCCCGGAAGTCCAGCAGGTGGACCTCGACCTGCGGGTCGGCGCCGGCGCCGTCGCCCGCGCCGTCCCCAACGCCGTCCAGCGTGGGGCGGTAGCCCACGTTGGCCACCGCCGGCAGGTCGGCCGGGGGCTCGCCGGGGGGCGTTCGCTCGGACGTCCTGCGCTCCACGATGCGGGCCCGGCAGGCGTAGACCCCCACCGGCGGGTGCAGCTCGTCGTGCAGGTTCAGGTTGGCGGTCGGGAACCCCAGGGTGCGGCCGAGCTCCCGCCCGTGGACCACGGTGCCCCAGAGGGTGACCGGACGGCCCAGCATGCGCTCCGCGCCGGCCAGGTCGCCCAGCTCGACGGCCTCGCGGATGGCCGTGCTCGACACCGCGCGCTCGTCCAGGACCACCTTGGGCGCCACGCGCACGTCGAGGCCCATCGCCGCGAGCAGCTCGGGGGTGCCCCGCCGGTCCTGGCCGAACTTGCTGTCGAACCCGAGCACGAACGCCCGGGCCCCCAGGCGCCCGACGAGCACGTCGCGCACGAACTCCTCGGCGGGGGTCGTGCGCAGGCGGTCGTCGAAGGGGAGCGCGACGCAGTGCTCGATCCCGACCCGCCGGAACAGCTCCAGGCGGTGCTCCAGGCTGGTCAGCGTCCGCGGCGCGCGGCCCAGCAGCACCCGCTTGGGGTGGCGCCGGAAGGTCACGACCGTGGCGCGCGCGCCGAGCTCCCGGGACCGCGCCAGGTTGTCCTCCAGTAGGCGCTTGTGACCCAGATGGACGCCGTCGAACACCCCGATGCTGACCACGGCGCCCCCGGGGGGCGGCTCGGGCAGGTGCCGGAGGTCGAAGGTGGTGATCACCGCCGGCGCGCCGGGGCGGCCGGGCGGGTCCGCTTGTAGCGGTCGACGAGCTCCTGGAGGGCCGCCTTGTGCCGCACCTTGTCCGCGGGCGACATGCGGTCGACCAGGAGGACCCCCTCGAGGTGGTCGTACTCGTGCTGGATGATCCGGCTCGGGAAGGCCTCGTAGGAGCCCCGGAAGGTCTTGCCGTCCACGTCCTGGGCCTCGACGACGCAGGCGTCGGGCCGGCGGATCTCGGCGTAGATCCCCGGGAAGGAGAGGCAGCCTTCCTCGAAGGTGGTCTCCGGCCCGGAGCGCTCGACCAGGGTGGGGTTCACCAGCACCAGGGCGTCGTCCGGCTCACCGGTCGGGTTCAGGACGAGGATCCGCTTCCGCAGGCCCACCTGGGGCGCGGCCAGGCCCACGCCGTTGCTGCGGGCCATGAGGTCGAACATGCCCTCCACGATGCGCCGGAGCTCGTCGTCGAAGGCCTGGACGGGCTCGGCGACCTTGCGCAGCACCGGCTGCGGGTAGAGGGTCAGGTCGAACTCGAGCTTCTCGGTCTCCATGGGCGTGGGCAGGGTCGACGCGGGAGGGCGGGCGGCGAGGAACCGGGAGGGCGGGCGGCGATGAACCGGGAGGGCGGGCGGCGATCGGGGCCGCGCCGGTGGGCGCGTGGGCGGCCGCGCGGGGGCCGGCTCCGGGGCGCCCCTAGGCCCGCCGGGGCCCGGCGACCAGGGCCGGAGGGCAGGATAGCGTCCGTTGACGGCCCTCGACCACGCCGATAGCATTCTCCGCCCGTTTCGCCGGGGCCCCCCGGCGGGATCCGCCTCCCCCCACGGCCCGCCGGGGACCGCGCGGCCGCTCCGCCGGCCCCGCGGGCGGAGCGACGAACCCGCCGATCCCGCCGAGCGAGCGACCCGGGCGGCCGGGTCCGCCGGACCGCGTCGCGCGCCGCCCACCCCGTGGACTTCACCAAGCAGATCCAGAAGGCCGAGGAGGCCCACCGCCGTCGCAACTACGACTTCGCGGTCGAGCTGTACCAGCAGCTGCTCGAGCTGGACCCCGACCTGGCCGCCGCGCGTGCCGGGCTGCGCCGCTCGCTGAAGGAGCGGTTCGACCGCAAGAAGGGCGGCAAGCTGCTGCGCGCGCTCGGCGGGGCCATGCCGCTCGCCACGGCGCGGACCCTGCGCAAGGCGGGCCGCCACGACGCCTGCGCCAAGGCCTGCGAGAGCTTCCTGGCGCGCAACCCGCTCGACGAGGAGGGCAACCTCCTGCTCGGCAACGCGCTGGAGGACGCGGGCCACCTGGCCTCGGCCCTCGCCGTGTACGAGTTCCTGGCGGAGATCGCGCCGCGCAACCCCGAGGGGCTGAAGCGCGCCGGCGGGATCCTGTACCGGCAGGGCGACCACGCGCGGGCCCTCGAGTACTACGAGCGCGCGCTCCAGGCCGACCCGCGCGACCAGGAGGCGCTCAAGGCGCGCAAGGACCTCGCCGCGGAGACCGCGCTGTCGTCGGCCCAGAAGCTGACCGAGCGCCACAGCCGCGAGGCGATCGCCGACAAGGAGATGGCCGTGCAGCTGGAGCGCTCCAAGCGCCGCCACATGAGCCCCGAGGACCTGCAGAAGGAGCTCGAGCGGCTGGAGGGCGCCTACGCGGACTCGCCCAGCGACCCCGACCTGCTGCTGCGCATGGCCGACGTGCACGAGAAGCTGCGCGACTGGCCAGCGGCCCTCGACATGGTGGAGCGCGCGCTGGAGTACCGCCGCGACTCCTTCGAGCTGGTCAGCCGCCGCGGCGACCTGCGGGCGCGGGTCCTGAAGAAGCAGATCTCGCGGGCCGACAAGGAGGGCGACCAGGCGCGCGCCGGCGAGCTCGAGAAGCAGCTGCTGGAGCTCGAGCTGGAGGACTTCCGCGAGCGCGTCCGCATGCACCCCGGCGACGCCGCCCTGCGCCTGCAGCTCGGCCGCCGGCTCATGCGCCTGGAGCAGCTCGACGAGGCCCTGGCGGAGTTCCAGAAGGCCAACGCCGACCCCCGCGTCCGCCGGGACGCCCTGTTCCACATGGCCCAGTGCTTCCAGCAGAAGGGCTTCGCCGACCTGGCCCGCAAGGAGTACGAGCACGCCCTCGAGGGCGTCGTCCAGGTCGACGAGCGGGCCAAGGAGATCCTGTACAATCTCGGCGACCTCGCGGCCGCCGAGCAGAACGGCGAGGAGGCCCGGTCCTTCTACGCCCGCATCTACGAAGTGGACATCGGCTACCGCGACGTGGCCGCCAAGATGGAAGAGTTTCGCTAGACCATGCCCAACAACAAGCAAGCCAAGAAGCGCCTGCGCCAGGACGAGCAGCGGCGCGTGGACAACAAGATCGTGACCAGCCGCATGCGCACCGCCGTGCGCCGCGTCCGCGAGGCCGAGACGGCCGAGGAGGCGAAGGCGCGGCTGCCCGAGGCGATGAAGCGCGTGGACAAGGCCGCCAAGAAGGGCGTGCTGCACTCCAACGCCGCCGCCCGGAAGAAGCACCAGCTCTCGCGCGCCGTCGAGTCCAAGGGCTAGGGCGCCTCCGCTCCCTGCCATGGGTGGGTCCTTCGAGACCAGCGACGACGCCACCAGCCCCTCGCTCCAGACGCTCCGCGTGGCGGCCCTCAAGGGGGGCGTCTGGGAGGAGGCGAGGAACCTCGCCGACGACCTCCCGGGCTGGAACGTCCTGGCGGTGGACGAGGAGCGCGGCAGCATCACCTGCCGCCGCGACCGCGGCTTCCTCGGCGGCTCCGCCACCGTCGTCATCACCGTCAGCGGCCCCGACGGCATGCCGTCCACCACGGTCCACGTGAAGTCGACCAGCGAGGGCGGACTGCTCTCCCGCGACAAGGCCAACGTCGCGGAGTTCATGGGCCCGTTCCACCGCCGCGTCTGCTGACAGACCGGCGGCGCAGCCGCCGCCGTCAGCCCGAACGCGGCGGTGACCGAGCAGCCCCCCGAACGAAGCCGGCCCCGGCGCGCAGTGCGCGCCGGGGCCGGCTTCGTTCGGGCCGCTCGGCGAGCTGCCGAGCGGCTGGACCTCCCTACCGGGCTCCGAGCACCTTCGCGTACCGGAAGTACACCTCGAGGCACAGCGTCATCAGCGCCGTCGAGTACACGCGCCCGCCGGCGAAGCCCCACGGCCCGACCGGGTCCCAGGAGCCCTTCTCGTCGCCGTCCCGACGCTGCGAGTCGACGACCGCGACCTTCATCGCCTTGTTCCAGGGGTCCCAGAACTTCTTGCCGCCCATCTGGTACATCGCGTACGAGCCGTAGTACCAGTAGTACATGTCGCAGCCGAAGTCGTCCGGGTTCCACTCGGGCAGCGTCTCCCGCATGAGCTCGGCGTGCTTCTCCATGATCTTGTCCTCGTCGGGATCCTGACCGAGGAAGAAGCGGCAGAGGAGACCCACGGCCGTCATGGCCTCGCCCTTCTCGGGCGGGTAGTGGTCGTTCTGGCGCGGCACGCGCGAGCTCGGGCTGCCGACCGAGTCGTAGCCCACCCGACCGTTGGCGGTGTCGGTGACCTCGTCCAGCCACGACAGCGAGCCGACGAACGCCTCCGGGTCGACCTGCAGGCCGGCCTCCTCGGCGGACTTCAGCGCGAAGACCATCCAGCCGGTGACCGACGTGTCGTTGTCACCGATCGGCGGGTAGTCGTAGCGCCACGCGCCGTAGGGGTTCCGCGCGCGGGTGATGAAGTTCACGGCGTCCTGGGCCGTGCGCTTGATCAGCGGGCTCTTGGAGAAGTAGTAGGCCTCGCACATCGCCAGCGTCCCGATGGCGTGGTTGTACAGGAAGGCCTGGCCGATCTTCTCGCCCAGCAGCCCGAGGTCGGGGTCCTGCTGGTCCTTCAGCCACTTCACGCCGGCGGAGACGACGTTCTTGTACTGGCCGGACTTCGTGGTGTGGCCGTCGCCCAGGAAGGCGAGCAGCGCCAGGCCGGTCATGCCGACGTCGTGCAGCGGCTCGCCGGGGTCGGCGCAGATCGTCGAGCCGATCTTGCCGCAGTTCACCATGAACTCGTCGGTGTCCCAGGAGCCGTCCTGCGACTGGTGGTGCCGCAGCCACTCGAGGCCGTCCTTCAGGGCCTGCTGGGTGCCGGAGCCGCCCGCCGCCTTCAGGTTGCGGCGCCCGCCGAAGCGGTTGCCGAACTTGCCGCCGGCGCCGCCCCCGATGCCGATGATGTCGTTGAAGGCCTTGTCGTCGAACGGGGAGTCCGCGAGGAAGTCGGGGTCGCCCTCGGAGGAGTCCGTCTCCTCCATGTCCTCGGTCTCGTTGTGGTCCGAGATCTCGGCGTCCTTCAGGACCGGCTCCTCCTCGATCTCCTCCTCCTCGATCTCCTCGGGCTCCTCCGGCGGCGGGTCCTCGAAGAGCTCCTCGGGCGTCTGCTCGATGGAGGCCTGGATCGAGGTCGCCGGCTCGGGGTAGAGCAGGTCCCACGGGATCGCGTACAGCACGCCGAACAGGACCGCGTGGGCCAGGGCCGAGAGGCCGAGCCACGGCGCGCGCTGCATCCAGTCGTACAGGACGTCGTTGAACGTGTGCTCCTCCTCCCACGAGCGGGGGAGGCTGCTCTCGATGTGGATGTCGTCGAACTCGTCGGTCATGGCCTGTCTCGTCCTGTCTCGTTCAGCCTGCGCGGTGCCGGGAGCCGTGGGGTGGATGGGGAGGCGGGGCGGCCCGGGCCTCCGGTGTGGGTCGGGTTCCCTGAGGGAGGCGGTCCCGACCCCGGGGACGGCTCCCCGCGGGGGCCCCTGGGCCCGACGCGAGGGGAACGCAGGGTCCCCGGCCCGGTTCAGGGGGCGCCGAGTATATCCGCGGGGGTGCCCGCGGTTCCCCCTCCTGTCACCCCCGCGCGCGGGATGCCGGGCCCGGGTGGGGCGCAACCGGGGCCCGGGCGGGGCCCCGGCGGAGCGTCAGGGCTGCGGCCCGACGGCCGGCGGCGGGCGGAAGGCCTCCTCCGGCCACACGTAGGAGGCCTCCAGCAGCTCGGTGAGGCCCAGGTCGGTGCGGTAGCGGTCGCGCTGCTCGACGATCAGGTCCTCGAGCTGGACCTGCTGCTCGGGGTCGGTGAAGGGGGTCTTGCGCCCCTCCTTGCGGCCCAGGAGCTTCAGGACGATGTAGCCGACCGGGGTGCCGTCGCGGCGGTAGGGCAGAACGCCGGACACGTCGCCGACCGCGGCGCCGTCGAGGAACGCCTCGCAGAGGTCCGGGAAGCGCTCGCAGAGCTCCCCCAGGGGCAGCCAGCGCGAGACCCCGCGCGTCCCCGGCTCGGTCTGGCCGTAGATCTCGGCCAGCTCGCCGAAGTCGGCGCCGGTCTCGGTGATCTGCCGGTGGAGGTCGACGGTCAGCTGCTCGGCCGCCTCGGGCCCCCCGACCGAGGCCGCGCTGACGATCAGCTGCTGGACCTGGACGGTGGTGGGCTCGGAGAGGGCGGAGCGGTTCTGCTCGTAGGCGAACCAGAGCTGCCCGGGCCGGACGAACTTGTCGCGGCTGAACCGCCCGCTGGGGCCGGGCTCGCGGCCGACCACGAAGCGCTCCCAGGCGGTCGCGTAGACCTCCCGGCGCGCCTCCTCGCGGTAGTCCGCCGAGGAGAAGCTGCGCAGGCGCAGGTAGCGCGAGACCCCGTCGCGGCCGAGGCGCTCGCGGTGCTGCTCCAGCACGATGTCGACCTGGCGCTCCAGGAGCTGGGGGTCGAAGCCCAGGTCCTTGCCGGCCTGGACGACCAGCATGTCCTTCACCTCGGCGGTGAGGACCTCCTGGTAGCGACCCTCGATCTCCTCGGGGGTCGTGACCGGCTCGGCGCCCCGCAGGATGCCGGCCATCAGGTACCCCTCCGTGCGCGCCTCCTCGTTCACGGTCAGCGCGATCCGGTCCACCAGCTGCCACTCGGCCTCGTCCCCCAGGGGCGGCAGGGCCTGCGGGGCCGCGGAGGCCGCGGTCGCCAGCCACGCGGCGGCGAGCCCGGCGCGGGCCGCGCGGAAGAGTCGTCTCGTCGTTCGGTCACCCATCGTTCGCACGCTCCGGCGTTCGCACGCCCCGGGTGGCGCGCGACGGCCGCCCCGGCCGGCGCTCACCCGCCCGCGATTGTCGATCGACGGGCCGCGGCGCTCAAGAGCCCCTCGATCCACTCCAGGGCCGCCGCGGGGTCCCGGCGGTCGGCGGGGACGACGAGCAGGCCCTGCCCGGCGCGCAGGGGGCGGAACTCGACGCCGGGGCGCAGCAGGGTGCCCTCCAGCAGGACGCGGTCGTCGAACTCCAGCAGGTAGGTGTCGTCCCGCCACGCCAGGCGGCGGACCCCGAGGGCCTCGAGCTCCGCCCGCAGGCGGAAGGTGCGCACCAGCTGGGCCGCCTCCGGGGGCAGCCGGCCGTAGCGGTCGCGCAGGCCCTCCTCGGCCCGCGCGGCGTCCTCGGCGGTGTGCACCTCGTCCAGCTCGCGCAGGATCTCGATGCGGGTCTCCTGGGAGTCCACCCAGTCGTGCGGCAGGAACGCGCGCAGGCCGAGCTCGAGCTCGACGCCCGCCGCCAGCTCGGCCGGGTCCACCGGGGCGAGCTCGCCGGTGGCCCCGTCGCGCAGGCGCTCGACGGTCGACTTCAGCAGCCGGCAGTACATGTCGTACCCGATCGCCGCGATGTGCCCGGACTGCTCCGGGCCCAGCAGGTTCCCCGCGCCGCGGATCTCCAGGTCCTTCATGCTGATCCCGAACCCCGCGCCGAGCTGGTTCATCTCGACCAGCGCCTGCAGGCGCTCGCGGGCCACCTGCCGCACGGGCTTGAACTTGTCGACCAGCAGGTAGCAGTACGCCTGGTGCGAGCCCCGCCCGACGCGGCCGCGCAGCTGGTGCAGCTCCGACAGGCCGAAGCGGTCGGCCTCGTGGATCACGATCGTGCCGGCGGAGGGGATGTCGATGCCGTTCTCGACGATCGTCGTGGCCACCAGCACGTCGACGTCGCCGCGGATGAAGGACGTCATCACGCGGTCCAGCTCGCGCGCGCCCATCTGCCCGTGGCCGATGGCGTAGGAGCACTCCGGGACGAGCTCCTGGAGCCACCGCGCCACCTCCTCGATCGACTGCACGCGGTTGTGCAGCACGAACACCTGCCCGCCGCGCTGCTTCTCGCGCAGCAGCGCGCGCCGCACGGTGTCCTCGTCCTGGATCGTCGTCAGGACGGTCTCGATGTCCTGGCGCCCCGGCGGCGGCACGGTCAGCGCGGAGATGTCCCGCAGGCCCGCGATCGACATGTGCAGCGTGCGCGGGATCGGCGTGGCGGACAGGCTCAGGACGTCGACGGTGGCGCGCAGGCGCTTGAAGTGCTCCTTGTGGGCGACGCCGAAGCGCTGCTCCTCGTCCACGACGACCAGGCCCAGGCGCTGGAACTTCACGTCCTTCGACAGGATGCGGTGCGTGCCGATGACGATGTCGACCTCGCCGGCGGCCAGGCGCGCGACCGTGTCCTTCGCCTTCGACGGCGAGACGTGGCGCGACAGCGCGGCGATCTCCACGGGGAAGTCCGCCAGGCGCTCGGAGAAGGTGCGCAGGTGCTGCTGCGCGAGCACGGTCGTCGGCACGAGCACGGCCACCTGGCCGCCGCCGTTCACCACGCGGAAGGCGGCGCGCACGGCGAGCTCCGTCTTGCCGAAGCCCACGTCGCCGCACAGCAGGCGGTCCAGCGGCCGCGGCCGGACGAGGTCGGCGCGGATCTCCGCGTCGGCCCGGGCCTGGTCCTCCGTGTCGGTGTGGGGGAACGACTCGACGACCTGGCGGACCAGCTCGTCGTCCTCCGGCCACGGGTCGCGCGTGGCGACGTCGCGCTTGGCCTGGACCTCGAGCATCTCCGCCGCCAGGTCGCGCAGGGCGCGCTCGACCTTCTCGCGGCGGCGGCGGAAGGCCTGGCCGCCGATCCTGTCCAGCTTCACGGCGCTCGCGCCGCTGCCGATGTAGCGCTGGACGAGGTCGATGCGGCAGGCGGGCACGAAGAGCTTCACGTCGTCGGCGAAGGCGAGCTCCAGGTGCTCCTCCTCGCCGCCGCCGCGCTTCATCAGCTCGAGCCCGCGGAAGCGCGCCAGCCCGTGCACGGCGTGCACGACCAGGTCGCCGGGCTTCAGCTCGAAGAACGAATGCAGCGCGCGCGAGCGGTGCGCGGGCCGGGCGCGCTGCTGGCGGCGGGAGCCGACCACGCCGGTGAGCTCGCGGTGGTTCACGAGCACCAGCCCGGCGGCGGGCAGGTGGAAGCCCTTGGCGACCGAGCCCAGGCCCACCTCGACGGGCGCGTCGGCGTCTACCTCGGCGAGCACGGTCCGGTAGCGCTCCTGCTCGGCCGGCGTCGCGCAGGCGACGACCGTGCGCGCCGCGGGGCGCTCGCCGCCGCCCGCCGCCGGGGCCACGCCGGCCGCGCCGGGCACGCCGCGGGCCGTCGCCACCAGCCGCCGCGTGGCCTCGCGCACGCCCCCGGAGAAGGCCTGCACGGTGCGCGCGTCGAAGTCGACGTCGGCGCCCGGCAGGCTCTGCAGCGCCAGCCGGCGGTGCTGCTCGCGCGCCTGCCGCCACTGCATCAGCGCGCGCTGGTGGGACGAGGATTGGATGCGCAGGCCCTCGGCGGTGTCCTGGATGCGCAGCGGCTCGACCTCGACGACCGTCGTCGTCGGCGCCAGCAGCGTGTGCGGCAGCACGCCGTCCCCGTCCTCGACGCCGCCGGCGTCGCGCGCGAGGCACAGCTTGACCTGGCGGAACGTCTCGACGCTGCGCTGCGTGTCCGGGTCGAAGCTGCGCAGCGACTCGATCTCGTCGTCGAAGAGCTCGACGCGCAGCGGCAGGTCCGCCGCGAACGGGAACACGTCCAGGATGTCGCCGCGCAGGCTGACCTCGCCGGGTCCCTCGACCAGCGGCTGGCGCGTGAAGCCCGACTCGACCAGGCGGTCCAGCAGCGCGCCGACGTCGAGGCCCTGCTCGACCTTCAGCGACAGGAACTCGCGCTCGAGCTCGCCCGCGTCGGGGAGCGGCTGCAGCAGCGACAGCACGGAGCAGGCGATGGCGCGCGGCCGCCGCTGGGGCGGGCCGGCCAGTCGCTGGGCCACCTGCAGGCGCCCGCGCACGGCGTCCAGGTCCGCCTGGGCGTGGCCGCGCCGCGCGTAGGGGTCGCGGGCCGGCATGGACGCGACCTCGGCACCGAAGGCGCGCAGGTCGTCGGCGAACGTCTCCGCTTCGACCTCGGTCGAGCAGACGACCAGCCACGGGCCCTGCGCCCGGGTCGCCAGCGCCGCGAGCACCAGCGCCTGGGACGAGCCCCACAGGCCGCCCGCGATCACGCCGCGCTCGGCGTGCAGGCGTCGCACGAGGCGTTCGAGGGCGTCGAACGACGGCAGGCTGCCCGCGTCGAGCAGCGGGGCGTCCGTTGCCCGGGGGGCTTGGGGGGCGGGGAGGGTGGCGGTCACGGGCGCGCCCGGCGGGCCGGCCGAGCCGGGCAGTATAGACCACGGCTCCCGGCGCCCCGGGCCGCGGCTCAGGCGCCGTCGGCGGGGGCGGGCTCCGCGGCGAGCACGAGCAGCGCCTCGTGCGCGGCCCAGCGCTCGGCCTCCTTGCGCGTGCGTCCCCACGCGCTCGGGAAGGCGCGCTCGCCGAGCCACGCTCGCACGAGGAACGCGCGCGCGTGCGCCTCGCCGCGCTGCTCGAGCAGCTCGTACGTCGGCAGCCGGTTCCAGCGCGCCTGGCTGAGCTCCTGGAGCTCCTGCTTGGGGTTCGCGCCGCGCCGCCGCTCGTGCACGCCCTCGAGCGCGCCGTGCAGCGTGCGCCGCGCGAAGCGCCGCGCGGCGTCGTAGCCGCCGTCGAGGTACACCGCGCCGAGCACGGCCTCGTACAGGTTGGCGAGCACCGAGGCCGGCAGCTCGCGCCCGCGCAGGCCGCCGCCGATGCGCGCGCGCTCCCCCAGGCCCAGCTCGCGCGCGGCCTGCGCCAGGCTCCGGCGCGAGACGATGGCGGCCTTCAGCTCCGTCAGGTCGCCCTCGGGCAGCTCCGCGTGGCGGTGGAAGAGCTCCTCGGCGATCGCCAGGTCGAGCGCGGCGTCGCCGAGGAACTCGAGGCGCTCGTTGCTCTGCGAGCCCTGCACCGAGGCGTGCGTGAAGGCCAGCTCGAGCAGCGCGGGGTCGCGGAAGCGGTGGCCGAGGTGCTCCATGGTCGGCCGCGAAGTATAAAGGGCGCCTCGTGTCCGACTCCCCGCACCGCCGGCCCGAGGACCACCTGGTCGAGCCCATGTTCGCGGCCTTCCACCCCGGGGAGGAGCACGGTGAGGGCAACGCGCCGGACCCCGCGCCTGCCGATGGGTCCCGCGCGCCCGCGCGCACCAGCCGGCGCGGCTGCCTCGGGGCGGCCCCGCTCGCGCTCCTCGCGCTCCTGCCGACCCGCGCGCGCACCGGCCGGGCCGCGGGCCGCTCGCCGCGGGCCCGCCGACGCTCCCGTCGGGCGTAGGCGCGCCGGCCCGGCGGCGCGACCGACCGCCGGATCGACCCCCGCCGCGCGGTCGGGGCGACGGTACCGTGAGGGGCATGGACAGCACGACCTCGAACGACGCGCGTCCGCGCCGCGCTGCGCGCGACCTGGCCGCGGCGCTGCTGCTCGCCGCCCTGGCCGGCGCCTGCTCGCCGGCGGACGAGCCGGGCTCGGCGGGGGCCGCGCCCCGCGCGGTCGCGGACGTGGACGTCGCGGACCTGCCGGTCGCCGTCGCGGAGCTCGTGCAGCAGTCGCTGGCGGCGGTGCGCGCCGCGCCCGACTCCGCGGAGGCGTGGGGCCGGCTCGGCGCCGTCCTGGACGCCCACGGCCTGCACGAGCGCGCGCGCGACAGCTACGCGACGGCGCGCGAGCTGGACCCGGCCGAGTTCCGCTGGGCGTACTTCGAGGCGCTGATGGGCTCGTTCATCGGCGACGATCCCACCGCGGTGGCGGCGGGCTTCGAGCGCGCCCTCGGGCTGCGCGACGACTACGCCCCGGTGCACGTCCACCACGGCCAGGCGCTGCTGCGGCTGGGCGACGGGGAGGCGGCCTACGGCGCGTTCGGGCGCGCCGTGCTGCTGGCCCCGGGCATGGCGGTCGCCCACCGCGGCCTCGGCCAGGCGGAGCTGCTGCGCGGGCGGCCCGCGGAGGCGCGCGCCGCGCTCGAGCGCGCCGCGGAGATGGACCCCGAGGACGGGGAGGCGCTGGCGAGCCTGGCCGAGGCCCTGCGCGCCCTCGGCGAGGACGCGGCGGCCGCCGAGGCCGAGCAGCGCGCCGCCGAGCACGAGCCGCGGCTGGTGCTCGACGACCCGCTCCGCTTCCGCCAGGTGGACTCGCTGGCGGTGGACCCGAGCTCGTGCCTGCGCCGCGCCACCATGCTGCTCGTCCAGAGTCGCTTCGAGGAGGCCTACGTCCAGGCGGTCGTCGCGCAGCGATCGGCGCCGGACGAGCCGGACGTGCTGCACTGCCTCGGGCTCTGCCGCGAGGCGCTCGGGGACACGACGGGCGCGATCGAGGCCTTCGAGCGCGTCCTCGAGCTGGCGCCGGACTACCCGAACGTCACCCTGCGCCTCGCGCGCCTGCGCAAGTCCGTCGGTTACCTGCAGCGCGCGCGCGAGCTGTACGACCGCGTCGTCGCCGCGGGCACGGAGGACCCCTGGGTGCTGCGCGAGCGCGCCGAGGTCGCGTACCTGCTCGGCGACTTCGCCGCGGCCGCGGCCGACTTCGAGCGCGCCGACGGCCTGGAGCCCTCCCCGGCCGCCGTCCACCACAACTGGGGCGCCGCCCTGGGCCAGCTCGGCCGGATCGACGAGGCCGTCGCGCACCTCGAGCGCTCCCTCGAGCTGGAGCCCGAGAACCCCAAGGCCCGCGAGCTGGTCGAGCTGCTGCGCGCGCGGGCCGACGCGGGGGGCGGCCCCGACGGGCGCTGAGCGATCGGGCTCACCCCGCGTGGGCGACCGCTCGCCCGGGGGGGTCGACGCGGCCCGCCGGCGGCCCCGGCGAGGCCGGGCGGGTGGAACGGAGGTTGATGCAACGCGCGCGTGGTCGCCGCCGTCCTCGCCCTGCTGCTCCTCGCCCCGGGCCCCGGCCCGTCGCCGGGGACCGTCGACCGGGAGACCGGCGAGCCGGTCAACCTGGGGCTCGCCGCCGGGACCAACACGCTCGGCCGCGTGGCCGATCCGCTGGCCTTCCTGCGGGTCCACGAGGGACCCCAGGGTGCCGACCTCACCGGCGACGGCGACCTCGAGGACTGGGTCACGTTCGTCTTCGACGCTCGCACGGGCCAGCTGCACGGCCTCGGCGAACTGCAGGGCGTGGACCTGTCCGCGGAGCTCGTCGCCCTCGTCGCCGACGAGGCGCTCGGCGGCGCCGACCTGAACGGGGACGGCGACCGCGGCGACAGCGTCCTGCACGTGTTCCGCCCCGGCGTGGACGCCGCGGCCGTCAACGTGGGCCTCGCGGTGCGCGACCCCGGGGTGTTCGGGACGCGCGTGGTGTTCGCGGTCGACGAGCAGGCGCAGGGCGGGAGCGACCTGAACGGCGACGGGGACGCGCTGGACTTCGTCCTGCACCTCCTCGACGGGCGCTCCGGGACGGTGACGAACCTCGGGGTCGCGGTGGACCCCGACCTGCGACCGCGCGAGGGCGCGCCGGTCCGCATCCCCGGCGGGCGCATCGCGTTCGCGGTCGACGAGGCCGCGCAGGACGCCGATCTCGACGGGGACGGCGACCGCGCCGACCAGGTCCTGCACGTGCTCGATCCGGCCCGCGGCGAGCTGCTGTCGATCGGCGTCGCGATCCTGGGCGCCCACGCGCAGGCCCTGGCGCCGTGGGCGTCCGAGGGCGGGCCGGACTCCTCCCGCGCGCCCGCCGGCCCGCTGGTGTTCGCGGTGCCCGAGGGGGGCGCGCGGGACCTGAACCGCGACGGCGACGCGCTGGACGACGTGCTGCACCACCTGGGACCCGACGGGCCGCGGAACCTCGGCCTGGCGCTGGCGCCGGTCCAGCACCCCCTCTCCCCGCCGGGCCGCGTCGGAGAGGTCGCGTCCCGCCCGGGCTACCTCACGTTCCTCGTCGGCGAGGCCGAGCAGGGAGCGACGGACCTGAACGGCGACGGCGACGCGGACGACGTCGTGCGCTTCGTCCACCACCTCGAGGACGGGGTGAACCGGCCCCTCCCCGGGGGCGGGCCGGACCCGCGCCAGGCGTTCGCCGGCGAGCGCTACCTGTTCGACCCTCCGCTGGCGTACGACGCCCGCGCGCGGGTCGTGACGACGATGCCGCTGGCGGGGCGGACGATCGGCGCCCGCGGCGCGCTCGCGGCGTTCCTGGTCCCGGAGACCACGGTCGACCTGAACGGCGACGGCGACGTCTCCCCGGGCGAGCAGGTGGCGTTCCTCTACGACGCGCGCCTGCGCCGCTGGACCGCCACCGGGCTGGCGCACGCGGGCTTCGCGGCTCTCGGCGAGGCCGAGCTGGCGCTCGCGGTCCCCGAGTGGCGGCAGGGCGGCGTCGACCTGGACGGCAACGGCACGGTCTCCGACGACGTGCTGCACCTCGTCGACCTCGCTACCGGCCTGGCGCGGAACCTGCGCGTGCCCACGTCGTTCGCGACGACCCAGGGGCGCCACGTCCTCGCCGTGTGCGGGGGGACCTTCGACCTCCCCGAGTACCTCCTGGTCCGGGACGGCGGCCGCGGGAGCAGCGACCGGATCCGCAGGGCGAGCACGCCCGCCTGGCCGTGGGAGCGCGACGGGGACCTGATGCTCTACCAGGTCCACGAGCAGCTGGTGGGGCGCGACCTGAACGGGGACGGCGACCAGGCCGACCGGGTGATGCACGCCTGGCGGTTCGGGGGCGCTGGGCCCGCGGCGGCGGCGCGCTAGACCGGCGCGGGGCGCCGCGGCGACCGGGGACGGCGCAGCGTCCCCCGCGGAGGGCGCCGGCGGCCCGGTGTGTCCACCCGGGGGGCCGCGCAGGGCGCTCGCTGGACCGCGGGGATCCGGCATGCTTCCTGCTCCGCCGGGCGCCGCCGGCGCGTGCCGCGCGCCCCTCGCGATCCCCGGAGGCTCTCCATGCAGGTCGTACTCGTC
>JAUIDW010000038.1 GCA_030428395.1 bacterium | reverse complement strand
CGTACAGCAGGTCGTCCAGCGGCCGGCGGTCCAGGAAGCTGCAGTGCAGGTCGAGGGCGTTGAGCTGGTCGGCGTAGACCACCCGCGGCGCCGGCGCCTCGCCCCGCGCGAGCGGGACCAGGCTGCGCCCGCTCGCCGGCGGCGCGGGGACGCCCGCCAGCTCGAGCAGGGTCGGCGCCAGGTCGACGGTGCTCGCCAGGCCCTCCACCACCGCACCGGCGGGGACGCCCGGGCCGCGCAGGACGAGCGGCACGCGGATCTGCTCCTGGTACAGCAGCCGGTGGGCGTGCCAGCCGTGGTCGCCCAGCCCCTCGCCGTGGTCGGCGGTCAGCGCCACGACCGCGTCGCCGCGTCCGGTCGCCTCCAGCGCCGCGAGCAGCCGCGCGACCTGGGCGTCCATGTAGTGCACCTCCGCGTCGTACCCCGCCGGCGGGCGCGTGCCGGCCGGCGCGTCCGCCGGGACGCCGGGGAAGCGCGCGCGGAACTCCGCCAGGAACGCGTCGGGCGGCCGCAGCTTGGGGTCGTGCGGGTCGAAGAAGTGCGCCCACAGGAACACGGGGCCCTCGCGCTGCTCGAGCCAGGCGATCGCGCGGTCGGTCGTGAGGTCGGCGCGGCGCTGGTTGTCGTTGCGGCGGCCGTCGGCCGGGTCGAAGGCCTCGCCGTGCCCGGTGTCGTACACGTCGAAGCCGCGGTCGAGGCCGTAGCGGCGCGCCACGGTGTCGGCGCTGGTGAACGCGCCCGTGCCCCAGCCCGCCGCGCGCAGCGCCTCCGCGACCGTCGGCACCGCGGCGTCCAGCACGTCGCCGCCGCCGCCCGCCAGCACGCGCAGGCCGTGCTCGTAGGGCCAGCGGCCCGTCAGGATGGTCGCGTGCGAGACCGGCGTGACCGACGCGGTGGCCAGGCAGCGCTCGAAGCGCGCCCCCGACGCGGCCAGCGCGTCGATCGCCGGCGTCACGTCCAGGCCGCGGCCGTAGCAGCCGAGGTGGTCGGCCCGCGTGGTGTCCAGCGTGACGAGCAGCACGCTCGGGCCGGCCGGGGCCGCGGCGTCGCCGCAGGCGGACGCGAGCAGCGCCGCCGTGACGGCCAGCGCGGTGCGGAGGGTTCGCGGAGGGCGCACGGGGAGCTCAGTCGAGCACGAAGTGCAGCGCGCGGTGCATCTCGTAGGCGGGGTCGGGCGGGAACGCGTGGCCCAGGCCCTCGAACAGGACGAGCTGCGCGCGGTGGCCGCGGGACCGCAGCTCCTCGACGAGCGCCCGGTTGTCCGCGGCCGCGCGATCCTCCGCGCCGATCACGACGTAGAACGCCGTCCCGCTGCCCCCGGCGGCGGCGGGCACCGGCGTGTCGCTCGACCGCCGGAAGGCCGCCACGGGGATCACGCCGCGGAACGTCCCGGGGTTGCGCGCGGCGACCTCGAGCGCGACGTGCCCGCCCTGCGAGAACCCGGTCACGACGACGCGCCCGGGGTCTACGGCGAGCTTGCCGCGGACCTGCTCGAGGGCGCGCAGCACGATGCGCTCGGCCTCGTGGTCCGGACCCCAGGTGAAGCCGTCGGTGCCCTCCGCGCGCCGCACCGTGCGCGGCGCGACCAGCACGGCGCCGACGTGCGCCGCGGGCTCGCGCCACGTGTCGGCGATGTCGGTGGCGTCGACGCCGTACCCGTGCAGGGCCACGATCACCGTCGCGGGCACCGCCGGGTCGTGCCCCGGGGGCGTGACGATCAGGGGCTCGCTGGCGGCCAGCAGGGCCTCGAACTCCGGGTCCGCGCCCGCCCCGCGGGCGGCGGCGTCGCGCAGCGCCGCGGCGTAGCCCTCCGTCCCGCGCAGGCTGTCCAGGTCGGGGTCCGAGCGCATCTGCGCGACGTCGTCGAAGCCCAGCTCGACGCTGCGCGCGAGCCACTTGACGGCCGGGTCCGGCTGCCCGGCGCGCGCGTGGACGCAGGCCAGGTTGTAGGCGACCACCGGCTCGCGCGGCAGCGCCTCGGCCAGGGCGGAGCCGCGCGCGATCGCGGTCGGCCAGTCCTCGGCCCGGTAGGCCGCGACGAACTCGGCGTTCAGGCGCTCGACGTCGGGGGCCTGCGCGGGGGCGGCGGACAGCAGCGGGAGGCAGGCGCCCAGCGCGAGCAGGGCGCGGAGGGTCGTTCGGCGGTTCACGGTTCGTCCTCTCGTCGTCGGGGGGACCGCGGGGCAGGCGCGGGGGTCGGTGGGGCGCGCCCGGGGCGGCGCGCGTCGCGGGTTCAGGGTACGGGGGTGACGAGCTCGACGCGCAGGAGGCGGACGGGTTCGAGGGAGCGGAGCACGATGCTCGCGCTGCCGGGCTCGCCCGGGGCCGGCGGGTGGAGCGTGCGCGCGCCCAGCGTCTCGCCGTCGAGCTCGACCTCCACGCGCCCGCGCCCGCGGCGCAGCCGCACGAGCAGCTCGTGGCGCTCGCCGCGGCGCAGGCCGGCGAACGGCTCGCCGGCGCCGTCGGGCACCTCCGCGACCAGCGCCTCCAGGCCGGCGCGACCGGAAGCCAGGCTCCAGCGCGGCGGGCGCGCGCCCTCGCCGCCCGCCAGCGCGACGTGCACGCCGGCGACCGAGGCGATCAGCAGGCGCGGCGGGCCCGAGGCCTCGAGCTGCTCGAACTCCACGCGCACGTCCAGCACGCCGGGGCCGAGGTCGAGGGGCGGCCCGAGCACCAGCCGCGGCCAGCGCGTGTCCAGCGCGAGGTCCTCGCGCGTCCGCAGCGCCGGCGCCGACCAGCCCAGGCCGTCGGGGCGCCAGTCGCCGCGGGTCCAGGCCCGCGAGGCCGAGGAGCCGTCGAAGGCGTACGTCAGCCGCAGGTTCCCGCCAGGGAGGCGCGCGGCGTCGTCGGGGGCGTAGAGCCGCGCCAGCTCCTCGTCGAACTCCGGCGCCGCCTCGGCGGGCGCCAGCGCGCGGCGGACCTCGCGCAGCTCGGCCTCGCGCTCGCGCACGAAGTCCAGGTCGACGTAGTCGCGCAGCAGCTCCTCGACCATGGCGAGCGCCTGCTCGACGTCGCGGCGGTGGCTGCGCTCGCGGCGCGCCTCGCGCTTGACCAGGTTGTAGAGGCGCTCGGCCGCCGCCTGGCGCTCGCTCTCGAGCGCGGCGCGACCGCGGCTCTCGAGCGAGATGCGCCGCCGCAGGTCGCCGGCGAGGTCCCCGAGGCCGGTCGTCGGGCCGGCCGCGAGCACGGCGGCGGCGGCCTCGACGTCGCCCTCGTACAGCCGCAGCGCGGCGCGCGCGACGCGCTCGGCCGGCTGCAGGTCCGCCGAGCCCTCGGGCAGGCCCGCCAGGCGCTCGAGGTCGGCCAGCAGCACGAGCTGCGCCCGCGCCTCCTCGCTCGGCGCGCGCAGGAGCAGACGGTGCGCCCCCAGCGGCGCCCCGCGCCCCGCCGCGCCCGCCGCGGAGGTCCGCAGGTCGAAGCCCGACGCCAGCGGGTCGCCGCGCACGTCGACGACGCCGGTGGCGGCGATCGAGCCGACGAAGAACGAGGCCTGGCGACCCGACAGCTCGAGCACGCCGCGCGCGGCGCGCTCGAGCAGCCCGACGAGCAGCTCCGCCTCGTCGCGGCGCGCGCGGATGCGGCCCTGCACGGGCTCGGGCCAGCCGCGGGCGAGGGCCGCGCTCCACGCCTCCGCCGCGGCGCGGTAGTCGCGGCGCGCGTACGCCGGGGCCAGCGCCTGCTCCTCGCGCGCGAGCCACGCCTCGGCGTCGCGGACGTGCAGCTCGCGCTGCAGCTCGTCGAGGCCCGGCCGCAACACGGCCAGGCTCGACCAGGCGAGCTCGCCCGCCGCGCGCAGGGCCTGGTCCTCCTGGAGGCCCAGCTCCGCCAGCCGCGCCCGGAACGCGCGGTCGAGCTCCGCGCCCACGTCCGCGGGAGCCTCGCGCTGGTGCAGGAGGTTCGTCAGGCGCTCGCTCTCGTCGTCGAGGAACTCCGCCAGCCGCCCGTCGAGCTCGCCCCAGTCCGACTCGACCTCGCGGCGCCGCGCGCGCGCGCGCTCCGCCACCGGCGCCAGCGCGGCGTCGCGCGCGGCCGCAGGCAGGCCCGCGGTCGCGATGCCCGCCTCGGCCAGCCACTCGGCCGGCCCGTCGCCCAGGGCGGCGTGGGCGTCCACCCAGCGCTGGCGATCCAGCAGCGCCTCGACGCGCGGGAGCACGGCGCCCTCGTAGAGCTGCTCGGCCGAGCGGGCCAGGCCCTCCAGCGCCGCGGCCTGGCTCGTCTCGACGCGCGCGCGGTGCTCGGCCACCCAGTCGGAGTCGAGCTCCTCGCGGAGCCGCCGCTCGCCCAGGCCGAGGTCGAGCTGCAGCTGCTCGCCGAGCTCCTGGTCGAGGTACGCGCGCGCGGCGACGTGGTCGCGGCGCGTGCCGAGCAGCGCGTCCATCTCGTCCCGCACGCGCCGCTGGAACGCGCGCAGGGCCTGGTTGTAGTCGCGGTGCGCGAGGGCCCGGACCTCCGCCAGGCGCTCCTGCGCGCGCGGCGGCACCTCGTCCGACAGGCGCTCGACCGCGGCCAGCGCCGGTCCGGGCAGCAGCTCGCCGGCGTCGAGGCGCGCGGCGAGCTCCTCGAGCGGCCCGTACGGCTCGGCGGCGACGACCGGCGGCGCCGGCTCGCCGTCGCCGGAGCGCGCGCGCCAGGCCAGCGCCCCGGCCACGGCCAGCACCAGGACGGCGATCCCGCCGATCCACAGGGCGCGCGAGCGGTCGCGCTGGCCCAGCAGGGGGTCGAGCTCGCTCGCCTCGACGAGCACGGGACGCCGCTCCACGAGGCGCTCGAGGTCCTCGAGCAGCTCGCGCGGCTCCTGGTAGCGGTCGCCGGGCTCGCGCGCCAGGCACTTGCGCAGCACCAGGGCCAGGTCGCGCGAGACGCGCGGCTCGAGGGCGCGCGGGTCGGGGATGCGCGAGTACAGGACGCCCGAGAGGATCTCGGCCACGCTATCGCCCTGGAACGGCGGCCGGCCGCACACCGCGTGGAACAGCGACGCGCCGAGCGACCAGATGTCGCTGCGCACGTCGGCCGCGCCCGGGTCGCGCGCCTGCTCGGGGCTGATGTAGAAGGGCGTGCCCAGCGTGCCGCCGGTGCTGGTGAGGCGCGGGTCCTCCTCCGTGAAGGCGAGCCCCAGGTCCACCAGGCGCGCGCGGAGGCTGCGGTCGACCAGGATGTTGCCGGGCTTGACGTCGCGGTGGACGACGCCGTGCTCGTAGGCGTGCTGCAGCGCCTCGCACAGCGGCAGGAACAGGCGCAGGGCCTCGCGCGGTCCGAGGGCGCCGCGCTCGGCGAGGATCGCGGCGAGCGAGCGCCCGTCGACGAGCTCCATCGCGTACCACCAGAGCCCCCCCACCTGGCCCATGTCGATGGCCGACACGATGCCGGGGTGGGCCAGGCGCGCGGTCGTGCGCGCCTCGCGCTGCAGGCGCCCCACCGCGCGCGTGCCCACCAGGTCGGGGTGCAGCACCTTCAGCGCGACCGGCCGGTCCACGGCGAGCTGCACGGCGCGGTACACCACGCCCGTGGCCCCGCGGCCGATGACGCCCTCGAGCCGGTACCCGGGGATGCGGGGGGCGCGCGCCCGCCGCGGCGTCTCCGGTCCGCGGTCCGCGGGCTCCGGCGCGCCCGCGTCGGGGTTCACGGCTTCAGGAACCACGTGCGCCACTCCCGGTCCGCGGCCCGCCAGCCCATGCCGACGGCCGCCTCGAACGCCGCGTCGTAGCGGGCGTGGCGCTCGGACGCCACGGCGCGCACCCGGTCGGGCGGGAGCGGCGCCCGCTCGCGCAGCGCGGCGTGGAAGCGCGCCAGCGCCGTGGACCCCGTCGCCCCGTCGGGGCCCGGCTCGGCGGCGCGCGCCTCGAGCCACGTGAGCACCGCCATGCCCACGGCGACGTCGACGTGCTGCAGCTCGGAGAACTCGAGCGCGGCCAGGCGGTCGAAGGGCTTCACCGCCCCGGCCTCCAGCGCCGCGCGCAGGGCCTCGCGCCAGGAGCCCTTCACCATGAACTGCGGGTCGAAGAGCTGCACCGCCGCGGCCTCCGCGCCCGTCCCGGTCCCGCCGGAGGTCGCCACGCGGCAGAAGATCGTGTTGCGGCCCGCGTCGCGGAACTCGAACAGCGCCGCGACGGCCTCGTCGTACCAGGGCGGCAGCAGCCGGCCGTCCGCGTCGAGCCGGTTGGCCAGCAGGTGCCCCCAGTGGTGCAGGCAGTGCCCGTACAGGTGCTGCTCGTCGCGGTTCCAGAGGCGCACCGACGACAGCGCGTACGGGTCCGACCAGTAGAAGCCGTGCGTGTCGACCGCGCGCTCGACCCAGCCCTCCGGCAGGGTCGTGGTCCACGAGGCGAACAGCGGGGTCGTGCGCCGGTACGGCTCGGCGTCGCGCTCGAACAGGTAGAACTCCGCCAGCCGGCCGCCCAGCAGGTCGAGCCCCGGCGCGGTGCCCCAGGCGCCGTCGAACCACGCGCGCAGGACGGCGAGCTTCGCGGCGGTGTCGTCGAGCACGCCGGGGTGCACGTCGCCGGCCAGCAGGAGCTGGTCGTTCACGACCACGTCCAGCCGGGCGCCGCTGGCCTCGGCGGCGAGGTCCGCCGACGTGCGCGCCAGCGCCTCGGCGCGCGGCAGCCAGCCGTCGCGATAGCGCTCGAGGCCCTGCTCGCGGCGGGCGCGCTCGGGCGTCATCCACTCGCCCCCGTGCAGGACGAGGCCCGCCTCGAGCTTGGCCTGCTCCTCCGGGGTCACCCAGCGGTCGCCGTGGCGGACGAGGCCGCGCGCGGTCATCTCGCGCGCCTCCTCCTCGCGCACGCGCCGGTCGCGCTCCTCCGGCGTCATCCACTCGCCGCGGTGCGAGACCTGGCCGAGGGCACCGCGGGACGGGGCGTGGTCGGGGTCGAGCTCGCAGGCCCGCTCCCAGGCCTGCTTCGCCAGCGACTTTAGGCGCTTCTTGCGCGCCCACTCGCCCAGCTCGAAGCAGGCGTCGGCGGTCTCCGCGGCCGCGAGGCGCTCCGCGAACACCTCGCGGTCGGTCTTCTCCTCGATCACCTCGACGACCTGGTCGAGCGGGAAGGTCACCTCCCCCAGGCCCGTGCGCAGCACCAGCTCGGTGCGCGTGCGGCGCACGACCTGGCCGGGGATGCGCCGGCCGTCCTTGAGGACGACGGTATCCGCCGCGGCGACGCCCGCGGCGAGCGCCAGGGCCAGGCCGAGGGCGAGCGCGCGCCGGCGGGCCGGGCGCGGCGGGCGGGCCGGGCGCGGGGAGCGCGCCGGCGACGCGCGACGGGGATCGGGGCAGCTCACGGGACCGACCGGAGGCCGGGGGGAAGAGGATAGTCCCCCACCCCGGCGGGGGCACGGTTTCGCGGGCCGGGGCTCAGGACCCGGACCGCTCGGGGGAGCCCGCCGGGGTCCCGGGCGCCGCCGCCCCGTCCGACGCCTCCGCGCCGTCGCCGTCGGCTCCGTCCTCGTCCTTGTTGCCCATGCCGTACTTGTCCAGCTTCCGCTGCAGCGCGAAGCGGCTGATGCCCAGCGCCTTCGCCGCGCGGCTCTTGTTGCCGCCGGCCTCGGCCAGGGCGGCGTCGATGGCGCGGCGCTCGAGCTCGGCCACGGCCTCGCGGATGTTCCCGGTCGGCAGCGGCGCGGCGCCCGCGCCCCCGCCCGGCACGAGCGTGCGGCGCTCGAGGACGGCCGGGGACAGCAGGTCGACGCGGACCTGCTCGTCGGCCAGGACGACCAGCCGGCGCATCTCGTTCTCGAGCTCGCGCACGTTCCCCGGCCAGTCGTAGGCGACCAGCGCGGCGATCACCTCGCGCGGCAGGATCGGCACCGGGCGCCCGGCCTCGCGCGCCGCGCGCGCCAGCAGGTGCTCGGCGAGCAGCGGGACGTCCTCGCGGCGCTCGCGCAGGGACGGCAGCGGCACCGTCAGCACGTTGACGCGGTAGTACAGGTCCTCGCGGAACTGGCCCTCGCGCACCATGGCCTCGAGGTCGCGGTGGCTGGCGGCGATGATGCGGACGTTCACGCTGACGCTGCGGTTCGAGCCCAGCAGGCGGAACTCGCCCTCCTGCAGCACGCGCAGCAGCTTCTTCTGCATCTCCGCGCTCATGTCCCCGATCTCGTCGAGGAAGAGCGTGCCGCCGTCGGCCTGCTCGATGAGGCCCTTCTTCGCGCGGTGCGCGCCGGTGAACGCCCCGCGGGTGTGCCCGAAGAGCTCCGACTCGAGCAGGGAGTCGGGCAGGGCGGCGCAGTTCTCCGTCACGAAGGGCTTGTCCTTGCGCGGCCCGTTGAAGTGGATGGCGCGCGCGATGAGCTCCTTGCCGGTGCCGCTCTCGCCGTGGATCAGGACGGGCAGCTCGCTCTCGACGATGCGGTCGAGGCGCTGGAACACGCGGCGCATGCCCTCGCTGGCGCCCACGATCGACGTGTAGTCGTAGCGGCCGCGCTCGCGCTCGAGCTCGGCGCGGACGATGGCGAGCTCGGTGTCGCGGTCGCGCACCTTGCGGCCGAGCTGCTGGTTCAGCAGGTCGATCTGCTGGGCCGAGTGGGCCAGCTTGCGGTTGCGCTCGCGCAGCTCGGCCACGAGGTGCGCGTTGCGGATCGCGATCGAGGCCTGGTCGGCCAGCAGCGTCAGCAGCTCCAGGTGGTCCTCGGAGAAGGCCGCGCTCTGGAGGCGGTTGTCGACGTACAACAGCCCGAGCAGGTCCTGCTCGCCGAGGATCGGCACGCACAGCACCGAGCGCAGGCGCAGGTCCTCGACGCTGGCCAGGCCGCTGAAGCGCTGGTCCCGGCCGGCGTCCACGGTGAGGATCGGCCGGCGGCCCTCGAGCACCTGCTTCGCGATCCCGCGCGACAGGCGCGAGGCCGGCACGACGATGTCCTCCTTGTCGAAGCTGCGGGCGACGCGCACGCGCAGGTCCTCGAGCGCCTGGACGGGACGCGCCTCGGCGCCCGCGGCCTCCGCGCCGTCGTCGCGGGCGTCCCGCAGGAGCAGGAACCCGCGCTCCGCCCCGGCCAGCGAGACGGCGCTGTCGACGATCAGGCGCAGCAGCGGCGCGAGCTCCGTCTCGCGGACCAGCCGGCGGGTGACCTGCATGCAGACGCGCAGGTTCTCGCGCTCGCGCTGGGCCTCGCCCGTCAGCGTGCGGACGCCGGGGGCCGACTGCTCGCCGACCGGGATCTGCCGCGTGACGACCGCGTCGCCGCCCCCTTCGTCGTCGTCCGCGGGGACGGGGACCTCGGCCACGAGCTCGAGCGCCGCGCTGCCGACGCCGAGGCGGTCGCCCGGCGAGAGCAGGCAGCGGTCCACCCGCTCGCCGTTCACCTGCGTGCCGTTGGACGAGCCGAGGTCGTGGACCCAGGGGCCGTCGGGGCCGACCTCGATGCGGCAGTGGTGCCGGGAGACCTTCTCGTCGGCGAGCCGGATGTCGTTGTCGACCGAACGGCCGACCGAGACCACGGGGTGGTCGAACTCCAGCTCCGTGCGCGCGCCGTCTTCGACTAGGATGAGCTTCATTCGGCGATCCTCTGGCGAACCTCGTGAGGGTCCGGGTGGCGATCTGGGACCGGTCCGGCTCGTCCCGGGCCGACCTGGGTCGACCCGCGATCCGGAGCGGGTCCCGGATCGAGATCCGGGGGAACAGCGAGGGGCCCGCGAGGCGCGCGCAGCGGGAGGCCGGACCCTGGCGAGTGAAAGCGCACGCTGGCGAGATCTAGCCCCGAGCACCCCGATCGGTAACGCACAGGCAGCCGCGAGGATCCCCGGATGAGCTCCAAGCCCTGGTACGCCAACGGTTTACGATTCGAGTGCACGCAGTGCGGCCGCTGCTGCACCAACCACGGCGCGTACACCTTCGTGAACCTGACCTACGCCGACGCCGACCGGATCGCGGCCCACCTGGGCCTGGCGCGGCCCGAGTTCCTGCGCGAGCACTGCGAGGTCGAGCCGGGCTACTTCCCCCACCTGCGCAACGAGGGCGACGCCTGCCGCTTCCTGACGCCCGAGGGCCACTGCGCGATCTACCCGGTGCGGCCCAAGCAGTGCGCCACCTGGCCGTTCTGGCGCGAGAACCTCGCGCGCGAGGCCTGGGACGGACCGGTCCGCGACTGCTGCCCGGGGGTCGGCCAGGGGCCGACGTATCCGGCCGAGGAGGTCGAGCGCATCGCCGACGAGACCGAGCGGTGGTACGGCGCGTGAGGGCGCGCGTCCCGGCGTGAGCGCGGCCCCCCTGCGCCCGGTGGAGGGCGTGCCCGTCGCCGGCGGGCGCGTGGCGCTCGTCGACCCGCTCGGCGTCGCCAGCGAGCCGTTCGTGCTCGAGCCCGCGGAGTGGGACCTGCTGCGCGCGAACCCCGGCGCCGCGGGCGCGCTGCCGGCGGAGCTGCGCGCGCGCCTCTCGGGCGCCGGCCTGCTCCAGGACGAGGTGTTCGAGGAGCGCCGGCGCGAGGCCCTCGACCGCTTCCGCGCCCTCCCCGCGCGGCCCGCGGCCGGGGCGGGCAGCGACTACGAGGCCGACCCGACCTCGCTGCGCATCGAGATCGGCGGCCTGGTCGCGAACGACTGGGACATGCCGCCGGTGCACGACGCCCTGGCCGTGCTGGCGCCGGCGACGCCGATCCGCACCGCCGCCCCGCTGTACGCCCGCGCGTGGGCCGCGCTGCGCCACGCCGAGGACGTCGCGCGCATCGTGCTGCTCGGCGTGTCGCGCGCTCCGCTGCAGCGCGTGCTGGTCCCGTGCGACAAGGACCTGGAGACCCCGCTCGGGACCGTGGCCGTGGACCGCGCGGCGCTCGGGGCGCTGCAGGTCGTCCCCGGGCGGGACGAGCTGGCCCACCGCGACGCGCTCGCGCTGGAGCGCCACGCGCTGTTCGCCCGGGTGCTGTTCCCGCGCGCGCCCGTGGTGCCGCTGCTCGTCGGCGCGGTCGGCGCCGGGACGGCCCCGCCGGGCGGCTCGGCGCGGGTCGAGGCCGCCGTCGAGGCGCTGCGGCGCGTCCGCGCGCTCCCCGGGCGCACGCTGGTCGTCGCGGCGAGCGACCTGGCCCACCTGGCCGCCACCGTCGCGGGCGGGGCCGCCGCGGAGCCCCCGGCGCCCGGCGAGCTGCGCGCCGCCGACCGCCGGGCGCTGGCGCACGCGACCGCGCTCGAGCCCGAGGCGTTCTGGACCGCGCTGCGGGGGCGCCCGCGCATGGCCGAGCACGCGGCGGCGCCCTACCTCGCGCTGCGGCTGATGGCGGACGCGGCGCCGCTGCGCGCGGAGGTGCTGGGCTACCTGCAGATCCCGATCGAGGGCGGCACGATCACCACGGCCGCCGCCGTGTTCCGCGCCGCCGCGCCGGCCGCCGCGGATCAGGCCCCCGAGTAGCGCGGCTTGCGCTTCTCCGCGAACGCCGCGAGGGCCTCGAGGCGGTCCTGCGTCGGCAGGGTGCGCTCGTAGCAGCGCGCCTCCACCTCGAGCCCCTCGTCCAGCGGGAGCTCGCAGCCGCGGTCGATGGCCTCCTTGGCGGCGCGCACCGCCACCGGGCCGTTCGCCGCGATGCGGTCGGCCAGCTCGCGCGCCGCGGCGAGCAGCTCGCCGGCCGGGGCGATGCGGTTCACGAGCCCCATCGCCAGCGCCTCCTCGGCGTCGATGCGCCGGGCGGAGAGGATCAGGTCCTTGGCGCGCGCCTTGCCGATCAGGCGCGGCAGCCGCTGCGTCCCGCCCGCGCCCGGGATGATCGCGAGCGACGTCTCCGTCAGCCCGAGCTGCGCGTGCGGGGCGGCCACGCGCAGGTCGCAGGCGAGCAGCATCTCCGTCCCGCCGCCGAACGCGAAGCCGTTGACGGCGCCGATCGTCGGCTGCGGCAGCGCCTCGAGGTCGTCCATCGTCCGCCGGATGTTGGCCACGAACACCGGCACGCGCTCGGCGGGCATGGTCTTGCGCTCCTTGAGGTCGGCGCCGGCGCAGAACGCCTTCTCGCCCTCGCCCGTCACGACGACCGCGCGGATGGAGAGGTCCTGGCCGAGCTCGTGGAACAGCGTCCGCAGGCGCCGGAGCGTCGGGAAGGACAGGCAGTTCATGACCTCCGGCCGGCGGATCGTCAGCGTGACCACGTCCCCGTCGCGGTCGCAGGAGACCAGCTCGGGTCGGTCGGGGACGTCGTCGGGGAAGTCGCGGGCGGGGTGGTCGGCGGTCATGGCGGAGCTCCGGTGCGGTGGGCGGTGGGACGGGGCGGCGCATCCTAGCGGCCGCCCGGCCGGCGCGGCCCGCCGGGGCTCAGGAGCCTCGCGGAGGCCCGGGCGTCGGCGCGTAGCGCCGGTCCCCGTCGCGGGGGTCCCGCAGCCGCGGGACGTGGCGCTCGAGCCGTCGGGCCTTGGCCAGCACGGCGCGGACCCAGGCGCGCCGCTCCGCGCGACCGGGGAGCCCCCGCAGGCGCAGGTAGTCGCGCAGGAACCGCAGCCGCGACGCCGCGCCGATCCCGGGGGGCGCGGAGACGTGCAGCGCCGCCAGGTCCTTCACGAACCAGCGGCGCCGCGGACGCCGCTCGCGGCGGGCGCGGCCGACGTCGATGAGCACCGGCCCGGGCGCCAGCAGCACGTGGACGAGGTACAGGTCGCGGTGGAACCAGCCCGCGCCGTGCAGCGCGGCGACGATCTCCGCGAGCTGCGCCGCGCAGGCGCGCGCCGCGTCGGAGCCCCGGGCCCTGCCCGGACCGTCGAGCGCGCCGCGCAGGTGGGCGCGCGCGTCCAGGTGCTGCATCACGACCGCGCTGCGTCCCGTCGCGGCGTCCTCGAACCAGGCGAGCGCCCGCGGCACGGGGAGCCCGTCCGCCGCCAGCGCGGCGAGGTTCTCCCCCTCGCGCCGGCCGGGCGACCGCGGCGCGCGGCCGCGCAGGCGCTCGTACCAGCGCTCGCGCCGCTCGTCGCCGAGGAAGCGCTTCACGACGACGTCCCCGCCCCCCGCCGGCCAGGCGAAGGTCTCGCGCCCCGGCACCCGGCGCAGCCAGGCCGCGGGCCGCAGCGCGAAGAGGCCGTCGAGCCAGGCCCCCGCCGCGTCGCCGGCCTCCAGGACCCGGCCCCCGGCGGCCTCGAGCCGGAACTCGGCGTCGAGCACCTCGCCCCGGGCTCCCGGGGGAGCGGAGGCCGGCGGGCCAGAGCGCCCGTCGCCCCGCGGAGGACCGCTGCGAATCTTCGGCATGATCGGGATCGGCGTCGTCGCGCGTCGGGCCGCCCCGGGCGCCTCGCGACTCGCCCCGGGCCCGGCGCGAGTCGCCCCGGGCTCCGCGCGAGTCCGCCCCGGACACCTCGGAAAAAAGCGCCCACCCCGCGCCGACGGCGACCGGCCTCGGCGGAACGGAGACCGGATCGAACGGAACGACGTCCGGGCGGGGGGCCCGGCCGGGGGCGAAGCGCCGGACCTCGCGAGTCGCACCCGAGCCGGCCGCGAGCCGCTCGGACGAGCTTAAGCTTCCCGCAAAAATTGTCAGCTACGAGGGTTCCAAGAGCCGGAAGCGCGGGATCGAATAGCACCCATACTCCCCCGGGAATCGAGCCCCTCCCCCTTCCTTCGGGTGACCCGGGGGCGGCCCCGCGCTCCCGCCTCCCCTCTGCCCTCCTCCGCGAGTCGCTTCCGAGCCGAACGATGACGACCGGATCCGCCGTCGCCGCCGAGGCGGCGCAACAAGACGAGTTCAACCCCTTCGAGGCCATGCGGCTGCGCTTCGACGTCGCCGCCACGGCCCTCGGGCTCGAGCCGGGCCTCCGCCAGGTCCTGTCCACGCCCGACCGCGAGCTGACGGTCGCGATCCCGATCGAGCGGGACAGCGGCGCGCTCGAGGTCTTCAAGGGCTACCGCGTCCAGCACAACACGAGCCGGGGCCCCTGCAAGGGCGGCATCCGCTTCGCGCCGGACGTCAACCTGAACGAGGTGCGCGCGCTCGCGGCCTGGATGACGTGGAAGTGTTCCATCGTCAACATCCCCTTCGGCGGGGCGAAGGGCGGCGTGATCTGCGACCCGCGCGACATGTCGCGCGCGGAGCTGGAGCGCCTGACGCGCGGCTACACGCTCGGGATCATGGACATCCTCGGCCCGGACCGCGACGTGCCGGCGCCGGACATGAACACCGACGAGAACACGATGGCGTGGATCATGGACACCTACTCCATGCACGTCCGCCGCACGACGACGGCCATCGTGACGGGCAAGCCGATCTCGATCGGCGGCAGCCGCGGGCGCCGCGAGGCCACCGGCCGGGGCGTGATGATCGCCTGCCGCGAGGCGCTGAAGAAGCTCGGCCTGCGCCCGGAGGACACCCGCGTGGTCGTCCAGGGCTCCGGCAACGTCGGCGGCGTCGGGGCCATGCTGATGCACCGCGAGGGCTACTCGATCGTCAGCATGAGCGACATGTACGGCACCCTGCACAACGCGAACGGCCTGGACGTGCCCGCGGTGCTGGCCCACCTGCAGGAGAAGCGCCGCCTCGAGGGCTACGGCGAGGCCGACTACCTGAAGAACTCCGAGCAGCTGCTGCTCGACTGCGACGTGCTCGTGCCCGCCGCGACCGAGAACCAGATCACCTCGGCCAACGCCGACAAGATCCGCTGCAAGCTCGTCGTCGAGGGCGCCAACGGCCCCACCACGGCCGCCGCGGACTCGATCCTGGAGGACCGCGGCATCGTCGTCGTCCCCGACATCCTGGCGAACGCGGGCGGCGTGACCGTCTCGTACTTCGAGTGGGTGCAGGACCGCGCCGGCTACTTCTGGACCGAGGAGATCGTGAACTCCCGGCTCGAGCAGATCATGGTCTCGGCCTTCCAGGACGTCGACGCCGCCGCCGAGAAGCACGGCGCCTCGATGCGCATCGGCTCCTACATCCTGGCGGTCGACCGCGTCGCCCAGGTGTACCGCCTGCGCAGCCAGCACGCGTCATGACCCTGCAGCCGTTCCAGGTCGAGGAGGACTTCGACGAGCTGTTGCCCAGCACGCCGCTGCTGGACGACGAGACGCCCTTCGCGACGATGATGAGCAGCTTCGACGAGGCTGCCGACCTCCTGGGCATCGACCCCGGGGCCTACGCGATCCTGCGCAAGCCCGACAAGGAGGTCACCGTCGCGATCCCCGTCGAGCTGGACGACGGCACCCTCGCGGTGTTCGACGGCTACCGCGTGCAGCACAACGCCGGGCTCGGCCCGTTCCTCGGTCCGCTGCGCCTGGCCAAGGGGCTGAAGCTCGACGAGCTGCGCGCCCTCGCCGCCTGGATGACCTGGAAGTGTGCCGTGGTCAACGTGCCGCTCGGCGGCGCCGCCGGCGGCATCCGCATCAACGTGCAGCACCGCAGCGCGCGCGAGGTCGAGAAGGCCGTGCGGCGCTACACCGCGGCGCTGCTGGACCTCGTCGGCGACGACCGCGACATCTTCGCGCCCGACGCGGCCGGGGACGAGCAGGTCATGGCCTGGGTGCTCGACACGGTGTCGCTGCACGAGCGCTCCACGACCAACGCCGTCGTGACGGGCAAGCCCACCGCGATGGGCGGGACGTTCTTCCACGAGGACTCCGTGGCCCGCGGGGCCATGGCGATCCTCGCGCTGGCCCTCGAGCGCTTCAAGATGCCCCAGCGCGACGCCGCGGTGATCGTCCAGGGCGCCGGCACGGTCGGCGGGAACGTCGCCCGGCAGCTCGAGGAGGTCGGGCACCGCGTCGTCGGCCTCTCCGACGTCCACGGCGGCTTCTACAACGCCTCCGGGCTCGACGTCGAGCAGATGATGCGCTGGCGCGACGAGCACGGCACGCTGCGCAACTGCCCCGGCGAGTTCGACCCCGTCTCGAACGAGGAGCTCGTCTGCCTGCCCTGCGACGTGCTGATGCCGTGCGCCGTGGCCAACGTCGTGCACTCGCGCAACGCGCGCAAGGTCGAGGCCCGGCTCGTGGTCGAGGGCGCGCACGGCCCCGTGTCCACCCGCGCCGACCGCATCCTGGGCGACATGGGCATCCCGGTCGTCCCGGACATCCTGGCGAACGCCGGGGGCGTGGTCGTGAACTACTTCGAGTGGGTGCAGAACCGCATGGGCTACGCCTGGCTCCAGGACGTCGTCGACAAGCGCCTGCGCCGCTTCATGACCGAGGCCTGGCGCGACGTGACGAAGATCGCCGACGAGCGCGACGTGCGGCTGCGCATGGCGGCGAACATGCTCGCGGTCGAGCGCGTGTCGCGCGCCGACGCCCTGCGCGGCGTGTTCGCCTAGGCCGCTACTCGGCCAGCGCCGCGGCCGTCGCCGCGTCGAACTCCGCGGTCAACGCCTCCGCCAGGTCGGGGCGCTCGAGCTCCTCGTACACGCGGACGAGGAAGCGGTAGGCGGGCTCCCAGCGCCCGGGGCGCCCCGGGAAGATCCGCTGGTGGTCGCGGTAGCACGCCTCGAGGGTCGCGCGCGCGACGTCCAGCTCGCCGGCCACGTAGCTGGCGTAGCCGTACAGCAGCTCGATCTGCGTCACCAGCGGGTTGCCCTCGTCGACCTCCGTGCGCAGGTGGCGGCGCGTGTCCTCGAGGATCGCCAGGGCCTCCTCGGTCTGCCCGGTGCTCAGCAGCACGGGGACCAGGATCTGGTGGATCGCGGCCTCCAGGAACACCGGCACCGCGTCGGAGCCGCGCGCGACCTCGAGGGCCTCGCGGCACAGCGCCTCGGCGCGCTCGTACGCGCCGCCCTCCGCGTACAGCGCCTGGGCGTGCCCGGTCAGGGCGCGCACGAGGAAGTACGCGTCGGCGCGGACGGTGCGGGCGCGCTCCGCCAGCGCCTCGAAGTGCGCGACGGCCTCCTCCGTCGCGCCCGCCTTCATCAGGCTGGTGGCGAGCTCGAGCGTCAGCATCTGCGCCAGCTCGTCGCGCTCGCCGTAGAGGCGCACGTAGCGCGTCGCGGCGGCGCGGTGCAGCGCGACGGCCTCGTCGACCTCGCCCAGCAGCCGGTGCAGGATCCCGGTCTCGAGCTGGAGCTCGAACTCGTGCTGGCTGTCCACGCCGAAGCGCTCCCGGTAGGACTCGCGCAGCGCCAGCACCTCCTCCAGCGCGGGCACGAACTGCCCGCGCGCCTTGAGCATCTTGGCCCGCTCGTGGCGCAGGAGCAGCACGCGCGGGTGCGTGGGCCCGCCGAGCCGCTCGCGCCGCTCGATCGCCCCCTCGAGCAGCTGCATGGAGCGCCCGGTGTCCCCCGCCATCTCGAGGGTGAAGGCGAGCTTCTCCTGGCCGTCCAGCGTGACCTCGTCGTCGGGACCGAGCACCTCCCGCGAGCGCGCCAGCACCTCCTCGAGCTGCTCCACGCCCCCCGCGAGCGACGTCCGCGTGCTCCGGAACGCCTGCATCAGCGCGAAGCGCAGCTCGCCCTCGGGCCAGTCCTCGATCCCGGCCAGGCGCTGCTCCGCCAGCGCGAAGTACCGCTCGGCCTCCGCGGGGCGCCCCGCCTCCCAGTGGACGGAGCCCAGCGAGCCGAGCACCCGCACGACGAACTGCCCGTCCACGTCCGGCAGGGCCTCGGCCAGCTCCAGCGCCCGCTCGAGGTTGGTCCGCGCGCGCTCCATGTCGCCGGTCGCCTCGAAGTTCTCCGCGAGCAGCAGGCGCAGCTCCGCCTCGACCTCGGGCTGGCCGGCGAAGCTCGTCTCCAGCTCGTGCATCGAGGAGCGCAGCGCCTCGACCATGCGGACGTCCCCGCCGAGCCGCGACGAGCGCACCGACAGCGTCAGGTCCCGCAGGTGCGCGCTGATCGCCTCCGCGCGCGAGCGCGCCACGCGCTCGGCCTCGAGGCGGTCGCGGGCGACGCGCTCGGCGGTCCGCGCGCGCCGCAGCCCGACGCCCAGGCCGATGACGCCGACGACCAGCGAGGCCAGCACGAGCGCGCCGGCCGCCACGGCCAGGCGGTGGCGGCGGACGAACTTGCCCACGCGGTAGCGCGCCGAGGGCGGCCCGGCGAAGACCGGCTCGTGGCGCCGGAAGCGGGCCAGCTCGGCCCCGAGCTCGGCGGCGCTCGCGTAGCGCAGCGAACGGTCGCGCTCGAGCGCCCGCAGCAGGATCCACTCGAGGTCCTCCGGCAGGTCCGGGGCCGCGCGCCGCGGCCGCAGCGGAGGCTCCCCCGTCACGATGGCCGAGGCCTGCAGGAACGTCTTGCCCTCCAGGTCGTAGGGCCCGCGCCCGCACAGCAGCTCGTACAGGACGACGCCGAGCGAGTACACGTCGCTCTGCGCGTCGACCTCCTCGGGTCGGCCCTCCCACTGCTCGGGGCTCATGTACGCGAGCGTCCCGACGACCTCGCCGGTGCGCGTCCGCGCGGTGCGGTCCGGGGCGCCCTCCCCCTGCGTGCGCGCGATGCCGAAGTCGATGACCCGGACGCGCCCGGCGGAGTCGACGAGCAGGTTCGACGGCTTCAGGTCGCGGTGGATCACGCCCTTGCCGTGGCCGTAGGCGACCGCGGCGCAGACCGCCTCCATCAGCGCCACGCGCGCGCCGCGGTCCAGCTGCGCGGCGCGGGCGTGCTCGGTCACGCTGCGCGCGTCCTCGACGAGCTCCATGGCGATGAACGGGACGCCGTCCGCCGCGCCCGCCTCGAACACCTGGGCGATGCCGGGGTGGCGCAGGCTGCCCAGGACCTCGGCCTCGTAGCGGAACCGGCTGAGCTCCGACTCGCGGTGCAGGCGGCCCGGCAGCAGCTTCAGCGCCACGCGGCGCCGCGGGCTCTCCTGGGTCGCCTCGTACACCTCGCCCATGCCCCCCGCGCCGAGCCGGCGCTCGATGCGGTACGCGCCGACCGCGCTGCCCGGCCCCAGCGCGCGGGCGACCTCGGCGCCCGCCTCGCGGGAGTCCGCGACCACGCGCTCGAGCGCTCCGGCGACCGGGGAGCGCAGCTCGCGCGTCGAGTCGCGCGCCAGGAAGCGCTCGACCTCGCGGCGCAGCTCCGCGTCGTCCCCGGCCAGCCGGGCGAGGGCGGCGTCGCGCTCCTCCGGGGGGACCTCGAGGAGCTCCTCGAGCACCTCCTTCACCCGCTTCCAGCGCTCGGAGTCCATGGGTCGCCGCCGCCCGCGACGGGCCCCATCGTACCCCCGCGCCCCGCGGCCCCGGCCGCGCGCGGCCCTAGGGGGCCGGCCGTCGCGAGCGCAGCAGGTCGAGCGCCATGCGCAGCGCCACCAGCACGAGCACCACGCCCAGCAGGATGCGCGCGCCGCCGGCCCACCCCGGACGGTGCACCGCGCTCACGCCCGCCACCGCGCCGACCAGCGCGCCGAAGCCCAGCCAGCCCCCGCGCGGCAGGTCGATGTCGCCGCCGCGCGAGCACAGCCAGACCGACCGCAGGGACGTGACGCTCGCCAGCGCCATGCTGCACGCGCGCGCGCCCAGGTAACCGAGCTCGGGCACGGTCAGCAGCAGCCCCGGGACGACCAGCAGCCCGCCCCCGATGCCGAGCAGGGGCGCCACGAGGCCGCCGCCGAAGCCGACCGCGGCCACGCGCAGCCCCGCGGCGAGGGACAGGTCGAGCGCGCCCGCCGCCGGCTCGACCTCCGGCCGGGCGGCCCACAGCACGCGGTAGGCCGCCACCAGCAGCACCACCACGAAGATCGCGCGCAGCTTGCGCCCGCTGACCCGCCGCGAGAGCGCGAAGCCCGCCTGCGCGCCCACGAGACCGGAGGGGACCAGCCAGAGCAGCGCCGGCAGGCTGAGGGCCGGCTCCGCGTGGAACAGCTCGGTCACGGTGGCCGAGAACGCCGTCGCGAACACCAGGACGAGCGACGTGGCCACCGCGCGGCGCAGCCGCAGCCCGCAGCCGAAGTGCAGCAGGGGCGTCGCGAAGAGCCCGCCCCCGACGCCGAGCACCGCGCCGAGGAACCCGATCGCCGCGCCGGCGGGCGCGAGCCAGGGGTGGATCCCCGGCGGTCGCCCGCGCCGCCGCGGCGCGCCCGCGATCTCCTCGGCGGCCCTCGTCAGAGCGGCCCCGCTCCCGGCTGACGCTCGCGCGCGCGCGCGAGGATGGCGGAGGTCGAGCGGCCCGGCCGCAGCGGCGCGAGGTGGACCTGGCCGCCGTGCGACTCGACCCACTCGCGGCCGACGACGACCTTGTCGGCGTAGTCCTCGCCCTTGACGAGCACGTGCGGCGTGACCTGCTCGATCAGGCGTCCCGGGGTGTCCTCGGGGAACGGCACCACCGCGGCCACGCACTCGAGGGCCGCCAGCACCTCGAGGCGGTCGGCCAGCGGGTTCACGGGGCGCTCGGGCCCCTTGAGGCGGCGCACGCTCTCGTCGTCGTTCACGCCGACGAGCAGCACGTCCGCCTTCGAGGCCGCGAACCGCAGCAGGTCGACGTGCCCGGCGTGCAGCAGATCGTAGCAGCCGTTCGTGAACGCGATGCGCAGTCCCTGCGAGCGCCACTCGGCCACGGCGCGGTCCAGCTCCTCGGGCGCCAGCACCTTGCCCGCGCGCGCGCCCTCGTGGGCCCCGAGCGCGGCGCGCAGCTCGCTGCGCGTGATCGCCGCCGTCCCGCGGCGCGCCACGACGATGCCCGCGGCGTTGTTCGCCAGGTGCACGGCGGCCTCGAGCTCCACGCCGGCGGCGAGCGCCACGGCGAGCTGCGAGATGACCGTGTCGCCGGCCCCGGTCACGTCGAACACCGCCCGCGCGACCGTGGGCACCCGGCCGGAGCGGCCGTCGCGCGTGCGGAAGTACATGCCGTCGGCGCCGAGCGTGATCACGACCGCGTCCAGCGCGGCCACGTCCATCAGCTCCTCGGCCGCCGCGGGCAGCTCGTCCAGGCTCCCGATGCCGCGCCCGAGGGCCTCCTCGGCCTCCTTGCGGTTCGGCGTGATCAGGGTCGCGCCGCGGTAGCGGGAGTAGTCGGACCCCTTCGGGTCGACCAGCACGGGCACCCCGGCGTCCCGCGCCCGGGCCACGACGTCGCGGATCAGGTCGGCGGCGAGGAAGCCCTTGCCGTAGTCGGACAGCACGACCGCCTGCGCGCGCCCGAGGCGCTCGGTCAGCGCCTCGGCCAGCCGCGCGCAGAGCTCGGCCGAGATCGGCTGGGACTCCTCCCAGTCCACCCGCAGCATCTGCTGCACGCCGCTCATCATGCGCGTCTTCTCGGTCGTCGGGCGCTCGGGGTCGACCACGCAGCCGTCGGACTCGGCGCCGATCTGCGCGAGCAGCTCGAGCAGCTGCCGCCCGCGCCCCTCGCCGCCGAGGATGCCGACGACGTCCGCGCCGGCGTCCATCGCCCGCAGGTTGGCCGCCACGTTGCCCGCGCCGCCCAGGCGCACGTCCTGGGTGCGCGCGGTCAGCACGGGGATCGGCGCCTCCGGCGAGATGCGCGTCACGTCGCCGAGCACGTAGCGGTCCAGGATCAGGTCCCCGATGACCAGCACGCGGGGCGAGCCCAGCGCGTCGACGACGGCCTGCAGGTCGGCGGCGTTCACGCGGCGCCTCCCGCCGGGGCCGGGCCCGACCAGCCCCGGGCGGCCAGCTTCGCCAGCACGGCCTGGCGCAGCAGCGGCAGCATCAGCTCGTGCTGGCCGAGGATCGAGATACCGCGACCGGGCGGCCGCGACACGACGTTCGTCTCGGCCCGGTACTGGCGCAGCATGTCGAGGTTGGCGGTCGTCATGCCGTCGAGCGACGCGCCCAGGTTGATCGCCACGCTGACCGCCTTCAGGAACACCTCCGGCAGCACGACGGCGCAGCCGACGTTGATCCAGCAGCCCCCGTCGAGGTCCTTCACGAACGCGCAGACCTTGCGGAAGTCGATCAGCGAGGCCTCGCCGACCGCCGCCCCGTCGCAGGCGGGGTGCATGTGGACGATGTCGGCCCCCAGGCAGACGTGCACGCTGACGGGGATCCCGAGGCGGACGGCCTCGGCGGTGACCGACAGGGCGCGGTGCGGCGCCGCGCGCTCGAGCAGCAACGCCCCGACGCCGGCGCCCAGGCCGGCGAGCTCGGGCGTGTCCGCCGCGCAGCCGCGCGCGGCCGCCTCGGCCAGCCCGCGGCCGGTCTCGTCGGCGAACCCGAACTCGCCGCGCGGGAGCTGCTCGCCGACGTCCTCGGAGGTCACCCCGGCGGTCGCGATCTCGAAGTCGTGGATCGCCCCGGCGCCGTTCATCGCCACGAAGTCGATGACGCCGCGCTGCATCAGGTCGATCAGCAGCGGCGCCAGCCCGACCTTGAGGACGTGCGCCCCCAGGGCGACCGCCACGGGGCGGCCGGCGAGCTTGGCGTCGACGACGCGCGCGACGAGCTCCTTGAAGAGCGTGCCGACGTAGATGTCGGGCAGCGAGTCGACGAACGCCTCGATGCCGGGGAGCGGCTCGGGGACCTTGCAGAAGTCCTCGACGCGCACGAGGCTCCGGCGGGACTCCAGGGGGTAGGTCGCCACGCCCTGCAGCTCGGGGAAGGGATCGATGCGGGGGTCCATGGACGGAGGGGCTCGGGGGGCTCGGAGGCGCGCCCGCGACCCGCGCGGGCGCGCGTAGTCTGGCGTCTCGGCCGCCGGCCTGCACCCCCGGAGCCGGGGTCCGGGAGGCCATCCGGCGCGCGCCGCGCGGGGGACGGGCCGGTCAGTAGCGCTCGTGCAGCCAGAGGTACTGCTCGGGCGCGCCCAGGATCAGCTGCTCCATCTCGGCGTTGATGCGGGTCATGACCTCCTCGAGCGAGGCCTCGCGGACCTCCTCGGGCTCGAGCACCGTGGGGACGCGCAGGACGTACCGGTAGGGCTCCTCGGCGCGCAGGCAGGCCCCCACGACCACCGGCACGTCGAGGCGCTTGAGCAGCACCGCCGCCGAGCGGTCGCACCGCGCCGGGCGCCCGAAGAACGGCGCCTCGACCCAGCGTCGGCGCGGCTTCTGGTCGATCATGATGCAGAGCGCGGCGTGGTGGCGCAGGGCCTCGACCGCGATCCTGACCGCGCCCTTGCGCGGGATCAGGCGCAGCCCGCGCCGGTCGCGCAGGCGCTGCGCGTAGCGCGACAGCGGGCGGTTCCGCGGCGGCTTGGAGATGGCGTACACCGCGCGCATGCCCAGGGTCTGCAGCCCGAGCGCCGCGAACTCCCAGCTGCCGAGGTGTGGGGTGACGAGCACGGCTCCGCCGCCGCCCTCCATCACGGCCCGCGCGCGCGGCGCGATCTCGTGCGCGAAGTGGTCGGCGGGGTCGCCCGTGTAGTGGCGGTCGAAGGTGACCGTCTCGAGCGTGAGGTCCCAGAGGTAGCTCCAGGCGGCGCGCACGCGTCGCTCGAGCTCGTCCTCCGGGAGGTCCCCGTAGGCCTGCCGCAGGAACGCCCGCGCGCTCTCGGTGCGCCGCCGGTCCAGGGCGTGGCAGGCGCGCGTCATGCCCGCCGCCAGGCCCCGGGCGGCGAAGCCGGGGAGGCGCGCGACGACCCCCAGCACGGCGCGCAGGGCCCAGTACTCGAGGTGCGCCTGCACGCCGTCGCGGTCGCCCTCCACGGGCACCCACGGCGTGGGCCAGACGGTCTCCTCCCCCCGCGCGGGCGGCGGTGCGGCGCGTACGCCCTCAGCCATGCAGGCCCTCGTGCAGCGCGCGGCGCTCGCGCGCCTGGCGGCCCGTCGGGAGCGAGTCGAGCAGCGCCGCGAGCACCGGCGCGCCCGTGAGGATCGCGATCTCGACCTCGAGCAGCACCACGGGCGCGTCGATCGTCGGCAGCTTGGGCGCGTCCTTCGTCGTGGCCACGATCCAGCGCCCGGCCCCGCCGAGGCCCGCGAGGTCGCCGGGCGCGAAGGCGTGGTGGTCGGGGAAGCGCCGGTGCTCCGCGACCCGCGCGCCCAGCCGGCGCACGGTCGCCTCGAACGCCTCGGGGTTGCCGATGCCGCTGACGAGGTCCACCTCGCGACCGTACAGCGACTCCAGCCCCAGGTCGCTGCCCGCGGCGTCGTGGAGCCGGCTCGGCCGGTGCGCGGCGGTCGCGATGCCGCGGCCGGGGGCCCGCTCGGCCAGCTCCTCGAGCAGGGCCTCGAGCGTCGCCGGGTCGACCTGGTCCGCGCGCGTGACGACGACGGCGTCGGCGCGCGCGAGCCCGCACGGCGGCTCGCGCAGCAGCCCGCGCGGCAGCATGGCGCGAACCGGCGCCCCTCCCCCGGGCGGGGGCGCGAGCCCCCACGGCCGCGTCGCGTCCACCAGCACGAGGTCCAGGTCGCGCCGCAGGCGGCGGTGCTGGAACCCGTCGTCGAGCACGACGACGTCGACGCGGTGCCGCGTGGCGAGCCGCTCGCCGCCGCGCACGCGGTCGGCGTCCTGGACGCAGGGCGTCCCCGGCAGCACCGCTGCCAGGGCGCGCGTCTCGTCGTTGGGGCCGCCGTCGGTCGAGCCGTAGCCCCGCGAGAGCACGCCCGGCCGCAGCCCGCGGCGCTCCAGCTCGCGGCACACCCAGACGGTGAACGGCGTCTTCCCGGTGCCCCCCGCCGTCAGGTTGCCGACGCACACGACGGGCGCCTCCAGCCGGAAGCTCGGGAGGAACCCGCGCTCGTAGGCCGCGTTGCGCAGGCGCGCCACGCCGCCGTACAGCCACGCCGCGGGCCACAGGAGCTCCGCGAGCCCACCGCGGCGGGCGAGCTGCTGCTCCGGCCGGAGGGGCTGCGGATTCGAGGAGTCCACGGGGAGGGACGCGACGCCGACCGCGCGCCGCGCGCGCCCCAATGTACCGTCGCACCCGGAGCGTGTGCGGCCCGGCCCGCCCGGCACGTGGGGGGAGCCGTCGGCGGCCGGGAGGCTCACGCGCGCCCGACGGCCGCGACGCGGGGGTGGGGCCGCTGCCGCTCGGGGAGCTCGTGCTCGACGGGGCCGGCCTGTTCCGGTCGTCGTTGCCGCTGGGGAGTTCGTACGCGACGCGGCCGGCCCATGCCGGTCGTCGGAGGCGCTCGGGAGTTCGTGCGCGACGGGGCCGGCCTATGCCAGTCGTCGGAGGCGCTCGGGAGTTCGTGCGCGACGGGGCCGGCCCATGCCGGTCGTCGGAGGCGCTCGGGAGTTCGTACGCGACGGGGCCGGCCTTTGGCCGGCCGGGTCGCTCACGATCGGCTAGCTTCGCTAGCCGATCGTGGGCGGCGGGACCTCTTCGTCGGGGATGAGCTCGATCAGGCCGCGTTCCATCTCGAGGAAGGCGATCTTGATCGGGTTGCGCTCGCGCGTCTCGATGAGGGGCGCGGCGCCGCGGATCAGCTCGCGCACGCGCTTCTGCAGGAGGGCGGTCTTGTGGAAGGAACCGGAGACCGACTTCTGCAGGCGCTGGGGCAGTGAGAGTTCCATGCGGAGGAGAGACCTCGGGTGGACCAGGGGTCGTGCGGTGGGCGGACGCGCGGCGGCGGGAGCGCGCGGGCGCCGGCGCGGGATCGCGGGGAGCGCCTCGCCGGGTCGCGGGGCGGATCTTCCGGGGGGGTCGCGCGCCCCTCGGCTCCGCCAGGACAAGCGCGGAATCCTAGCGCCCGCCCCGGCCGCCGTTCAAGGTCCGCCGGCGGCCGGGATCCCGGGCGCCAGGGGTCGGCCGCCGTCCAGCCGGATGGCCCCCGGGGCCGGACGGGGGCCCAGGGCGCCCCTCGGCGACCCCGGCCAGCGCTCGGCGGCGGCCTCGCGGGCCCGCACCGGGCCGAGCTCCAGCGCCTCCCGGGAGGCCAGGCGCGCGAGGGCCAGGTCCCGCTCGACCTCCAGGTGGACGTGGCCGCAGCCGGGGGGCGCGCCCCGCGCGGGGTCCCGGCCCACCCCCACGAGCACCGGCTCGCCGGGGCGCCCGCCCGGGGGGAGCGCGGCGGCTCCGTCGGCCCCCTCGACCCCCTCGACTCGCTGGGCCGCGACGCCCGCGGCGGCGAGCAGCTCGACCAGGTCGCGCGCGAGCAG
>JAUIDW010000421.1 GCA_030428395.1 bacterium | reverse complement strand
GGGCCCCGGACCCGCCCGTGCCCTATCCCCGCACCGCCATCGTCTCCGACCTCCACGCGAACCTGCCCGCGGTCCGGACCGCGCTGGCGGACGCGCTGGAGCGGAAGGTCGAGCGGATCGTCTGCCTCGGCGACGTGGTGGGCTACGGGGGCTCCCCGCGGGAGTGCGTGGACCTCGTGGTCGACCACTGCGGCGAGGGCGCGGGCGAGCACGGCCTCCAGCCCGGCTTCTGCCTGCTGGGCAACCACGAGCACGCGCTGCTGAACTCGGGCGAGGACTTCAACCCGAACGCGCGCGCCGCGATCGACTGGACGCGCGACCAGTTCAGCGCGGGGGTCGCGCGCGAGCAGGGCTACGACTACTGGGACTTCTTCGACTCCCTCAGCCCGCTGGTCCAGGAGGACGACGTCCTCTACGCCCACGGCTCGCCGCGGGACCCCGTGCGCGAGTACATGCTGCCCTCGCACATCCGCGACCCCGAGAAGATGGCGGCCAACTTCGCCTGCATGGACGGGCGCGTGTGCTTCGTGGGGCACAGCCACGTCGCCGCGGTCTACTTCGAGGACGGCCGCCTCTACCGGCCGCGCGACACCGAGGGGCCCTACGACCTCGGCGAGCTCGACGGCAACCGCGCCATCGTCAACGTCGGCTCGGTCGGGCAGCCGCGCGACGGGGACACGCGGCTCTCCTACGCCATCTACGACGGTCGCGGCCTCAGCTTCGTGCGCCTCGAGTACGACGTCGAGCAGGCGATGGCGGACATCCGCTCCGTCGACGCGCTCCCCGAGTACCTGGCCGCCCGCCTGGCCGAGGGCCGCTGACCGCGCCCCGCTCCTTCGCCCCGACGCCCACCCCAACCGGAATCGACCCGCCCGTGGAGAAGCGCCTGCCGATCGCCCTGGTCCTCTCGTTCCTGGTCCTGATGGCCTGGAGCCTCTTCGTGAAGCCGCCGGCCGAGCCGGAGGAGGACGGGGCGGGAGCGGGAGCCGCGGACGTCGCCGCGTCGGAGGAAGGCGCCTCCACCGAGGCGCCCGCCGGCGCGGACGCGTCCCCGCCGGGGACCTCCGCGGCGACGGTCGAGCCGGCGAGCCCCGCGCCCGCCTTCCAGCCGGTCGGCGCCGTCGTGCGCGCCGACGCGGAGCGCGAGCTCGAGCTGACCTTCGGGACGCCGGGCGAGCGGGGCTCGTTCCACGCCGTGTTCACCAACCGCGGGGCGCTGCTCCGCGAGCTGCGGCTGGGCGACTGGTACGTCCGCGAGCGCCTGAGCGCCGCGGAGAAGCGCGACCCGGCGAACTGGGCCGTCGTCGTGCAGCCCGCGCGGTCGGGCGACGACCTCTCCGGGTCGCTGGCCCTGCGCACGCAGGCCTCGAGCCGCGCGCTGGCCCTGCCCGACGAGCCGCTCGACCAGGCCCTCTGGGTGGCGCGCGTGCTGGGCGGCGCCGACGCCCCGGCGGGGGTCGAGTTCGAGTACGCGCCCGGGACCGGGGCGCGCTTCGTGAAGCGCGTGCTGCACGTGCCCGACTCCTACGAGCTCCGCCTCGAGCTCGAGATCCACGACGAGGGCCTGCCGAAGACCGGGCCCGTGCAGTTCGAGCTGACGCCGGCCGAGGTCGTGCCCCAGGAGGTCGGCGATCGCTTCTACGTCGAGCCGCTGGCGATCGCGGCGGGCCGCACCGAGCCGGACGACGCCCTGGTCGTCAAGTCGACCAAGCGCAGCGGCGACGGCCGCCGGCGCGAGGCCGAGGCGTTCCGCGTCGGCAACGGGCCGTTCGGGTTCGGCGGGGTCGAGAACAAGTACTTCGCGCTCGTCCTGCGGGCCGAGCCGACCGACCCGCACAGCGTCGCCAGCCTGCGCGGCGCCAGCTGGCGGGACGCCTGGGACGGCGAGCACGCCCGCGACGAGCAGACCGAGAAGGCCTGGATGTTCCCGGTGACCGACCTGCAGGTCGCCACCACGCTGCCCGGCGACGACGGCGTCCGCACGCTGCGCTACCGCGCCTACGCCGGGCCCAAGAAGCCCGCCGAGCTCGAGGCGGTCTCCGAGGACCTGCTGGGCCTGGTGCACGGCGACCTGAAGGCCTTCCTGCCGGGCGTCGAGAGCATCGCCAAGCTGCTGCTCGTCGTCCTGCGCAGCGTGCAGTCGGTGGTCGGCAACTGGGGCGTCGCGATCATCCTGCTGACGTTCGCCATGCGGGCGCTGCTGTTCCCGCTGAACCGCCGCTCGCAGACGGCCATGGCGCGCTACTCGAAGAAGATGAAGCGCCTCCAGCCGCAGATCGAGGAGCTGAAGAAGCGCTACGAGAAGGACCCCGCCAAGCTGCGCAAGGCCCAGGGCGAGCTGATGCAGAAGGAGGGCGCCATGCCCCCGCTCGGCGGCTGCCTGCCGATGTTCCTGCAGATCCCGGTGTTCTTCGGCCTCTTCACCGCGCTGCGCACCAGCATCGACCTGCGCCAGGCGCCGTTCTACGGCTGGATCACGGACCTGTCCGCGCCCGACCGGTTGCTGCACCTGAACCTCGACACGCACCTGCCGTTCGTCGGCACGATCGAGTACCTGAACGTGCTGCCGCTGATCATGATGACGCTGATGATCCTGCAGCAGCGCTTCATGCCGAAGCCCGCCGACGAGCAGGCGGCGCGCATGCAGAAGATGATGATGTTCATGCCGATCGTGTTCGGCGTGTTCCTCTACAACTACGCGGCCGGCCTGTCGCTCTACATGATCACGTCGTCGACCCTGGGCATCGTCGAGATGTCGGTGATCAAGAAGAAGTGGCCCATCGACGACTCCGAGCAGCCGGCCAAGCCCGGGTTCCTCGCGAAGCTGGCCGAGAAGCAGCTCGAGCAGCAGAAGCGCATGCAGGGCATGCAGCGCGGCGGCAAGGGGCGCGGCGGCAAGGGCAAGGGCCCCGGCCCGCGCGGCGGCTCCAAGCGCAAGCACGCGTCGCGGTAGGGGCGCGCCGGCCCCGGGGAGGTCCCGCTGAGCCCGACGAGCGCGCCGCCGGACGACACGATCGCCGCCATCGCCTCGCCCCCCGGACCGGGCGCGCGCGGGGTCGTGCGCCTCAGCGGCCCGCACGCCGGCGCGGTCGTCGCGGCGGCCTTCCGGACCGCGGACGGCGCGGCCTTCGACCCCCGCGGCGCGCGCGGGGTCGTGGCCGGGCGCCTCGACGACGGGGCGGGGACGCAGCCGTGCCTGCTGCTCTGGATGCCGGGCCCGCGGTCCTACACGCGCGAGGACGTGGCCGAGCTGCACCTGCCGGGCTCGCCGCCGCTGCTCGCCGCCGCGCTGCGGCGCGTGCTGGCGCTGGGCGCGCGCGCCGCCGAGCCCGGCGAGTTCACGCGCCGCGCGTTCACCGCGGGGCGCCTGGACCTGACGCGTGCGGAGGGCGTGCTCGCGCTCGTCACCGCGCGCTCGGAGGACGAGCGCCGCGCGGCCAGCGCGCTGCTCGCCGGCGGCCTCGACGAGCGCCTGGCCGCGCTGCGCGAGCGGCTCGAGGCCCTGCGCGCGCTGTGCGAGGCCAGCCTGGACTTCGACGAGACCGACACCGGGCACGTGCCCGCGGCGGAGCTCGTCGCGCGCGCCGACGACGTCGCCGCGCGGCTGGCGGAGGCGCGCGCCTGGGAGGAGCGCCGCGCGCCGGCCACCGGGCTGCCGCGCGTCGTGCTCGCCGGCGCGCCGAACGCCGGCAAGAGCGCGCTCTTCAACGCGCTGACCGGCGGCCGCGCGCTGGTCGCCGACCTCGCCGGCACGACGCGCGACGGGGTCGGCGCGACGATCGCCCTGGCCGGAGCGGCGGCGCACCTGCTGGACGCCCGACGGCGTCACGGCTTGCCGGTGTTGGTCTTGATGACGGTCTGTGACGTGCATCTGTCCAACCAGCCGCTGTTGAGCAAGCAGATCGTGGCTCTCGAGGAGGTGGGCTGTGTCGAGAGCGTGGGGCTGGAGCCGCTGACGGACGAGGTCCTGCGCGAGCTGATGGCGGGGTTGCTGGTGTTCG
>JAUIDW010000420.1 GCA_030428395.1 bacterium | reverse complement strand
GACTTCCGCCTGGTCGGCCTGGGCCGCGCCTACGGGCCGCCGACCAACTTCGAGGGCGCCCAGCCCTACCTGTACCGCAACGACGGCGGGACCTTCGTCGAGGTGGCCGCCGACGCCGGCCTGCACGTGACGAGCGACGCCACCGGCGTCCCGGTGGGCAAGGCCCTCGGCTGCCTGCCGCTGGACGTCGACGGCGACGGCCGGCTGGACCTCGTCGTCGCGAACGACACCGTCCGCAACTTCTACTACCGCAACCTGGGCGACGGCACGTTCGAGGAGCGCGGCTCCGACGCGGGCCTCGCCTTCGACCGCAGCGGCAACTCGACCGGCGCCATGGGCATCGACGCCGCCCGGTACCGCAACGACGACGACCTGGCGATCGCCATCGGCAACTTCGCCAACGAGATGACGTCGTTCTTCGTCGCCCCGGGAGGCTCGGGGCGCTTCACCGACCAGGCCATCGTCGACGGCCTGGGGCGCCCGACGCGCGTGCGCCTGTCCTTCGGCCTGTGCTTCCTCGACGCCGACCTCGACGGCCGCCAGGACCTCGTCCAGGCCAACGGCCACCTCGAGGACGAGATCGAGAAGGTGCAGAAGAGCCAGACCTACGCCCAGCCGGCGCAGCTCTTCTGGAACGCCGGCCCCGACGCGCGCGCCACGTTCGTCGAGGTCGCCCCCGACCGGCTCGGCGACCTCGCGCGACCGCTCGTCGGCCGCGGCGTCGCCTGCGCCGACCTCGACGGCGACGGCGACCAGGACCTCGTCCTGACCCAGACCGGCGGCCCACCGCGCCTGCTGCGCAACGACCAGGCCCTCGGCCACCACGGGCTGCGCGTGCGCCTCGTCGGCCCGCCCGCCAACCGCGACGCGATCGGCGCCCGCGTGCTCCTGGAGGCCGGCGGCACCCGCCAGGAGCTGCGCACCATGCCCTTCAAGAGCTACCTCTCCCAGTCCGAGTCCACCCTCACCTTCGGCCTGGGCCCCGCGACCACCGCCGACCGCCTGGTGGTCCACTGGCCCGACGGCACGACCACCGAGCTCACCGACGTCCCCGCCGACCAGGTCCTGGTCGTCGAGCAGGCGCGCTGAGGCTCACCGCGGGCGCCAGGCGACGTCGATCGCCTGGCCGTCCCCGGTCAGCTCGAAGGTCGCGGGCTCGAAGGTGACGGTGGCGGGCAGCGCGACGAGCTCGTAGCGGCCCGGGCGCAGCCCGCGGCGGTGCTGCGGACCCTCGTCGATCTCGAGCAGGCGCTGCAGGAGCCCGCCGTCGCCGAGCCAGAGGCGCACGCCGCCGACGCGGTGGTTCCCCGCGGGGTCCCAGTCCGCGTACGGCCCGTGCACGAGGCCGCGCTCGTCCTCGTGCAAGAGGAACAGCACGTGGTGCGGCGCGTCCCCGTCGACGCCGTCGGCGGGGCGGAGGCGCACCGTCGCGGAGAGGCCGCGGTCCAGGTCCACCGGCACCGGCTCGGGAGCGGGGTCGTCGGAGAGCGCGAGCCCGCGCACGACCGCCGGCGCGTAGCCGTCCGCGGAGAAGCGCAGCGACACGTCGACGCGCTCGCCCGGCAGCCCGAGCTCCAGCACGCCGTCGGTGCCGGGGAGCACGCCGTCGTAGCGCGTGAACGCTTCGTCCTGCGAGGCCTTCCACTGCACGGCCCAGCCGTCCTCGTGCCGGACGTCCGCCGGCGCGCCGGTGGCCGCGTCCCTCAGCGCGAGGCGCACGCGGCGGGGCTCCGCGTAGACGATCCGCAGGTCGCGCGTCCCCGCGGGGACGTCCTCGACGGTGACCCACTGCCGCGGGGAGTAGAAGGAGGCGTGCTCCCCGACGGAGACGCGGTAGACGAGGTCCGCGAAGACCTGCACCTCGAAGCGGCCGTCCGCGCCCGTCAGGGCGCCGCCGCGGAACTCCCCGGTCGTCGCGTCCGCGCCGACCATCAGGTGCGCGCGGGGCTCGCCGTCGGGCGTCACGACGAGGCCGGCCAGCACGTCGAGCTCCTGCTCGAGCTCGAAGACGTGCGCGACGGTCTCGCCGGCGACGACGTCGACCTCGGCGCGGGCCATCACCTTGCCGTGCGAGGTGCGCAGCACGAGCCGGACGCGCTCCGCCGGGACGCGGTCGAACAGGACGCGGCCGTCCTCGTCCGTGTACGCACGGGCGCCGCGCGAACCTCCGGAGCGCTCCCAGAGCACCTCCGCCTGGGACCACGGCTGTCCTCCGAGCGTCGCGCGCACGTCGACCGCGCCGGCGCGCCCGAGGCGCAGGTGCACCGGCACGCGCTGGCCCGGAGCGCTCGCCTCGAACGGCCCGACGCGTACGGGGGCCCGCGCGCCGCAGACCGCGCGGACCAGCACGGGGCTCGCGCCGGGGGGGACCGCCACGCGGAAGGTCCCGGCCGCGTCGGTCGTGGCCGCGCCGGGCTCCTCGCCGCACACGACGCCGACGCCGTACGTCGCGCGCTCGGGCAGGTCGAAGCGCTCCCGGTCCGCCGGGCCGACCTCGACGTCGTGGTAGGTGTCCTCGCGGAACGCGAGCACGTACGCGTCCGGCACCGGCGCGCCGGCCTCGTCGACGACCGTGCCCTCGACCCACGCGGGCCGCACGAGCGGCACGACCTGCGCCGTCCGGCCGTCGCCGGGGACGCGCCAGCCCGTGGGGCAGTACCCCGGCGCGCGCACCGTCAGGTGCGGCCGCTCGCCGGCGCGCACGTGCACCGCGACTAGGCCGTCGGGGCCCGTCCGCGCGAAGGCCGGCTGGCAGTCGTCCAGGTCGATCGTGGCATCCGTGACCGGCGCGCCCGTCTCGCGGTCGACGACGCGCACGTCGAGGGGGACGCCGCGCTCGAGCCGGAGGTCGAGCCGCGCCTGCTCGGGGCGGTCGATGCGCACGTCGAGCTCCGCGGGGACGTGCCCGGGGAGCGCCGCGCGCACGTGCACGACCCCCGGCACGGCGATCGCGGGGCCGCGGTAGGAGCCGTCGGGAGCGGAGGTCGCCTCGCCGGGGCTCGACTCGAGCGCGACGTGCGCGCCGGCGATCGGCGCGCCGGTCTCCGCGTCGAGCACGACGCCGTGCAGCGCGACGAGCCAGTCGAGGGGGTAGCCGGGGCCCCACGCGTCCGCGGTGGGCTCGACGCCCTTCGAGACCCGCTGGCGGAAGCCCTCGGCGCGCAGCTCCAGGACGGCGGACGGCGGGTCCTCCGGCTCGACGAGGTGCTCGAAGCGCCCGTCGGCACCCGCGACGCCGGCGGCGAGGACCGCGCCCTCCCCGTACCCGTCGGCGGGCGCGCGCAGCGTCCAGCTCGCGCCGGCGATCGGCGTCCCGTCGTGGCGCAGCACCGCGCCGCGGTAGGCGAGCGGGGCGGCCGCTTCCGCCGCCGGGGCCGCGGGGGGCGCCTCGACGCGTCCGGGCGTCGCGACGGCGGCCGCCGCGCCCGCTCCGGTCGAGTCCCCGCCGTCCCGCGGAGCCCGCAGGGCCGCGGCGCTCTCCGCGACGGGCGCCGACGCCCGCCGCGGCTCGACCTCCGGGCGCCCGAGCGCGCCCCACACCGTCGCCACCACCGCCAGCGCGGCGAGCCCGCCGGCCGCCAGCCCGAGCTTGCTTCCCACGAGCGTGCCTCCGAGGACCGTGGCCGACGCCGCGGCGCTCCCCGCCGCACCTCGCGCCGCGCCGTGTGCGTCGCCCGCCCCGCGCGCGACCTGCGCGGTCGCGTCCGCCTCGCCTCCGGGGGCGCCCGCGCCGCCGCCGAGGTCCGCCAGCGCGGCGAGCCCCGCGAGCCACGTCGCGCGCTCGTCCGCCCCCGCGGGCTCGAGCTGCTCGCGCAGGAGCTCGAGCCCGCGCTTCAGCCGGCCGCGCACCGTCGCCGCCGGCACGCCGGCGCGCGCGGCGATCTCGCGCGAGGTCAGGCCGCGGTGGTAGCGCAGCAGCACCGTCGTGCGCCACGGCTCGGGCAGCTCGAGCACGGCCGCGGCGACCGCGCGGCGCAGCTCGGCGTCGGCCACGAGCTGGTCGGTCGCCGGCAGCGCCTCGGGC
>JAUIDW010000037.1 GCA_030428395.1 bacterium | reverse complement strand
CACGCGTGCGCGGCCTCGATCTCGCCGAGCGCGCCGCTGCGCAGGATCTCGATGACGCGCCGGTAGTTCGCACGGGCGTGCATCTGCGTGCCCATCTGCGTCACGCGGCGCCGCTCGACCGCGAACGCGTGCGCGCCGTCCTCGCCCGGCAGCAGGACGAGCAGGCCGCCGTCCGCGGGCACGAGCGCGCGCTGCACGCGCGCCAGCGTCGCCTCCGGCGCGTCCAGGCGCCGGGCCAGCGGGCGGAGGGATTCCGCGCGCAGCACCCAGCCGAGCGCGCGAGCCGCGCCGCGCTCGGGGCCGTCCACCGCCAGGCACAGATCGACGAGCGCGGCCAGCGCGTCGTCGCGCGCGGGCGAGGGCGGCGCGGTCGCGTCGCCGACCCGCGAGCGCTCGAGCAGGCGCGCGAAGACGACCTCGAGCCGCTCGAGACGCTGCGCCCGGTCCGCGCCGGCCCGCGCGGCGCGCGCGCGCAGCGCGAACAGCTCGAGCTGCGCGTCGGTCGTCGCCTCCGCGCCGAGCACCGACGTGGCGGCGCGCGCGAGCGGCGCGATCGCCGCGAGCTCCCGGTCCAGCGACGGTCCGCCGCCGCGGTCGAGCAGCACGGCGGCGCGCCCCATCCGCGCGCGGCGCTCGCGCTCGGGCGCGAGGTCGTGCGTCGCGAGCACCGCGTCCAGCAGGGGCAGGGCCGAGCCCTCCCCGCCCCCGGCGCGCCGCTCGACCTCCGCCGCGCCCAGGGCGTACTCGAGCAGGACGGCCGCGCGCTGGTCGGGCGTCAGGTTCGACCCGTCGCGCCCCGCGGGCCCCGCGTACCCCAGCACGCCCTGCGCGCGCGCGAGGGCGGCGCGCAGGTCCTCGGGCGTCCCGCGCGCGCGGGCCAGGGCCAGGCGCGCCACGAACACGTCCACCAGCGCGCGGCGCCGCGCGCGCCGCTCGGGCAGGGCGCTCGCCACGCGCTCGGCCTGCTCGAGCAGCTCGCCGGCGCGCCCGGGGCTGGCGAGCGCGAGCGCGAGGTCCGCGGCCTGCAGGAGCCAGCGGGCGCGGGCCTCGTCGGGAGGTCCCTCGGCGCCGGCGGCGCCGTCCGCGAGGCGGCTCCCGAGGTCCTCGAGCAGCGCCACGCTCTCGTCCCAGCGCCCGCCCGAGCGGCCCAGGTCGAGCCCCTCCAGCACGAGCAGCTGGCGCTCGGTCGACCCCGGCCGGGCCGCCCGCGAGGCGACGACCAGGCGGCGCGCCCCGTCGAGGTCCCCGCGCGCGCGCAGGTCGCGCGCGGCCCGCGCGGCGCGCGCGATCCAGGGCTCGCGCTCGATCCCCTGGAGGACGCCCGCGCCGTGGATCCGGAGCACCAGCTGCATCCACGACCCCCCGACGTCGTCGGCCGCGTCGCCGCGGACCCAGCGCCACAGCGCGGCGTGGTGCAGCCAGTCGAGCCGCGCGGCCGCGACCGGCGCGCCGCCCTGCTCGGCGCGGTGCAGCTCGGCCAGGACGGCCGCGAAGTCGCGCGCGAGCTCGGCCGCGGGGTCGACGGCGAAGAGCCGCCCCGACAGCACGGCGGCGTAGCCCGGGCGCGACTGGCCGATGACGTTCTCGGGAGCGCCGACGAGCACCTCGGCGAGCCCGTCGCCGTCGAGGTCGCCCAGCTCCGCGAGCGAGGCGCCGAACTGGTCGTTGGGCTCGAGCCCCTCGACCACGCGCGCCGCGCGTCCATCCGGCCCGGCGAACAGGACGACGCGCCCGGGCCGGTCGGTCATGCGCTCGCGGTTCACGGACACCGCCGCGGGGGCGCCGGCCAGCAGGTCGCCGCGGCCGTCGCCGTCGCGGTCGCTCGAGCGCGCCAGGGTCCAGCCCAGCTGGTCGCCGTCGGCGGCGCCCCACCGCTCGCGCAGCAGCGCCCCGTCGCGCGTCGAGAACACGCGCACCAGGCCCGGCCCGGAGAAGCCGCCGACCCAGTCGCTCTGGCGCGCGCCCGCGGCCACGTCGTCCAGGCCGTCGCCGTCGACGTCGTCGACGCCGGTCACGCAGTAGCCGAGGTGGTCCATGCGCGCGTCGCCGGTCCAGGCGACGAGCCGGCGCCCCTCCGCGCCGGAGAACAGCTCGACGCGGCCCTCGCCGTCGGGGTTCCGGCGCGAGTACATGAACGCGCCCGCGACGAAGTCCGCGACGCCGTCGGCGTCGAGGTCCCCCACCGGCGCGACGCTGCAGCCGAGGTGCGCGTTCTCGGCGGGCCCGTCGACGCGCAGCAGGCGCTCGAACGTCGCCGTCGAGCGCACCTCGACGCTGCCCTGGTTGCCGATGGCCCAGTCGGCCTTCTCGACGCCGACCAGCAGGTCCTCGCGCCCGTCCCCGTCGCGGTCGGGCAGCGTGGCCAGCGAGTAGCCGAAGCGGTCCCCCCACTCCGCGCCCCCGGCGACGTGCAGCAGCGCGCCCGTCGCCCCGGAGAACACGAACACCCCGCCGGTGTTCTCGTCCACCGACTCGGGGTCGTCGTCGCCGGCGTCGTAGAGGTACGCGCCCACGACGAGCTCGCGCACGCCGTCCCCGTCCAGGTCGGCGATCGACGTCATCGAGTGCCCGAAGTGGTCGTCCGTGCCGTCGATGCTGGCGCTGCCCGAGCTGCGCAGCGTGTACAGCTCGCGCGCGTCCGCGCCCGAGTAGACGCGCACGTAGCCGGGCTCCGCGTCCGGCGCGGGCCGCTTGCCCCAGTTCTCGTTCTGGTGCGCGCCCACGGCGAAGTCCGGCACGCCGTCGCCGTCGACGTCGCCGAGCGCGGCCACCGCGAAGCCGAACCAGTCCCCGGGCGCGTCGCCCTCGACGACGTGCACCAGCTCGCCCTCGGCGGGCGCGCGCGGCAGCGCCGGCGGCGGGGCGAGCTCGCCGGGCGCGGCCGCGGCTCCGGCGGCGATCGGCGCCGGGGCGGCAACCGCCAGCAGGCCGGCCAGGATCGCGGCCGGCCGGGAGGGCGGAGACGGTCGTCGGAGGTGCGCCATGCGTCGTCCGTCCGCGGGCGGCGCGGCGGCGTGGACGCACGATACCACCCGCCCCGGACCCGAACCCCTCTCCCCGCCGCCCCGCGCCCCCTCGGGACGCCGCGGCGCCCGGCCGGCTGGACCCCCTCCCGCGGCGAAGTAGACTCGGCGCCCCTCCGCGCCCCCAGCCCCTCCGACGCCATGCCCGTCCTCGAACACCTCGCCCAGCTCACCGACGAGCGCTTCTTCGCCATCTACGAGAGCCTGACCGACCGCGGCGTCGGCCCGCTCGACGGCCAGGTCGCGGCCGCGCTGCGCTTCCGCCCGCAGGCGGTCGTGAAGCTGCCGCTCGAGAAGCGGGCCAAGCGCGCGCGCCTGGTGCTCGAGCGGACCAAGAACGCGGAGCTGCTCTACGAGCTGTTCGGCACCTACCTCATGCGCCACCACAAGGACCTCGTGCTGGGCTTCCTCGACGAGACCGGCGTCGCGCACGAGGACGGCATCATCGAGGCCGAGGACGCCGCCCCGGACCCCGCGAAGCTGCCGGACGCGCTGAAGAAGCTCGAGGCCGAGCACGGCGCAGACGACCTGGCGCTGTACCTGGCCCTCGCCGCCGAGCAGTGGCCCGACCAGGAACCCGTCCAGGCCGCCTGGCGCGAGCGCCTCTCCCAGCCCGCGGGCTGAGCGCGGCTCAGCCCGAGAAGCGCGAGCCCAGCTCGGGGGGCATCAGCGGGCAGGCCTCCGCCGGCGCGGCGAACAGGCTGCGGCGGACGCGCGCGACGGCGTCGTAGCCGCGGTCGCGGACGCCTCGCGGGAGCAGGCGCAGGGCGCGGCCGGCGAGGCCCCAGAGGCCGCCGAGGCGCAGGAGCACGTACACGGCGGCGTCGCTGCGCACGAGCAGGCCCTCGGGGGCGTCGACGACGACGCTGTCGGGCAGACCGGCGGCGCGGTCCGGCGGGACGCGGCGCGCGAACTCGTCGCCCTGCAGCGGCGCGAAGCGGAAGCGCGGCGCGGCGTCGCCGCGCGTGTCCTCGGCCAGCACGAGGCGCACGAAGCCGTGGCACAGGCCGCAGGTGCCGTCGTAGAAGACCGTGTCGCAGCGCTCCGCGTGGCGCGGCCGCACCCAGGCGGGGTCGAAGGCGAAGGCGTGCACGACCACCATGGCCAGGGTGAGGTCGGCGAAGTCGATCGTGGCCAGGATGCCGAGGTGCATCGCGATCAGCGCGCCCCAGATCCACGGGCGCGCGCGCCGGAACAGGGCCAGGGGCGCGAAGACGAGCTCGAGCCCGAGCGCGCCCCACGTCAGCACGCGCAGGACGCCGTCGGGCAGCGCGCGCATCCAGGCGGCGGGGCCCGCGGGTCGGGCCAGGGGGTTCTCGAGCACGCGCGCGAGCGTGGTGCCGTCCACCCACGACGGGCTCGCGAGCTTGGTCCAGCCGCTGTACGTGTACCCCAGCGCCAGGGCGATCCACACGACGGCGAACAGCGACGGCGTCAGCCGCCAGCCGCCGCCGGGGTCGACGCGGCCGCGCGCGTCCACGGACAGGAACGGCGCCCGCGGCAGGCACGCGTGGACCAGGAGCACGAGGCCGACGTACGGCATGCTGGGGTTCGCGATCAGCGGGTTGCGCACGTGCAGGCAGGCCAGCACGTACCACACCAGCACCGCGGCCCAGCGATCGCGCCAGCCCGCCGCGAGCGCCAGCGCGGCGGCGACGCCGGCGGCGAGCAGCGCGGCCACGACCGCGGGCGCGTCGGCGACGGACAGGACGCTCGGGAACAGCCCGTTCAGGGGGCTCGAGTGCGCGTCGGGCAGCACGCCGCGGCTCGAGAACACCTCCGTCCCCCACGGCAGCAGCGACGCGAGGTGCACGGCGAGGTACGCGCCGAGCAGGACGCGGAAGAGGCTGTACTGCCCGCCGGTCCAGCCGTTCTTCAAGGCGCCTCCCCCGGCGCGGCTGCGGGCCGGCCCACCGTCAGCGTCGTCGGCAGGTCCCCCAGGTCGGCCCCGCCGACCGGTTCGTAGCGCACGCGCACGGCGCCGGCGATCCCCGACGCGTCCAGGCCCAGCTCGGCCAGCAGGGGCGCGTCCCCGCCCAGGGCGTGGTCCAGCACGGCGTCCAGCAGCGGGCGCGTGCGACCGTCCGTCGCGAGCACCGGACCGTAGGCCAGCGCCGCGCCGTAGACGTTGCGCCGGTTGTACGGCCCGCGCAGGCGCGCGGCGAGCTCGGGGGTCAGCTCCACCGAGCGCTCCTCGCCCGCGACCGTGGTCCACTCCAGGAAGAACCGCGTCGAGTACGTCTCGAGCCCGCGCACCGCCGAGAACACGCGCGGCGCCGGCGAGGCCATGGACGCCGCGCCCAGCCCCTTCGCCGCGCGGATCCCGAGCACGTCGCCGCCCATCTGCAGCAGCGCCAGCACGAGCAGCGCCAGCGCGCGCGGGTCGCGCAGGACGCTCACGCGAGCACCTCGCCCCTCAGCATCGCGCCGAGCCGGAGCTCGGCGTCGCCGCCGAAGCCGCACGCGCCCTGCCACGCGCGCGGGTTTTGGTACGTGCCGAACAGCATGTCCCACAGCGGCAGGTCGCCGAAGTTCTGCGCGTGGTGGTCGCGCTGGTGGTGCACGCAGTGCATCTCCGGCCGCTGGAACACGGCGCCGACCCAGCGCGGCGTGCGCACGTTCCAGTGGTAGAAGAGCTCGGCCAGACCGGTCAGCAGGATCGCCTGCGCGCCCGCCGCCGGCCCCAGGCCGACGATGCCGAAGAGCACGAAGGCGGACAGCAGGCTGTTGGCGAGGATCTCGAGCGGGTGCTTGTAGAAGCTCGTCACGATCTCGATGCGCGCCGGGCTGTGGTGCACCTGGTGCAGCCAGCGCCACAGCAACGGGCTCGCGTGGCGCGCGCGGTGCCACCAGTAGTACACGAAGGTGATCACCAGGTAGCCGACGAGCGCTCCGCCGGCCGTGCCCAGCCCGTCCGCGGACCACGGCCGGCGGGCGGCCAGCCACGGCTCCCACAGCACGCCCGCCGCCACGGCCACGCCGACCTGGACGCCGTTCAGCAGGGCCGCGCGCCCCCACCAGCCGGCCACGACGGGCCAGCGCCGACCGGTGCGGACGCGCTCGACCACGAACATGGCGGCGGCGACGCCGAGGACGAACAGGAGGACCATGCCCGCAACCTATCCGCTCCCCGGGGCCGGGGCTCCGCACTCCGGCGATGCGCGTCGATCGGCCCGGCCACTCGACCGGCCCGGGCCGCGGCGCGCCGGAACCGGGGCCCGCGAGCGCCCCTGAGCCGCCCCCGGGCCCGAATCCCCCGGAAAGGCCCTCACGCGATCCGCCCGGAACGCGATCCTGGCTGCAGCGGGTCGAGTGCGGTCCTGCGGCGCGCAGGGCGGGCTCGACCCGGAGTCCACGAGACACGGAGGCGAGCATGAGCAACGCGTGGATGCGAGGACCGGCCCTGGCCCTGGCGCTGGCTTCGGGAACGGAGCTCGAGCGGGCCGACGCGCAGCAGTGCGCCGCGGACTGGGGGCAGCTCTTCCCCTACGAGTCGATCCCCATCTCCGTCGCGGCCAGCGCGGCCTTCGACGACGGCGGCGGCACCGCGCTGTTCGTCGGCGGCGCCGACGACGACGGCACGAAGTGGTTCTACCGCTGGGACGGCCAGCACTGGACCGCGCCCAGCGCGCCGTTCCAGAACCTCCTCTTCGACCCGACGCCGCGCATCACCGCCATGTCGAACTGGAACGACGGCGGGACCGACGTGCTGGTCGTCGCGGGCGAGATCCGCATGATCTCGGGGGTCTTCGTCGAGGGCATCGCGCGCTGGGACGGGACGACGTGGTCGCCGCTGGGCGCGGGGCTCGAGGACGGCTCGCTGACGTCGATCGTCACGGACGTCGAGCCCTTCGACGACGGCACCGGCGGCACGCTCTTCGCCTCGGGTCTCTTCACGAACTCGGACGGCGCGCCGCTCGACGGCATCGCGCGCTGGGACGGGACGCACTGGATCCCTCTGGCCGGCGGAGCCGAGCTCGCCTCCGGCGACATGCAGGTCTACGACGACGGCGGCGGGGACGACCTGTACGTCGCCGGCGGCAACCTCGTGGCGCGCTGGGACGGGACGGCCTGGAGCACGGTCGGCGCCACCGACGGCGTCGTGTCGATCCTCGGCGTGTACGACGTCGGCGGCGGGCCCGAGCTGTACGCCGCGGGCGAGTTCACGACCGTCGGCGGCGTCGCGGCGAGCTGCGTCGCGCGCTGGGACGGGAGCTCGTGGTCCCCCGCCGGCGCGGGCATCACGGCCGCCTCCTTCAACCTGGCGGACTTCGAGGTGTTCGACGACGGCACGGGACCCGGCCTGTACCTGACCGGCGCGTTCACCGTCGGCGGCCCGCCGGGCGTCGGCCTCGCGCGCTGGGACGGCGCGTGGACGGTGCCGCCGGGGAACGTGTCGGCCGCCACGCTGCTGGCCCACGACGACGGCTCCGGGCCGTCGCTGTTCGCGGGCGGCGGCTTCCAGCAGGCGGACGGGAAGACCGCGCCGCACGTCGCGCGCTTCGACGGGACCGGGTGGAGCAGCGTGGGCGCGACCGAGGGGATGAACGCGTCGGTCGACGCGCTGCTCGCGTTCGACGACGGCTCGGGCGAGCAGCTCTACGCGGGCGGCGCGTTCACGACCGCGGGCGCGGAGCCCGACGCCGCGGCCCTGGCCCGCTGGGACGGTACCGCGTGGAGCGCCGCCGGCGACGGCGTCGCGGGCTCGCCGGGCACGGGCGTCCCGCAGGTGCTCGACCTCGCGGTGTACGACGGCGGCGGCGGCCCGAGCCTGTACGCCGGCGGCTTCTTCACCCAGCCCTCGCGCTGCGTGGCCCGCTGGGACGGGGCGAGCTGGCAGCCGGTCGGCACGGGCGTCAACGGGACGAACGGGCTGGCGGTCGTCGAGGCGCTCGCGGTGTTCGACGACGGCGGCGGCGAGCAGCTCTACGCGGCCGGCAACTTCAACACGGCCGGCGGGGTGCCCGCCTCGTGGATCGCACGCTGGGACGGCAGCGCGTGGTCGGCGCTCGGGCCCGAGGTCTTCTTCGGCAGCGGCAGCTTCTCCTCGCGCATCCTCGACCTGGCGGTCCACGACGACGGCAGCGGTCCGGCGCTCTGGGCCGCGGGCAGCTTCAGCAGCATCAACGGCTCGGCCGGCTCGGGCCCGTTCCTGGCGCGCTGGGACGGCCTCGGCTGGAACGCGGTGGCGGGCACGACCGGCGTCGTGCGCCGGCTCGTCGAGTTCGCGCCCCCCGGCGCGGGCGCCCCGCTGCTGGTCGCGGCGGGCGACTTCACGCAGGTCGGCGGCACGGCGGCGAGCCGCATCGCCTCCTGGGACGGCGCGGCGTGGAGCCCGCTCACCAGCGGGCTCGACGGCTCCGTCCGCGGCCTGCGGGCGTGGAACGACGGCGTCGCCGGCGGCGAGCGGCTGCTCGTCACGGGGTTCTTCCAGGACGCGGGCGGAGTCCCCGTCCAGAACCTGGCGCTGTGGGACGGCACGGCCTGGAGCGCGGCTCCCGGCGGCGTGGTCCAGGCCGCGGGTCGCGCGTTCGCCGCGTTCGACCCGGACGGGACCGGCGCGTCGCTCTACGTGGGCGACCCGTCCGGCCGGCTGGCGGAGTGGCGCACCGACTGCAGCGGCCCCGTGACGTACTGCACCGGCAAGACCAGCTCCCTGGGCTGCGTGCCGTTCATCACGACCACCGGCGTACCGAGCGCGACGGCCACGGAGCCCTTCCGGGTCGTGGCGAACGACGTGGGCGACGAGGTCGGGCGGCTGTGGTACTCGTTCAAGAAGGCCAACCTGAACTTCCACGGCGGCAAGCTCTGCATCAAGGCGCCCCACGTGCGGCTGACGCACAAGACGCCGAAGCAGACCGGCACGCCCCCGTGCGCCTGGTCGCTGCGCCGCAACTTCAACGCGCGCATCCAGGGCGGCCTCGACCCGCAGCTGACCCCCGGCCAGACCGTGTTCGCCCAGTGGCGCGGACGCGACCCGGCCGACCCGGCGGGGTTCGGGGACATGATCAGCGACGCGGTGCGGTTCACCATCGCGCCGTGACTCCGTGACCCCGCGGATCGCGCGCGGGAGATCGTGACCGGGCCGCCGCGCCGTGGCGCGGCGGCCCGGCGGCCTTCGGGGCGGACGGGAGACCGGGCACGGCGGGCGCTGGTACGATCCCGCGCCCGCCCCGCGCCCCTCGAGCGCCGGGGGGCCGCCGGCCGTGGTCGCGAACTCCCCGCACGCCTCCCCCCCCGCCCCGCCGCCCGCCGCGGGCGGGCCGGGTCCCGCCGGGGCCTACGCCCGCTTCTGCGCGCGGCCGCTGGCGCCGCTGCTGCTGGTCGCCGCCGTCGCGGTGCTCTCGGCCTGGAGCGCGGGTCGCGTGTTGCCGGTCGTGCCGCGCGTGCACGACGAGTTCTCCTACCTGCTGCAAGCGGACACGCTGCTGCACGGCCGGCTCGCCAACCCGCCGCACCCGTTCTGGCGCCACCTCGAGACGTTCCACGTCCTGCACCAGCCGACGTACGCGTCCAAGTACCCGCTGCTGCAGGGCGCCTTCCTGGCCCTCGGCAGGCTGCTCGGAGGCGCGCCCGTCGTCGGCGTGTGGCTCTCGTTTGCGCTGGCCTGCGCCGCGACCTGCTGGATGGCGCGCGCCTGGCTGCCGGCGGGGTGGGCGCTCTGGGCCGGCCTGCTGCCGGCGCTGTCGCCGCAGTTCGCGATGCGCTGGGGGGCGACGTTCTGGGGCGGCGCGCCCGCGATGCTCGGCGCGGCCCTCGTGCTCGGCGCCGCGCGCCGGCTGGCCCGTGGCGCGCCGCGCGCGCGCGACGGAGCGCTCCTGGGCCTCGGCGCGTGGATGCTGGCGACCTCGCGCATGTACGAGGGCCTGGTGCTCTGCGCGCTCGTGTTCGCCGCCCTGGCGTGGCAGCTGCTGCTGCGCCGCGGCGCACCGCGGGCGGCCGTGCTGCGGAGTGCGCTGCCCGCCTTCGCCGCGGTCGTGGCGGCCATGGTCGCGTTCCTGGGCGCGTACCACGCCGCCGTCACGGGCGACCCGCTGACGATGCCGCACGTGCTTCACGAGCGGCAGTACATGGCCGTCCCCCACTTCCTGTTCCTGCCAAAGCCGCCGCAGCCGGAGTACGGCGACCTGGTCGTCCAGCTCTTCTACACGCGCGTCTCGGCACCCCCCTGGGAACGCGGTCAGACGCTCGCGGGCTTCCTCGACCTCGCCGGCGACAAGCTGCGCGTGTACGGCAGCTTCTTCCCCGGGCGCGCCCTGGCCCTGGCGCTCCTGGCGCTGCCGTGGGCGCTGCGCGACCGCTGGATGCGCCTCGCCGCGGCCGCCCTGGTCGTGCTGGCCGCGGCGCTGGTGGTCGAGACGTACGTCGGCGAGCACTACGCCGCGCCGGCGACGCCCCTGCTGGTGGTGCTGGTCGTCGCGTGCCTGCGCGAGGTGGCGCGCCTCCCCGCGGGCCGCGCCGTCGCGGCGGCGCTGGTCGTCGCCGGGCTGCTCGACGCGGGCCTGCTGCTCGGGCCGCACCTCGCGCGCAGCCGGAACAGCTCGCTGAACGAGCGCCCGCGCGTCGAGCGCGAGCTGCGCGAGCGCGGCGGCCGCCACCTGGTCTTCGTGCGCTACGGCCGCTACCACGACATCAACCAGGAGTGGGTCTTCAACGCGGCCGACGTCGACGCCGCGCCGGTCGTGTGGGTCCGGGAGAGGGGCCCCCGCGAGGACGCCGACCTGCGCGCCCACATGGCGGACCGCACCGCCTGGGTCGTGCAACCGGACGAGCCGGGCGCGCCGCTGGTGGCCGCGCTGCCCGCGTCCCGGATCCGGTCCACGCGCTGACCCACGGGTCGGGGGGCGCGCTCGCCTTGTGGCCTCCGAGCACCCGCGTCATGCTGGCCCGCGGCCCCGGCCGACCCGCCCCATGGTCTCGCTCCTCCTGAGGCTGGGTCTCGCGTGCACGCTCGGCGTCCCGGTCCCCGCCGGCGCGCCCGAGCTCCCGCTGGACCCCGAGTACGTCGCTCGTGCGTGGACGAGCGCCGAGGGACTCCCCCAGGACACGGTCAACGCGATCACGCGGACCCGCGACGGCTACCTGTGGCTGGCGACCTTCGGGGGCCTCGCGCGCTTCGACGGCGTCCGCTTCGAGACGTACACCATCGCCGAGCACCCCGAGCTCGGCACCAACCGGATCGTCTCGCTGTACGAGGACGCCGCCGGCGACCTGTGGCTCGGCACGGAGGGGCGCGGCGTCGTGCGGCTGCGGAACGGCCGGTTCGAGTCGTTCCAGGACGGCGCGCCCGGGGGTGCCGTGTGGGACGTGCTCGAGGATCCGGACGGCGACCTGCTGTTCGCGGGCCAGGGGCTCAGCGTCTTCCGCCACGGCCGCTGCGTCCCGCTCGTGCCGCGCGACCTCCCCGTGTTCGACCTGCACGTCGACCGCGCCGGCAGGCTGTGGCTGGGCACCGGCGACGGACTCAAGGTGCTCGACGGCGGCGACCTGCAGGACGTGGCCGCCGACGGCGCGCCGCTGCTCGTGACGGCCGTCCGCGACGACCCCGCCGGTCGGCTGTGGATCGCCGGCGAGGGCCAGGTCGGCCACGTCGAGGACGGCGCGTTCGTCCCGCTCGCGGCGGGGCCGGGCGACTTCCCCGAGCGCCTGCTGGTGGACGACCGCGGCGCGCTGTGGTTCGCGCAGGGCGGAGAGCTGCTCTCGCTCGACCCGCCTGCCGGCGGCGCCCCGGCGACCCGGCCGCAGGTGCGCCTGGCGCTGCCGGCGGGCGCGCGCTCGCTGTACGCCGACGGCGCCGGGGGAGTCTGGGTCGGCACGAGCGGCGCCGGCCTGCTGCGGGCGGCCCGCACGCCCATCGCGCGGCTTCGCGGAGCGCTCGGCACGGGCATCGCCGACGTCTTCCGGCACGGCCGCGACGGCGTGTGGTTCCCCACCGGGGGCGCGATCCACCTCTGGCGGGGCGACGGCCTCGAGGCCAGGACGCGCCGGCAGCTCGGGCTCCCGCCGGACGCGCTGCTCGTCGGCGAGACGTCGGACGGGCGCCTCTGGGCGCGCAACGAGAGCGGCCTGCTGCGCGCCCGCGACGGCGTGGCCGAGATGCTCGCCGCGCCGCCCGGCCTGGGCGGCCTGGTCGAGGCCGCGGACGGCACCGTCTGGATCGGCGCGGTGGGCGAGCTCCTGTCCGTGCGCGGCCGCGAGCTGCGCCGGCACCCGGTCCCGGGGTGGCCGCGGACCTACTGGCGCGTGGACCTGGTCGCCGCGGACGGCTCGCTCTGGTTCCACGGCCCCGACGCGGTCGGCCGGCGCTCTGTCGGGCCGGAGGGCGAGCGCCTCGACGTGTGGGGCGCGGCGGAGGGGCTGCCGAGCGGCGAGGTGCGCGCGCTCCACCGCGACGCGCGCGGCACGGTGTGGATCGCCACCTACGGCAGCGGCCTGGTGCACCTGCGCGACGGCGTGCTGACGCGGCTGGGCGAGGAGCAGGGCCTGGCCGACCTCGCGCTGGGCGGCATCCTCGAGGACGACGACGGCCGGCTCTGGATCAACAGCAACCGCGGCCTGCTCGTGGCGCCGATCGAGCCGCTCGAGGCCGTCGTGCGCGGCGAGCGGCGGCGCGCGCCGTGCCGCGTCGTCCAGAGCGGCGAGGGCAATGGCGGCTCCGCCCACCGGACGCCGGACGGGCGCCTGTGGTTCCCCGCGGTCGACGCCCTGGTCGTGGCCGACCCCGGCGCCCTCGAGCTCGGCGGGCACCGGCCGGGCGTGCGCGTCGAGCGCGTGGTCGCCGACGGCGTGCGCCTCGACCCCGGCGAGCTCGACGGGTCGATCGCCCTGCTGGGCGGCGTGCACGCGCTCGAGGTCCACTACACGGGCTTCGACTTCGACGCGCCCGAGCAGCTGCGCTTCCGGTACCTGCTCGAGGGCTACGAGCACGAGTGGACCGAGGCCGACCACCGCCGCAGCGCGTACTTCACGAAGGTCCCGCCGGGCCGCTACGTCTTCCGCGTCCGCGCCGAGCGCGAGGACGGCGTCCGCAGCGAGGCCGACGCGACCGTGGCGCTCGAGCTGGAGCCGCGCTTCTACCAGACGCCCTGGTTCGTCGTCCTGTGCGCGGCCGCGGTCGGCGCGGCGGCGTTCGGGCTGCACCGCGCGCGCGTGCTCGAGGTCGAGCGCCACGCCGCGGAGCTGCGGCGCGAGATCGTCGAGCGCGAGCGGGCCGAGCGCGAGCGGCGCCAGCTCGAGGAGCGCCTGCGGGAGTCGGCCAAGGCCGAGGCGCTGGGACGCCTCTCGGGCGGGCTCGCGCACGACTTCAACAACGTGCTGACCGCCATCCTCGGGCGCGCCGCGCTGCTCGAGCAGAGCCTGGACGCCCCCGCGGGCGACGGCGAGGCCGGCCGCCGGCGCGAGCACCTCGAGGAGATCGCCACCAGCGCGCGCCGCGCCGCCGCGCTGACGCAGCAGCTGCTCGCCTTCAGCCGGCGGCAGGTGCTGCAGCCCACCACCCTGCGGCCGGCCGACGTGGTGACCGACCTGACGCCGATGCTGCGGCAGCTGCTGCCGGAGAACGTCGAGCTGGACCTCCGCCCCGACCCCGATCCCGGGCACGTCCACGTGGACGAGGGTCAGCTGCAGCAGGTCGTGATGAACCTGGTGCTGAACGCGCGCGACGCGCTGCCCGACGGGGGGACGATCACGGTCGCGACGGCGCAGGTCGACGTGGACGACGCCGCGGCCGCCGGCCGGCCGGGCACGTCCGCGGGCCCCTACGTCGAGCTGGCGGTGACCGACACGGGGCCCGGCCTCGGCCCCGATGAGCTGCCGCACGTGTTCGACCCGTTTTTCGCGGCGGACGAGCGCGGGCGCGGCACCGGACTGGGGCTCGCGTCGGTCCACGGCATCGTCAACCAGTCCGGCGGGCACGTGCTCGTGTCCAGCGAGGTCGGCCGCGGGACCACCTTCCGCGCCCTGCTGCCGCGCGTCCCCGCCGCGCGCCCGGCGCCCGCCGACGAGGCCATCGCGCCCGACGGGGTGGGCGGCACGGAGACGATCCTCGTCTGCGAGGACGACGACGCGATCCGGCGCATGGTCCGCATGCTGCTCGAGCCCCAGGGCTACACCGTGCTGGCCGCGTCGCGGCCCCGGCGCGCGCTCGAGCTGGCCGGCACGATCCCGTCGATCGACCTGCTGATCACCGACGTCGTGATGCCCGAGATGAGCGGCCGCGACCTGGCCGAGACGCTCGTCGAGCGGCACCCGGAGACGCAGGTGCTCTACGTGTCCGGCTACACGAGCGACGTGATCGTGCACCAGGGCGTCGTGGAGGAGGGCATCCGCTTCCTCGACAAGCCGTTCACGCCCACGGAGCTCCTGACCACCGTCCGCGGCCTGCTCGACGCGCAGCGCGACGGCGACGGGGAGCGCTCCCCCGGGGACAACGGCCGCCCGGGCTAGGAGCCGTCGAGGCGGAAGACCACGCGGTGCGGGTAGACCTCGGGCACCGCGACGCCGGCGGCGAGGGCGGGCTCGAACCGCCAGGTGCGCAGCGCGGCGAGGGCGGCCTCGTCCAGGCGCTCGTGGCCGCTGCTCCGCACCAGCTCGACGTGCGCGACGTGCCCGCCGGGGCCGACGTGCAGGCGGCACAGCACGGCGCCCTGCTCGCCCAGGCGCAGGGACGCGCGCGGGTACGTCGGCGGCGGCGCGTGGACGGGGCGCGCGCCGCGGGTCGGCCCCTCGGACGCGGTCGAGGCGGGCGAGTCCTGCGCGGCCGCCGGCGGATCCGGCGGCGGCGGCGGCGCGGGCTCCGCCTCCTCCTGCTGCGACTCCGGCTCCGGCTCCCGGAGCGTGGCGTGCACGAGCGTCTCCCACAGCCGCTCGGCGTCGGGCAGCGGCTCCAGCGCGGGATCGGCCGCGGGCGCGGGCGCGGGCAACGGCTCGGGCACCGCGGCCGGCCGCACGCGCGGCTCGGGCACCTCGACCTCGTCCAGCGGCCGCACCTCCTCCACGGGCCCGGCCACCGCGGCCACCAGGTCGACCGTCGGCGGGGAGAGCCGCACGACCGCGGAGCGCCGCGCGCTGACCTCGCCCAGGGCCGCGACGGTGCCGGCGGCGGCCAGCAGGCCGAGCACGGTCGCGTGCAGCCCCGCGGACGCCAGCAGGGAGCGCTCGAACCCGCCGCGGGCGGCGCGTCGGAGGGTGGTCGTCGGGGGGCTCGTCATGGTGCCGAGCGACGATCGTAGACGGCCTAGAACGCCAGGCGCAAACCGAACTGCACGCCGATGCCCGGGGCGTCGAAACCGGACGCGTGGACGCGGTATTCGCGGTCGAACAGGTTCTGGACGCCGAACTGCCAGGTGCTGCCCTCGAGGGACCCCAGGGGCCCCCCCACGTCGGCGTGGACCACGGCCCAGCCGGACGTGCCGTTCGGGTCGATGCGCGGGTCGCCGACGTCGTCGGGGTGCAGCAGGTCCTGCTCGAAGGCCCACTGGACCTCGAGGCGCGACCAGCCGAGCCAGCCGCCCTTCGCCGCGGCCGGCAGGTAGGCGACGCCGACGCGCCCGTGCAGCGGCGGGATGCGGCGCGCGGGCACGCCGTCGAACACCAGGTTGCCGTTCGAGTCGACCGTCTCGTCGTCGTTCTGCTCGCCGCGCGTGTACACGGCCATGAACTCGCCGCGGAAGGGCGACTCCGCGCCGCCCAGGCGCACCCACCAATCCGTCTCGAGCCCGTACACGTCGAGTTCGCCGACGTTCTCGCGCATGAAGATCTCGTCGCCCGTCATGTTCGGGTTGCCCGGGTCGATCAGGACCCGGCCGATCAGGTCCTCGATGCGCGAGAAGTAGACCGACGTGCTGGAGCCGAAGCCGTCGGTGACGTAGTCCGCGCCGAGGTCGACCATCCAGCTGCGCTCGGGGTCCAGGTCCGGGTTCGCGAGCTCGGTGCCCGAGGCGAAGCTGCCGTTCTTCGCCAGGTCCGCCAGGTTGGGCGCGCGGAAGCCCTGGGCCACGCTGCCGAAGAAGCGCCAGTTCTCCCCGACCGGGCGCGCCGCCTGCAGGCTGCCGGTCAGGGCGGAGAAGTCGCCGCTCTCCGAGCCGGTGCCCTGCGAGGGGAAGTCGTCGAAGGAGAAGTCGAAGTACGAGAAGCGCACGCCCGCGGTGACCTCGAACGGGTCGAACGAGAAGATCTCGTCCTGCACGAACACGCCGGTGGACAGGTACTGCGAGTCGGGCGCGAACTGCCCCTCGTTCGCCGTGGACATCCCGGTGGTCAGGTCGGTGTCGGTGCGGCTGGAGTCGACCCAGTCCATGTCGACGTCGACCCCGTACGTCAGCAGGTGGTCGTCCCCGAGCGCCTTGCGCCAGTCGAAGCCCAGGCCGGTCGTCAGGACGTCGTCGACCTCGTCGCGGAAGGTCGACGAGCCGGTGGGCAGCCGCTCGCGCTCCTCCCGGTACGTGCGGACCGAGGCGCGCACCTGGAACTCGTCCCCCAGGACGTTGTCGTCGCGGCTGGTGTAGGCCAGCACCGCGCGCGTCCGGTCCTGCAGGGCGAAGTTGCGGATCTGGTCGGAGGGCTGCGTCTGGCCGAACCCGGGGACGAGCCGGTCGGTGCGCGGCACGTCGTCGTCCACGGTCCGCGAGAAGACGCCGCGCAGGCTGCGGTAGCGGTCGAAGGCGTAGTCGAGGGACGCGAACCCGGCCCAGCCGTCGTAGCCCGTGTAGCGCTGACGCTCGCCGCCGCCGGCGATGAGGTCGCCCCAGTTCTGGTAGGTGCCGATGCCCAGGGCGCCGAAGCTCTCGGTCGTGACCGACACGCCGAGCGAGCCGCGCGCCCCCTGCGCCGCGGAGCGGTAGAGCCCCTCGGCGAAGCCGCCGAGCACGCCGCCCTCGCCCTCCGCTCCCCCCCGTTCGGCGAGGGGCGCCTGCCGCTTGGTCCACACGAGGATCACGCCGCCGATCGCATCGGACCCGTACAGCACCGACATCGGTCCGCGCACCACCTCGACGAGCTCGACCGTGGCCGGGTCGATCCCGTTGAGCGACTGGTTGGGGCCCTCGCGCGTGGTCGAGTCGTTCAGGCGCACGCCGTCGACCACGATCAGGATGCGGTTGCCGACCTGGCCGCGGACGATGGGCGCGCCGCCGCCCAGGTTCGTCTCCTGGATCCAGACGCCGGTCGTGCGCCCGATCATCTGCGGCAGGGAGCGCGCGCCGGTCTGGCGCAGCTGCTCGCCGGTCACCGACTGCACCTGCGTCGTGGACGGCAGCGTGGCGCGCCTGGAGCGCGGTGCGAGGACGACGGTCTCGGTCACGTCGTCCTCGCCCTCCGGGGGCGGGACGACGGCGAGCAGCAGCGGGAGCAGAGCGAGCAGCTGGGGGGGCATGGCCCACCCAACGCGCCCGTCGGGCCGCGGTTCGAGGCGCGCGTGGATTCCTTGCCGCCGGACCGGGATCCGCGCGGACCCGCGGGCCGGGAGCGCGGCCGGGGACACGCTTCCGCGCGGGCCCTGGCCGGCGGCGTCGCGCGCTCGCCGCGGCCGACACCGGCCGGACGCTTCGCGCGCGGCCCGGCTGGTCAGCGCCGCCGGGCGGCACTACGCTGGGTCGCCGTTCCTCGCCCGAAGGGCCCGCGCCGCGCCCGGTCGCGCGGCGGTCCGGGCGGCACGGCCGCCTCCATGCGCTCCCCCATCGCCGCCCTGCCGGGCGCGCTGCTCCTGCTGGCCGCCTGCGCCGAGCCGGAGGGCCCGCCGCCGGCGCTCGCGCTCGTCTGCGCGGACGAGACCCCCTTCGAGGCGGGTCGCGTCGAGCGCGTGGCGCACCTGACCGTCCCGCCGGAGATCGCGCCCTGGGACCTGAAGGGCAGCACCCGCCAGGTCTTCGAGGGCCCCGAGGGCGAGCCGGCGCTGCGCCTGAACGCGAAGAACAACCGCCGCGTCCGGATCCCGGGGCGCTTCGCCGCCGGCGCGTTCGACCGGGTCGCGGTCCGCGGCGCGTTCCGCGCGACCCACGAGCTGTTCCTGTCGCTGCTGGACGCCGAGGGCCACGAGTTCCGCGCCCCGGCGGCGCGGCCCGACACGAGCGGCGGCGTCCAGACGATCCTGTTCGACGTGCCGGGCCTCGACCGCGCCGGGCGCGTGTACGACACGCTCGAGCTGCGCGTGCGGGGTCCGGGCGGGGCCTTCGAGCTGCACGCCGTCGACCTGTGGCGCCGGCCGCTCGCCACGCGCCTGCCGGGCGCCGGCGAGCCGCCCGCGCGCGTGTTGATCGGCGCGCAGTCGCGGCTGGCGCGGGGCCTCAGCACGCGCTCGGCGCGCGTGGCCGAGCTCGACGTGGTCGCGGGCCACGTGCTGGCCTTCGACGTGGGGCAGCCCGCCGGGCTGCACGACCCGGGCAACGCGCTGGTGCTCACCGTCGAGGTGGGCGCGGGCGGCGAGGTGCTGCGCGAGGAGGTCCCGCTCGTGGCGGAGGACGGCCGCGCGGTCCCCTGGCGCGCCGTGCGCCTGGACCTGGGAGCGCTCGCGGGCGAGCGCGCGTCGGTGCGCGTGGCGCTGCGGCCCGCCTCCGGGGACGGCGAGGGCCTGGCCGCCCTGACGACGCCCACCGCGTACCGGCCGGTGGCGGACGCGCCCACCGTGCTGCTGGTGACCTCCGACACCCACCGCGCGGACCACCTGGGCAGCGCGGGCGTCGTCGAGGTCGACACGCCGAACCTCGACGCGCTGGCCGCGCGCGGCGTGCGCTTCGAGGACTGCTGGTCCGCCACGAACATCACGGCGCCCTCGCACGCGTCGCTGCTCACCGCGCTGCACCCGCGCGAGCACCGCCTGCTGGACAACCTGAGCCGGCTGACCGACGACGCGACGACGCTCGCGGAGCGCTTCCGCGAGGCGGGCTACCGCACGTTCGCGGCGGTCAGCGTGAACATGCTGGGCCCCGACGGCGCCGGCCTCGACCAGGGCTTCGAGCGCACGTTCGCGCCGGAGACCTCGACGGTCGACGCGGAGGACACCATCGCGGCGCTCGCCGGCTGGCTGCCCGACGCGGAGGGCCAGCCGCTGTTCGCCTGGCTGCACCTCTACGACGCGCACTACCCCTACGAGCCGCCGGCCGCCTTCGACCGGCGCTACTACCCCGGGGGCGAGGACCCGTTCGACCCCTCGCGGCCGGCGGTGGACGCGCCGCGCACCGCCATGCCCCAGGGGCTGTGGGAGCTGCGCGACCTCGAGTTCCCCGCGGCGCAGTACCGCGCCGAGGTCAGCTACCTCGACGACGCCCTGGGCGGCCTGCTCGCGCGCCCGCGCTTCCGCTCGGGGATCGTGGCCGTCACCGCGGACCACGGCGAGATCCTCGCCAGCGAGCGGCAGATGTACTTCAACCACGCCGAGCTGTACCCCGAGACGCTGCACGTCCCGCTGATCCTGGCGTGGCCCGGCGCGCCCGCGGGCGAGCGCGTGGCGACGCCGCTGGACCACCTGGGCCTGGGGCGCACGCTGCTGGACCTGGCGGGGCTCGAGCAGGTCGAGTTCCCCGGCAGGAACCTGCTCGACGAGCCGCGCGACGCCGGCGACCGGCCGCGCTTCGCCCTGGCGGCGCACGGCTTCTCGGCCTCGGTGACCTACGGGCGCTGGCACTTCGCCCTGCACCTGCGCAGCCACACCGACAGCCTGCCGCGCAAGCGCGTCCGCCACGAGGTCGAGCTGTACGACCGCGAGGCCGACCCCGCCTGCGTCCGCGACGTGGCCTCCGAGCACCCCGAGGAGGTCCGCCGGCTGCGGGCCCTGCTGGTGGACTGGCTGCGCTCGGCCCCCGCGACGGGCCTCTCGCGGGCCCGGGCCACCACGGCGGAGGAGCGGGCGGAATTGGCCGCCTTGGGCTACTTGACCGACGAGCCCGAGGTCGAAGAGACCGACTGGATCGACCCCGACTGCGACTGCGAGCGCTGCCTCCCCTACCGCTGAGGGGGGGAGCGCGACGCGGGCGCCGACCCGCGCCGGGCGCGGACCGGCGCGCCGAGGGGCCCGACCCGGGGTACCGCCGATGAAGGTCTCGCTCGCCCTCGCGCTCGCCCTCGCCGCCACGGCCGCGGTCGCGTCCGACTCGACCGCCGCGGGCGCGCCCGCGGGCGTCGCGGCGCGCGGCGCGGCGGCGGACGGCGCGCGCGACTTCGAGCTCGGCCTGGACGAGGTCGAGCGCATGATGGACGTCCGCCGCTGGGGCCGCGCGCGCGAGCGGCTGCTGGCCCTGCTCGAGGAGCACCGCGACGCCGACTACGTCCACGCGCGCGCCGCGGCACTGCGCGAGATCCTGGGGCGCTGCGCCCTCTGGGAGCGCTACCCCGAGCCCGACCCCGACGACCTGGTCGCCGGCGACGTGCTGGACTGGGACCGCGACAGCGGGCGGGTGCGCGTGCGCTACCGCGGCGCGGCGCTGCGCGGCGGAGAGGACTTCGAGCAGGTCGGCGCCTACCGGGTGCACCCGCTGGACTTCGTGGGTCCCTACGAGCTCGAGCTGCGCGGCCAGGTCCCCGCGGCGGACCCGACGGGGCTCGCCGACACGCCGATCGTGGCGGTCGCCGTCCAGCCGCGGGACATGCTGCTCGTCGCGGCGGGGCACGCACCGGTGGCGTCCGGCGGACGCCCCGCGGAGCAGCCGGCCGCCGTCCTGCGCGCCGCGGCCGGCGCGGCGGCGGAGACGCTGGCCGTGGGCGGCACCTCGCCCGCCGGGCCCGGCGCGCGGTACACGTTCCGCGTCGAGGTCGACGGCCGCGGCGTCCGCGCCTCCTGGAACGGGCGCGCGCTGGTCGCCTGGCGCGCGGCGAAGCTCGCCGGCGGGCGCACGGCCCTGACCGGCCTCGCGGGCGTCGAGGAGGTCGTGCTGTCGGGCCACGCCGACTCCGCCTGGCTGGCCGGCCGCGTGGACGCCGCGGCCCAGGTGCTGCGGACCCGCTTCCGGCGCGAGGTGCGCGAGAGCGACTACGTGCCCGCCTGGCTGCTGGCCGGTCCCCGCCGCCCCGGCGGCCGCGAGGACGGCGCCCCCGCGCCGGCGGCGTCGCGGGGCCCCCGGTCCGAGGCCGCGCTGGCCCTCGAGCGCCTGAGCGTGCGCGCCGCGCGCGGGCCGGCGTGGCCGCGGTCCTGGACCGTGCGCTCGCGCCGCTACGAGGTGCGCACGGACGTCGACGAGGCGGCGGGCGAGCGCGTGGCGAGCACGCTGGAGGAGACCACGCTCGCGCTCCAGCGCCTGCTCGGGGGCGTCGACGAGCTCGCCGGCGGCGCGGCGCGCGCCCGCGTCCACGTGTTCTCCAGCCCCGACGGGTACCGCGACTACGTCGACCAGCTGGGCGTGGAGGCGCCGGAGAACGCGGCCGGCCTGTACAGCCCGGGGCTCCGCCAGCTCCTGCTGCTGCACGTCGGCGACCGCGACCTGCTGACGCGGACGGCGCGGCACGAGAACGTCCACCTCTACCTCGACGCGCGCCTCGAGCGCTGCCCGATGTGGCTCGAGGAGGGCCTGGCGGAGTACTTCGAGACGCTCGCGCTCGAGCGCGGGCACGTCGTCGCGGGCGCCGCGAACGCCGAGCACGTCGCGCTCCTGGTCCGCCCGGACTTCCGCTGGCGCGCGCTGGGCGAGGTGGTCGCGCTCGAGCGCGACGCGTTCTACGCCGACGCCCTGCGCTCCTACGCGGAGTCCTGGGCGCTCGTGCACTACCTCGCGCGCGGCGACGGCGCGCCGCGCGGGGTGCTGCGGGACCTGGTGGCGGACCTGGCCGCCGGCCGCGAGCCGGACGCGCGCCTGGGCGACCTCGAGGACCTCGACCGCCGCGTGCGCACCCACCTGGCGGGCCTCGCCCAGCGCGCGCGCTGCATCTAGAACGGACGCGCGGAAGCGCGTGCGCTGCAGCCACAACGGACGCGCGCGGAGAGGGCTCGCGCGAACGAGCGAGGGCGCGCACCTCGCGGCGCGCGCCCTCGCGAATCCGCCCGCGGGCGGGGAGCCGGGCCGGGCTCAGCGGCGGATGGTCACCCGCCCGCCGAAGCTCGTCGAGCGGTCGCCCGCCTGGCTGCCGAGCTCCGTGACGTTCATCCACACGAACGTCCCGGCGCAGCGGCCGCTGACGATGTCGTTGAAGCCGTCGTTGTTGATGTCGAACACGGCCACGTCGTAGGCGCCCTCGAGGTCGGCGTCGAGCATGCCCGGCACGCCGAGCCAGCCGCCGCTACCGGACTGCTGGCGCTCCTCGACCAGCTGGATCTGGTCGCCCGGGGTCCCGCCGGGGTTGTGGTAGATGTGCAGGCGGCGGCTGCAGCCGGAGATGTCCACGTCGACGTCGGTGATCAGCGCGTCGCGCCAGCCGTCCCCGTCGAGGTCCGCCACGAGGTTCGTTCCCCCGAAGCCGTCGTCGCCGCCGGACAGGAACTGGAAGGTCAGGGCCGAGCCGAACACCGCGCGACCGAACGCGTCGGTGCTGAGGTTGTAGCGGACGCGGTCGGAGGCGTCGTCGCTGATCAGCAGGTCGGGGCGACCGTCGTTGTTCATGTCGCCCGTGCTGACGTGGTAGGCCGCGCCGGTGTAGGGCTCCTCGCGAATCGTGAACATGCCCGGCGTCGTGGACTTGTAGCACGCCTGGACCAGGCCCTGCTGGTCCGCCAGCAGGTCCCCGATGCCGTCCATCGTCAGGTCGACGATCTCCGTCGCCATGCGGAAGCTGGCGTCGGTCATGCTCGGGGTCATGCGGGTGAACGTCTCGTCCGTGAAGAAGCCGTTGCCGTCGTTGATCAGCAGGCGGTCGTTGTAGTCCCACTGGCTCGCGCGGTCGTAGTCGCCGAAGTACAGGTCGGGGTGGCCGTCGTCGTTGACGTCCCCCGAGGCGACCGAGCAGAAGCTCGGCTGGCCCGGAGCCCCGCCCGAGGTCAGCAGCTGCGGGATGCGCGCGTCCTCGTGGCGCAGGCCGAGCCAGTTGCCCGAGATGTCGCGACCCAGGTTGCGGTACACGCGCGGGTGCCCGATGTGCTTGGGGTCGTTGTCGCTGTAGGTGGTGGCGGTGACGACGTCCAGCCAGCCGTCCCCGTTCACGTCCACGATCTCGACGTCGCGGTCGTTGGTCGGGGTCAGGAAGCCCTGGTCGAGCGCCACGGTGGAGCTGGCGGCGTACTGGGCGGTGCGGTCGCGCAGGACCCCGTACTCGTTCATGAACAGCATGTTCGGGCGCTTGCCGGCCGTGGAGAACGGCTGCTTGCGCACCACGACCAGGTCGACCCAGCCGTCGGCGTCGAGGTCGGCCCAGTCGAAGTCGACCTCGTCGCTGAAGCTCGAAACGGCGGTCGCCGCGGCGGCGAGCCGGGAGGGGGTGTTCTGGTAATCCACCCAGCGGTTGTCGAACTGCGCGGACGCGGTGGCGCCGAGCACGACGATCAGGGCGGAAACCTCGAGCGAACGTCTCATCTAGATCACTCCTCGCACGTGAAGGGGTCGGGGCTGGCTGAGGGGGGACGGGACCCGCGGGTCGGCGCCGCAGGAAGGGAGCGCGGCGACGTGGCCCATGGTAGGGCGGGACCCGGGGACGGGGTGGCGACCGGGATCGGAAAAACCCCGGGGGCCGTCGCCGCGGGCCGTGCCGGGCTTCCCGGGAGCGGTCCGCGCCCGCGCGCCGGAGCCGGGCGGAGACCGAGCGGGTTCGCTCGCTCGCGCCCCGCGGCGGCCCCGGGGCGCGCCTCAGTCGAAGGACACGACGAGCGGGGACGGCTCGGACGTGGTCCAGCGGTACACGACGGAGCCCAGCTCGCCGGGGACGTTCTCCGCCCCGACGAGGTCCTCGCTGGTGCGGACGAACTCCAGCACGAGCTCCTCCGGCCCCACGGTGACGCGCGTGTACCCCAGGGCCGCCACGAAGCCGGGCTCGCCCCCGTAGGCCTCGAGCCAGCCCGGGCTGTCCCAGAGCGGGCTCTGCAGGAACGCGCTGCGCCCGCAGGTGACGTACTCGACGCCCTCGACGGCCTGGTGCGCGAAGACCTTGTCGTAGCCCGTCAGGAAGAAGCGCGCGCCGTGCTCGCGCATCAGGGCGGTGATGCGCGCCTGCTCGCCGCGCAGCGCGTAGCGCGCGCCGCCGCGGCCGGTGCGCGCGCCGGGGTCGGGGCGGCCCAGGTCGTCGTAGTCCGCGCCGCCCAGGACGTGGTGGCCGAGCACGACCTTCCAGCGCGCCTCGCTGGCCTCCAGCGTGCGCTCGAGCCACGCGAGCTGGGCCTCGCCCAGCGTCCACTCGCCCGGCGACGTGGGCCGCTCCCCGCCGGGGTTCGTGTAGCGGTACACGTCGAGCGCGACGATCAGCGCGTCCCCCCACGTGAAGGCGTAGTAGTTCTGCAGGGGCGAGCGGTGCCCCTCGTGGCCGCCGCCCGCGGGCGAGCTGATCGAGCCGAAGAAGCCCTCGTCCTCGCCGCCCTCGGGGTTCGTGGTCGGCAGCGGGTTCGGGAAGGTCTGCTTGCGGGCGACGGTGCCCCAGCGCTGGAAGTACTTGGGCTGGCGCCGCGCGCTGCCCTCGCGCAGGTAGCCGGCCTCGCCCTCGTCGCTGCCCAGCACGAGGAAGCTCGGCGTGTGCTCCAGCAGGTCGGCGTGGAAGCGCCGCCAGTCCCGCCAGCGCGACAGGGCGCGCTGCGCGTTCATCATCCGCGGGTGCTCCTCGAGGAAGTGCACCCCGACCTCGTCGCCCAGGAACACGACGAAGTCGAGCTCGTCCTCCCCCACCGCGGTGAGCGCGTCGCGCACGTTGCGGTTGAGGCCCTCGACCCACTGCCCGACGAAGAGCTGCGAGCCCGAGAGCACGCCGAAGCGGTAGGTCGCGCCGGGCGCGCGCGCGGTGCGGAACGCCTGCGGCGGGCGGCCGACCCACGCGCCGCTCTCGGGGTCCTTCCAGGCGCACGCGTACCACACCTCCGAGTCCGTCGGCAGGCCCTCGAGCAGCACCTCGGTGGCGCCCTCGTTCGCGGGCACGTCGACCGCGTGGTCCAGCGCGTCGGGCGCCGTCCCCCAGCGCACGGTCGCCGCGATCGCGCCGCGCGCGATCCACTGCACCGTCGCCCGGTCGCTGCCGACCCGGAACAGGCCGGGCCTGCCGACCAGCAGGCCCTCGAGGCGCTCGGGGCCGACGACCTCGACCGCGGGGCCGGGAGCCTCCGGGGGCGTCGGCGCCTCGCCCTGCGCGCGGGCCGGCCCGGCGGAGAGCGCGAGGATCAGGAGGGCGAGGACGGAGCGCAGCATGGTGACGGGACCGGGGTCAGGGTGCCGGTTCCGGGGACGGCCGTCGACGTCGCGCGCCCCGGCCCGCCGCGCGCGGACGGGCGACGACCTCCGCGGCCGACGGTCCGCCGCCGACCGGCGCGAGCGCGCCGCGCGAGCCGTGCCGGAGCCGGCGGGGCCGGAACGAGGACGGCGCCCGGGTCCTCGCGCGAGGACCGGCGGGCGCCGTTGAGCTGGAGCGGGTGAAGGGACTCGAACCCTCGACATCAACCTTGGCAAGGTTGCGCTCTACCACTGAGCTACACCCGCGCGAGGCGAAGAGATTAGCAACCCGGCCCGGGAACGCCAGCCCGCAGCCACGGGAACGCCGTGCCCCCGCCACCCGCGCCCCGCCCCGGGCCCCGACGCCGCACCCCACCCCCGGCGCACCCCCGCGCCCGACCGCGAACCGGGACCCGTCCCCACCCCGAACCCGGGCTGCGGACAGGAGCCCGGGAGCGTCCCGGAACCCGGGTCCGCGCCGGAGCGCGGGCGCGCCCGGTGACCCGGGCTCGCCGGCGGCCCGCTGGAGGTGCTGTTGCTCGTCATCGCCCTCGGCTTCGCGACCGCGCTCGCGACCCTCATCGTGGTGCGGGCGGTGGAGTGGCGCACGGGGCGGCGCGATGGTTGACCGTCGGCGTGTCGCGCGGACGGTGGTGCACGGGGCCGGAGCCACCATGGTCGCGACGGCCCTGGCCGTCCTGTCCCCGGCAGCCGCGGCGGC
>JAUIDW010000036.1 GCA_030428395.1 bacterium | reverse complement strand
CCACGCTGCCCGCGGCGTCGCTGGGCGCCGCGCTGGTCGGCCTGGTCGCCCTCGGGCTCGGAGCCGCGCGCCGGGTGCCGCGGGCGCTGGCGGCGACGGTGGCCCTGCTGGCGGCCGCGGCCGCGCCGCTGCTGTGGGACGTCGGGCGCGTGCCCCTCGCCGGCCGCGTGGGCCTGCCGAGCGACGCCCAGGCCCGGGCGATCTTCGAGCAGCTCCACGCCAACGTCTACGCCGCCTTCGACGCGGGGGGCGAGGACGCGATCTACGAGCTGCTGGCCGACAGCGTCGCGCCGGAGCTGCTCGACCAGCTCTACGGCGACGTGTACGAGAGCCTGATCCTGCGCGACCAGGGCGGCGCGGTGTGCGCCATCGAGGAGGTCGAGGTGCTCGACGGCGCCGTCGACTTCCACCGCTTCGAGGAGGCCGAGGGCCCGCCGCGCTACGCCGTCGACTGGAAGTGGCGCGTGCACGGGCTCGTCGCGCACTGGGGGCACGTCCACCGCCGCCGCAACGAGTACGACGCGACGTACGTCGTGCGCCACGACGGGCAGGGGTGGAAGATCGCGGACGTGGAGGTCCGCGCGCACCAGCGGATCGACGACGATGCCTGACGCCGCCCCGCGCTCCGACGCCCCGCCCGCGCTCGAGGTCACCGACCTGCGCTTCGCCTACGGCCCGGGCGCCTTCGAGCTGGACCTGCCGGCGTGGCGCCTCGTGCCCGGCGAGCGCGCCGCGTGCATCGGGCCCAGCGGCTGCGGCAAGACGACCCTGCTCGACCTGCTGGCGGGCATCCGCTTGCCGGACGCGGGCCGCGTGGCCTTCGAGGGCGTGGCCTGGAGCGAGCTCGACGAGGCCGCGCGCCGGCGCCGGCGGCTGGCGCGCGTGGGGTTCGTGTTTCAGGAGCTCGAGCTGCTCGAGCACCTGACCGCGCGCGACAACGCCCTCGTCGCGCATCACCTGGCGCCCGACCTGGGTCCGCTCGCGGCGGCCGAGGCGCGCCTGGACGAGCTGGCCCGCGGCCTGGGGCTCGAGCGCCTGCTCGACCGCCGCCCGGGCGGGCTCTCGCGCGGCGAGCGCCAGCGCGTCGCCCTCGCCCGCGCGCTCGTGACGAGCCCGTCGCTCGTGCTCGCCGACGAGCCGACCGGCAACCTGGACCCGCGCGCCAAGCGCGGGGCGCTCGAGCTGCTGCTGGCCGAGGTCGAGCGCCTCGGCGCGGCGCTCGTCGTCGTGACGCACGACCACGACCTGCTGGACGCCTTCGGCACGGTGTTCGACCTCCAGCAGCTCGCGCCCCGGCCCTCCGGCGCCCCGTCCGGCACTCCGGCCGACGAAGCGGAGCCGCCGGCGTGAGCGGGGCGCTGCGTCTGGCCTGGCGCTACCTCGCGCACCACCGCGGCCGCAGCCTGCTGCTGGTGGCGTGCCTGGCGCTCGCGCTGCTGCTGCCGATCGCGGTGCAGGGCCTGGTGCGCACCTTCGCGACCGAGCTCCGCGCGCGCGCCGCCGCCACGCCGCTGGTCGCGGGCGCGCCGGGCAGCCGCTACGACCTCGTCCTCAACGCGCTGTACTTCCGCGGCCGCGTGCCGGCCCCGCTGACGGTGGGGGAGGCCCGCGCGATCGGCGCCGACGGGCTGGCCACGGTCGTGCCGGTCCTGCACCGGCGCACCGCCGGCGGCCACCCGGTGGTGGGCACCACGCCGGAGTACCACGAGCAGCGCGGCCTCGCCGTCGCGCAGGGGACCCTGCCCCTCGTGCTGGGCCAGGCGGCGCTCGGCGCGCGCACGGCCACCCGGCTCGCGCTGGCCCCGGGCGACACGCTGCTGACCGACCAGGGCAGCCTCTACGACCTCGCCGCGGGCTACCCGCTGCGCCTGCACGTCGTCGGCGTCCTCGGCGAGACCGGCGGCCCCGACGACGACGCCGTGTTCGTCGACCTGAAGACCGCCTGGATCCTGGAGGGTCTCGGCCACGGCCACGGGGACGCCGGGGAGCAGGCGCCGGACCGCGTCCTGGCGCGCCAGGGCGACGAGGTGACCCTGGGCGCCGCCGTCGTCGAGTACGGCGAGATCACGCCCGAGAACCTGGCCGGCTTCCACTTCCACGGCGACGACGACGAGCACCCGGTCACGGGCGCGCTCGTCTTCCCGCGCGACGACAAGGCCCGCACCCTGCTGCGCGGCCGCTACCGCGTGCGCTCCGACGTGCAGCTCCTGGTCCCGGCCGAGGTCGTCGAGGAGGTCCTCGGGCTCGTGTTCCGCCTGAAGCGCTTCTTCGACGCCAACAGCGTGCTGGTCGGCGTCTCCGCCGCGCTGTTCCTGACGGTCGTGCTGCTGCTGACGGTGCGCGTGCGCCGCGCGGAGCTCGAGACCTACGCGCGCCTCGGGGTCGCCCGCGCCGCCGTCGCGCGGTTGCTGGTCGTCGAGCTCGGGCTCGTCGTGCTGGCCGGCGCGGCCACCGCCGCGGTCCTGGGCGCGCTGGTGGCGGCGGTCCTGCGCCGCGTGCTGCTCGGCACGTGACGCTTCCGTCATCGGCGCTCGCGCCGCGTCCCTGCGCACGCGTCCCCGGAGGACCTGCGCACCGTGTCGGCGGCCCGTTGCGAACCGCGCGGGTGCGCGGCTCCGGAGCCGTGCGGCTCCCCGGGTCCGTACGGGCGAGGTAAACTCGGCGGGGTCCGCAACGCCTCTCCTTCCGGAGCCCTCCATGCGCCTCCCCGTCTCCCCCCCGGCGGTCGCGGCCACGCTCGCCGTCCTCGCCCTCGCCTGCACGACCGGCGCTCCCTCCGGGGACGCCGTGGAGTCCCCGGCGTCGAACTCCGCCGCGTCGGCGTCGACCCCGCTGCCCCTCCCGCTCGAGCGCGACCGCGAGGTCCGCGAGCGCATGCAGCGCGACCGCGCGGCGTGGATGGAGGAGCGCCACCGCGCGGCGCCCGGCGTGGACTGGCGCGCGCTCGAGGAGCGCAACGTCCGCGACGCCCTCGCCCGGCGCGCGGCGGCCTTCGCCGGACCGTCCGCGCCGGTGGGCGGGTCCTGGGCCGAGGTCGGCAGCCGCGACCAGGCCGGCCGCATGCACTGCGCCGTGCTGGGCCCGCCGCGCGCGGACGCGCCCGAGGGGCGCTACCTGTACGCGGGCTCGAACCTGGGCGGCCTGTGGCGCGGCAACCCGAGCGGCACCGACTGGCGCCCGCTGGGCGACAACGTGTTCGGCGGCGCGCACGAGGTCGTCGCGCTGCCCGCGGCGGTCGCCGGCGACCCCGACGTGCTGGTGATCACCCAGGACGACGGCGACGTGTTCCGCAGCGACGACGGCGGGCAGACGTGGACGGTGCCGGCGGGCCTGCCGGACCTGACGTCGGCGCGCGGACTGGCGGCGCTGCAGGACGCGGCGCGGACGGTCGTGCTGTACGGCGAGTGGGCCGCGCGCGGCCGGGTGTACACCTCGTCGGACGCGGGGCAGAGCTTCACCCTGCGCTGGACCGGCCCCCAGAACTGGCCCGGGGACATCTGGGTGCCGCGCACCGGGCCCGAGGCGGTGAACACCGTCTACCTGCTGCGCACGAACCAGGTGCTGCGCTCGACCGACGGGGGCGTGACGTTCACGACCCTGGCCTCGGTCGGCTCGACCGGCTCGCGCGGACGCATCGCGGGCTGCGAGGCGGGCGCGCCGCGCCTCTACGTCGCGGCGCTCGAGGGCAACCAGTGGCGCCTGTACCGCTCGGACGGGGGCACCGGCTGGACGCTGGCCGGGGACGTCGTCGACCTGTGGACCGGCAACGCCTGGGAGAGCTTCGACGTCTCCAGCGTGAACCCCGACCTCGTGGCCACCGGCGGCCTGGAGGTGTGGCGCTCCTTCAACGGGGGCGCGAGCTACGTGCGCCAGAACACGTGGGGCGCCTACTACGGCGACCCCGCCAACCGGCTGCACGCGGACATCCCCGGGATCCACTGCTGGCCGGACCCGGACGCGCCCGGCTCCGAGGTCTGGTACGTGTCCACCGACGGCGGCCTGTACGAGAGCCGCGACGGCTTCCTGTCGGTCCAGAACCTGAGCCTGTCCGGCCTGGGCGTCGGCCAGTACTACACGACGCTCACCTCGGGCATCACGCCCGACCTGATCCTCGCGGGCTCCCAGGACCAGGGCTACCAGCGCGGCGTGTACGGCGGCGTGAGCCCCTCCGGACCGACCACCGACTTCGACCAGCTCATCAGCGGCGACTACGGACACATGACGTCGCCGAGCGGCGGGCACGGCAAGGTCTACTCCGTCTACCCGGGCTTCATCCTGGTCCAGCAGGGCGAGCTGAACCCGCAGCTGCTGTCGCCCTTCATCGACTTCCCGGCGGGCTCGAACCACGCCTGGCTGCCCATGGTCCACGCCGACCCGACGGCGCCGGGGACCGTGTTCCTGTGCGCCGACGTGCTGTACCGCTTCACGCAGATCTCCGGCGCGAACTTCTCGCAGGCGGTGCACACGGCCCACGACTTCCTGGTCGGCGGCGCGGCCTACCTGACGGCGATCGACTTCGCGCCCTCGGACCCGCAGCGCGTCTACGCGGTGAACGACCAGGGGCGGCTGTTCTGGAGCACCGACCACGGCGTCACCTGGACGAACTCGGCCTCGGTCGGCCCCGACCCGCACTACTTCTACGGCACCGCGCTGGCGGTGAACCCCGACGACCCGCTGGAGGCGGTGGTGGGGGGCTCGGGTTACAGCGGGCCCGCGGTGTTCCGCACGGTCGACGGCGGCGCGACGTGGTCGGCCGAGGCGACCGGCCTGCCGCCGACGCTCGTCTACGACCTCGAGTGGGCCGCCGACGGCGGGGGCGACCTGTACGCCGCCGCCGAGACCGGCGCCTGGCGCTGGCGGCGCGCGACGGGGCAGTGGGAGAGCATCCTGCACGACCGCACGCCCGTGACGATCTACTGGTCGGTCGAGGCGCTGCCGACCGGGAACGCCATGCGCTTCGGCACGTACGGCCGCGGGATCTGGGACTACCACCTGCCCGAGGAGGTCGGTCCCGACGTGGCGAGCGGCGCGCCGCGCTGGCGCACCGTCCGCGCGCCCGGGGCGACCGTGGGGCTCGTCGCCGAGGCCGGCGAGGGCCCCGACGGGCCGACCCTGACCCTGCGCGTGCGCGCGCCCGGACACGCCGGCCGCCGCGCCTTCGTGGTCTGGAGCGTCGAGCCCGCCGCCGTCGGGCCGGACTGGCTGAGCTCCAACCGCCCCGAGGGGCGCTTGCCCGTCGTCCTGGACGGCGAGGGGGCCGGGGAGCTCGTGCTCCCCGCCTCCGCGCTGACGCGCGCCGCCGCCCGCGGCCTGACCCTGCAGGCCGTGGTGCCCGCGGGCCGGGCCGCCGGGGGTCCGGCCCGCTCGAACCTGGTGGTCCGCTCCGCGCCGGACTGACGGGTTCCCCGCTCGACCCGAGCCACCCGATCCACCGGGGGGGCGCGCGCATCCGCTCCCCTCGCCTGCTCTGTCCCGACATCATGAGATTCGACCGGACCGTTTTCCTGCTGGCTCTGCTGGCCGGGTCCGCCTCCGCGCAGTACGCGGAGCGACCGGACCCGCTCGGCACCGGCAGCCCCGCGGTCGACGCCTCCGGGCGCTCGATCAAGAACCGGCGCGTGCGCGCGATCCACACCGAGGACCCGGCGGCACGCGGGGGGACCGCCTACCTGTTCCGGCGCGACCCGTTCCTGGCCTACCAGCTCGGGCGCAACCTCAACTTCCGCGAGTTCCGCGAGCGCGACGGCGTGTTCGACGCGCGGGTGTCGCCCCTGGGCGGCCCGATGCCGGACGGCGTCACGGCGAAGATCACCGCGAACAACCAGACGAGCTGCTCGGGCTGCCACAACCTGCCGCAGGGCAACCCCGGGGGAGGTCCGAACTTCCACAAGGACTCGGGCTTCGGCCGCAACACCCCGCACTACTACGGCGCGGGCGTCGTCGAGATGCTCGCGCTGCAGGTTCGCGCGGCCATGCTGGCCCGGATCGACGGGGACGGCAACGGCTGGATCAGCGTCGCGGAGGCCGGCGCGGCGCCGTCGCGGCTGCTGGTGGAGCCGGCCCCCGGCGCCACGCCGATCGACTACGGCGACCCGCGCCTCTCCGGCGGCAGCACCGGCGCGCCGGCGCTGAACAACATCTTCCGCGTCTGGTACGTCGATGCGCAGGGGCGCCACGTCCCGGGCGCGACCCGGGTCGACGGCCGCGCCACGCACGGCTACTCGTTCGCGATGATCGTGTGGGGCTGGGGCCAGGGCGCCGGCCGCGCGGCGCTGAACCCGACCAACCGCGTGTTCCTGTGGGACCCGTTCGAGGCCCACGGCGGGCTCGAGTCCTTCGACCCCACGACGCTGGACGACCCCGACGGGGACGGCGTCAGCGAGCCCTCCCTCGCCGGCGCGATCCAGTTTCCCGCCACGCACCGGCCGCGGGACGCCGGCGCCCAGCTCGACCCGCTGGGCTTCAGCCGCGACGACCCCGACGGCGACGGCCACCTGAACGAGATCAGCGAGGGCGACCTCGACCTCGGCGAGTGGTTCATGCTGAACGCCCCGCGCCCCGCCTTCGCGGGGACGCCGGCCGACCACGCCGCCGGCGTCGCCGCGCTGGACTCGCTCGGCTGCACGGCGTGCCACGTCCCCGGCTGGCGCATCCGCGCGCGGGACGACACGCACGCGGGCGACCGGCGCTTCTTCGACCTCGACGTGCGCTGGAACGAGGCCGCCGGCCGGCTGGAGGGGCGGCTCGAGCACCTCGCGTCGCAGCGCGGCCCGTTCGTGCTCCCCGACCGCGGCGCGTTCGACGTCGAGGGCTTCTTCAGCGACCTGCGCCACCACGACATGGGTCCGGACTTCGCCGAGGTCGACTTCGGCGGCACCGTCAACACGATCTGGCGCACGCCGCCGCTGTGGGGCGTGGGCTCGTCCTTCCCGTGGGGACACGACGGCCGCTCCCTGACGCTCGAGCACGCGATCCAGCGCCACGGCGGCGAGGCCCGGGCCTCGCGCGACGCCTGGCAGCGGGCCGACGCCGCCACGCGCGGCCAGGTCCTCGACTTCCTGCGCAGGCTCGTGCTGTACGACGTCGAGACCCTGCCCACCGACCTCGACGGGGACGGCGTCATCGCGAGCGACTTCGTCGTCGCCGGGCGCTCCACGGGCGAGGAACGCTTCAACCCCGAGTGGCTCTTCCGCGTGCCGCTCGAGATCCAGGGCCGCCACGTGAACTTCGAGGGCGTGACGATCCGCTCCTTCGCGGGCCGCAACGTCCCGCGCGCCTACGGCGAGCTGCTCACGCTGCGCGTGGACTCCGACGGCGACGGCTGGCCCGACGCCTGGGACGCGGCCCCGCACCAGGCGGGCTTCCGCGACGGCGTCCGCTGAGCCCCGGCCGGGGTCCTCGGGCCCCGCGCGACCGAGCCAGGGAGGGCCGGCGACCCGGGTCGCCGGCCCTCCCCGACCCTCCACGGCGAGGATCGCTCGGATCGCCCGGGGCGCCCGGGGCGCCCGGATCGGGCCGGATCGCCCTGGGCGGCCGGGCGGGGCCCGTTCCACACGGAACCCAGTCAGTCCTGTGGTGGGAGGGCGCTCGGGGGTTTCCCGGATTCCCCCCGCGCGGCCCGCCGCCTACGGTGGGGCGGGACGAGCGTCGGGCCGCTGCCGGCGCGCCACGATGGCCTCCACGATCCTCGCGCGGGTCCTCCTGCTCGGGCTCGCCGCTCCCGGGGTGGCGCGCGCCGCGCCCGGTGTTCCCAGTGCGCCGGCGCGCCGCGGGGAGGACCTCGCGGAGGTCTACGTCGACCGCCTGCCCGCGGGCAACCGCGAGGGGGTCGAGTGCGAGCCGACCCTGGACGACGTGTGGCGGCTGCGCTCGTTCGAGCTGCGCGTGAAGCCCGGGCTGCGGCTGCGCGCGGGGGCGGCGGACCTCGTGGTCGGGCACCACGACGGCAGCGCGGTCTGGGCGGCGGTGTTGCCGGACCGGCCCGCGCGGCTCGAGACGGACCTCGTGGGCGGCGGCGAGAAGGTGCGCCACCTGCTCCTGCGCTTCCACCCCGCGCGGATCGGCGAGCTGTTCCCGGCGCGCGGGGTCTCCGCCTCGGACGACCGCGACGCGCTGACGTGGGGCACGATCCTCGAGGGGCACAAGCGGCACGGGCGCTGGGCGCGCAACGGGTTGCCCTACGCGTTCGAGCGCGACGAGCTGATCGTCGACGTCGACACCGACGCCGGGGCGCGCAGGATCTACGTCGTCGACCTGGGCAGCGGGCGCGTGCGCTACGACGGGCGCCACGTGTCGCGCGGGCTGCCCACAGGGGCGGAGATCGACGCCAACGTGGCCGGGCGCGTGTTCGACCGGGCGTGCGAGCTGCTCGGGGAGCGCTACGGGGGGCTCGCCGACGCCGACCCGGGGGCGTGGCAGCAGCTGTGCCACGAGCAGCGCCGCGTGGCCTCGCGCGTGCGCTCGCGGCTCGAGCTCGGAGTCGCGCTGCAGGGACTGCTGGCGACGCTCGACGACCCGCGGCTGCGCGTGCGCAGCGGGGACCTGTGGCTGCCGTCGCTGCGGCGCGGGCGGCAGCGGGCGAACGTGCACTGGGACGGCGTCGTCAACGTCCTCGGCACCGTCGAGTACGAGCGCACGCTGTGGCGCGCGCGCACGCCGACGGGGATCGGGTACCTGCGCCTGCGCTGGATCGGCGACCGCACCGAGGAGGAGGTCGACGAGGCGCTGGAGGCGCTGATGGACACGTGGGCGCTCGTGCTCGACCTGCGGCAGGTCGGCGGGGCGGAGGCCCGCGTCGCGGACGAGGTCGCCGGGCGCTTCCTGGACGAGGAGGTCGTCTGGGCGCGACGCCCCGGGGGCGCCGGGAGCGACGCGGGCGACGAGGGCGCCGCGGAGCTGCGGTGCCGGCCGCGCGGCGCGCGGCGGTACCGGGCGCCGCTCCTCGTCCTCGTCGGACCGGGTACGCGCCACGCCGGCGAGCGCGTCGCGGCGATCGTCCGCAGCGCCCCGGACGCGGTCCTGCTGGGGGCGCCGACGCCGGGGGACGAGCTCTTCGTCGAGTGGGTCGAGGTCGGCGAGGGCGTCCGCCTGCGCCTGCCCGACCGCCAGGTGGTCGACGCGGCCGGAGTGCGGCTCGAGCGCGGGCTGCCGGTGGACGTCGAGCTCGCGAGCGATCCGGACGACTACCACGACGACCCCGCGGAGGACTACGTCGGCGTCGACGACGGCGACCGCGACCCGGTGCTCTTCGCCGCGCTCGAGCGGGCCATGGAGCGTCCGCGCGACCAGCGCCGGACCGCCGGCGAGCGGGCCGGCGGCCGCTGAGCCCGTCAGCCGGTCGCGTCCGGCGGCGGCCGGCGCGCGCCGAGCCGCGCCAGGCGGGCGAGGGCGCGCGAGAGCAGCACGCGCGAGTGGGCCTCGGTGATGCCGAGCTCCGCGGCGACCTCGCGGTGCGGCCGGCCCTCGAGCTGCGCGAGCTCGATCACGCGCCGGTAGTTGGGCGGCAGCTCGCGGAGCGCCGCGCGCACCCGCTCGACGTCCTCGCGGCGGCCCGCCTCCTGGCTGGGCGTGCCCGAGGCGCGGAAGACCGCCGGGCCCGGGGCGCCGGAGCCGTCCGGCGGGGACACCTCGCGCCCGGCGTCGCGGCGCTCCGCGAGCCAGAAGCGGCGCCGGTCGCGCATCTTCAGCACGGCCGCCTGGTAGAGCCAGCGGCGGAACGCCTCCTCGCCGCGGTACTCGAAGCGCTGGTCGGCCAGGCGCTCCAGCACCTCGCGGCACACCGACTGCACGACGTCCGAGCTCGACTCCCGGGCGTGGATCAGCCTGCCGGCGCGGCGCCGCACGTAGGCGCGCAGGCCGGGCAGGTAGCGCGCCAGCAGCTCGTCGACGGCGCCGACCGTCCCCTGCGAGGCGTCCCGCACCAGCGTCTCGGTCTCGTCCGTCATGCTCCGCATCGATCGTAGCCCTCCTCCGCCGGGTCCGGCGCGCCCGCCCGGTTCCCGGGAGGGTCGCGGCGTCCGCGCGCACGGCCGGCGCCCCCCCAGGGGCCGTTCTCCGGCGGGCGAACGCGGCCCGGCGTCGAAACCTCGTCGCGGCGGCGCGCGCGGGCGCACCGCGTGGAGGAGGGCCGCGGAGCGGGGGCGCGGCCGGGGGAACGGGGGGAGAGCCGGCGGCGGCGCGCGGCGCTCCGGGAGGGCGCGGGACGCCACGGGACGCCGGGGAGCCCGCGACGTTAGGATCCGCTCCCGTGTTCTCGCTCGCCGGACCCCGACCCTGGCTGATCGGCGTCGTGCACCTGCGCGCCACGCCCGGCGCCCCGCGCTACGCGGGGGACCTGGGCGCGGTGCTCGAGGCGGCGCGCGTCGACGCGCGCGCCCTGCGCGAGGGCGGGGCGGACGCCGTGGTCGTCGAGAACTTCGGCGACGTGCCGTTCCACGGCGAGCAGGTGCCCCCGGCGACGGTGGCGGCGATGGCGCTGGCCGTCCGCGCGGTGCGCGACGAGCTGGGCGAGCTGCCCTGCGGCGTCAACGTGCTGCGCAACGACGCGGCCGCCGCCCTCGGGCTGTGCGCGGCGACGGGCGCCTCGTTCCTGCGCGTCAACGTCCACGTCGGCGTGGCCGTGACCGACCAGGGGATCGTCCAGGGGCGGGCCGCCGACACGGTCCGCGCGCGCGCGCAGCTCTGCCCCGCGGCGGCCCTGCTCGCGGACGTCCACGTGAAGCACGCCGTCCCGCTCGGCGGCGGCAGCATCGCCGACGCCGCGGCGGACACGGTCCGGCGCGGGCTCGCGGACGGGCTGATCGTCTCCGGAGCCGGCACGGGCAGCGCGCCGGAGCGCGAGGACCTCGTGCAGGTGCGCGAGCGCGTGCCCGACGTGCCCCTGCTGGTGGGGTCCGGCCTCACCGCGGACAACGCCGTCGCCCTGCTGGGCGGTTCCGACGGCGGCGCGCTGGCGGCCGGCGCGATCGTCGGCACCTCGCTGAAGCGCGGCGGCGACGTGCTCGCCCCAGTGGACCCGCGGCGCGTGGAGCGCCTGCGCGGCGTCCTGGACGGGCTGCGCTAGCCGCGCCGCGCGCCGGCGGCCCGCGCGTCACCTCGGGGGCTGGAACAGCTCCGGGTTCAGCTCGGTGTGCGGCAGGAAGCTGCGGTTCTGGAAGCGCATGCCGTGGCTCGACTCCGAGTAGTGCGTCGGGTGCAGGTAGCCCGCGGTCTCCGACCAGTGGTCGAAGAAGTACTGCCGGTCGGCCGAGCCGTCGTTGCTGCCGTAGCCGTACTGGGTGGGGCGGCCGTCGGGGCCGACCTGGAGCCAGCACAGGAAGGCCCCCTCGTCGCCCTCGGTGTAGATCTCGAGCCCGCCGTCGACCAGGCGCGGCTGGACGCCCTCGCGCCGGGCGAGCGCCCGCAGGACGCGGTAGGGCGAGCGCGCCTGCTCGTACCGCACGGTCGCGAGCCGCTCCGGGGTCATCTCGGAGTAGTTGCCCTCGCGCAGGCTCCAGCCGCGCTCGGCGTCGATCCCGAAGACCGTCTTCACGCCCTCGAAGGTCTGCTCGATGCGGACGCGGCCGTGCTCGAGGTCGCGCCACACGCTGACCGGGATCGGCTGCTCGGAGTGCTCGAGGAACGTGTCGCCGTGCAGCTCCACGCCGGCGAGCTCCGCCCAGGCCTCGCGCCCGCCGAGCGCGCCCAGCACGCGGTCGACCTCGCGCCAGGCCGGCGGGAGCTCGGCCGCGCCGGGCGACGGGCCGACCCCCGCGGCCTCGCCGGTCGAGGCCGCCTGCTCACCGTCGAGCGCCACCCCCTCGCCGGGCTGTTCCGTTGGAGGGGCGGGGGTCGCCGACGTCTCCGGGGCGGTGGGGGTCGCGTCGGGCTGCGCGTCGGTCGCCTCCGCGGACGCGGCCGGGTCCCCGGGCTCGGCGCGCGGCGGCTCGCCGGCGCACGACGCGGCGAGGACGAGCAGCAGCGCGGGGATCGAGGTGCGGATCGGAGGGAGCTTCGGGGCGGAGAGCATGGCGCGCATTCTAGCCCCCGGGGCCGCGGCGGTCGGGGCGCCGCGCGCGGCGGGGCCCGGGGGGCCGGTTGCGCCGCGGAGGGGGATCCCGTCGAATGGGCCGCCGCGCGGCGCGCGGCCCGATCCCATGGACGTCGCCCCCTCCAGGCGCTCCCGCCCGCCCGCGCGCCGCTCTCCGGCGCCGGGAACGCCCGCGCGCGCCTGCGGGCCGCCCGGGCGACGACGGGCGGCGCTCGCCGCGCTCGTCCTGCTGGGTCTGCTCGGCGCGGGCGGGTCGGCCGGCTGCAGCGAGGAGGCGGCGGGGCCGCGCTCGGTGGTGCTACTGACGCTCGACACGACGCGCTACGACGCCGTCGGCTTCCACGCCGGGCCGGAGGGCGTGACCCCGAACCTGGACGCGCTCGCGGCCGAGGGCGAGCGCTTCCTGTGGGCGCGCACGGTGGCGCCGGTGACCCTGCCGGCGCACGCCTCGATGCTGACGGGGCTCGTGCCCCCGCGGCACGGCGTGCGGGACAACGGGCTCGGCGCGCTGCCGGCCGCGGCGGTGACGCTGGCCGAGCGCGCGCGCGACGCGGGCCGCGACACGGCGGCGTTCGTGTCCGCCGTCGTGCTCGACCGCGCGTTCGGCCTGGACCAGGGCTTCGACACGTGGAGCCAGCCGGCGCGGCCGCGGCAGGCGGCGACGGTCGCCTACGCCGAGCGCGGCGCGGCGGAGGTCGTGCGGGACGTCGCGGCCTGGCTCGCGCGGCGCGACCCGGCGCGGCCGTACTTCCTGTGGGTGCACCTGTTCGACCCGCACCGGCCCTACGAGCCGCCCGAGCCCTTCGCGTCGCGCTTCCCCGGGGCGCCGTACCTGGGCGAGGTCGCGGCCATGGACCACGCCGTCGGCGAGCTGTGGCGGCGGCTGGTCGAGCACGCCGGCGAGCCGCTGCTCGCCGTCGTGGCCGACCACGGCGAGGGCCTCGGGGAGCACGGCGAGGACACGCACGCGGTGTTCTGCTACGACTCGACCCTGCGCGTGCCGTTCTTCCTGCGCCACCCCGGCGGCGCGCGCGCCGGCACGGTGCGCGACGAGGTCGTCAGCGTCGTCGACGTGTACCCGACGCTGCTCGGCGCGATGGGGCTGGAGGCGCCCGCCGGGATCGACGGGCGCGACCTCGCCGGCGCGGCGCTCCCGGACGGGCGCGGGGCGTACTTCGAGTCGTTCTACGGCTACCTGCACTACGGCTGGAGCCCGCTGGTCGGGTGGGTGGACCGCGACGGCAAGTACGTGCACAGCGCGCGGCCCGAGCTGTACCGCCCGCGCGAGGACCCCGGCGAGCAGCGCGACCGCGTCGCCGCCGGGGACGCGCGGCCGGAGCGCTACCGCGAGGCGGTGCGCGCGGTGCTCGCGGCGGAGCCCCTGGCGGAGGGCGCGGGCCTCGGCGGCAGCGCGGCGCCGGGGGCGGAGTTCGCGGCCAGCCTCGGGGCGCTGGGCTACGCCGAGGGCGGGGTGACGACGGGCGAGCTGCCCGACCCGCTGGCGCCCACGGACCTCGCGAGCCCCGCCGACCGGCGCGAGGAGCTGCGCGCGGTCTACGCGGCCATCCTGGCGGCCGAGCGCGGGGACCACGCCGCGGCGGAGCGGACGCTGGCCGAGGTCGTGGCGGGGAACCCGCGCAACGCGTCGGCGCTGGAGTCGCTGGCGCACGCACGCCTGGCCCAGGGGCGCACGGAGGCCGCGGCGGAGGCGCTGGAGGCGGCCCTCGCGCTGGGCGTGGAGCGCTCGACCACGCACCAGAACCTGGGCTACTGCCGCTTCGCCGCCGGGCGCTTCGAGGAGGCCGCGCGGCACTTCGAGCGCGCCGTGGCCCTCGACCCGGGCAACGAGGCCGCGCTGCGCAACCTGGGGAACGCCTACGTCGAGCTGGGCCGCGACGCGGACGCGCGGGGCGTCCTGGTGCGGCTGCAGCAGCTGCTGGAGAGGAACCGACCGTGAGCCTGGAGAAGCACCGCGAGGAGGCGCCGCAGGCGCTCGCCTACGCCGTCCTGACGATCAGCGACACGCGCGACCTGGCCGCCGACCGCGGCGGGGCGTACCTGGTCGAGGCCGTGGAGGCCGCCGGGCACCGCGTGGTCGCGCGCGAGCTCGTGACCGACGACGCGGACGCGATCCGCGCGGCGCTGGACCGGCTGGTCGAGGCGTCCGGCGCGGACTTCGTGCTGGCCACCGGCGGCACCGGCGTCGCGCCGCGCGACGTCACCTACGACGTCGTGCGCGGCTGGTTCGACTCGGACGTGCCGGGGTTCGGCGAGCTCTTCCGGTGGCTCTCGTACGAGGAGATCGGCAGCGCCGCGATCCTGTCGCGCGCCACCGCCGGCATCCGGCGCGGCGTGATCGTCTGCGCCCTGCCCGGCTCGCCGAAGGCGCTGCGCCTGGCGTGGGAGCGGATCCTGCTGCCCGAGGCCGGCCACCTCGCCGGCCAGGTGCGCGGCCGCAAGTGACGCGCGCGGGTTGGCCCGACGCGCACGGCCGTGCGCGGGTTTGACCGGAAGCGAACCTCGCGGGCGCCGGGGCGGCGCACACTGGGGCGGTACGCAGGACCCGGAACGGAGGTGTGGCATGCGGGATCGGCGGAGATCGTCGAGGGGCTGGGCGTGGCTCGGGGCCGCGCTCGTGTCGCTCGCGGGCGTGGCGGCGTGGGCGCAGGAGCCGGACGCCGGGGCGGAGGGGGAGGCCCAGCCGGAGCGCGCGGTGCCCGACGGCGCTGTGTTCGCGCTGGCGGAGCTCGCGACCCGGCGCGACGAGGCGGAGCGCGCGTACCTCGAGTTCCTGCGCGTGCCGTCGATGTCCGCCGGGCTGTACGCGCTGCCGGCGGGCGGCGTCGACGGGCAGCGGCCGCACGCGGAGGACGAGGTCTACCACGTTCTGGAGGGCCGCGCGGTGCTGCGCATCGGGGGCGAGGACCACGCGGTCGAGGCGGGCTCGATCGCGTACGTGCGGGCCGGCGTCGAGCACCGCTTCCACTCGATCGAGGCCGACCTGAAGGTCCTGGTCGTGTTCGCGGCGCGGCCCGCGGGGCGCTGAGGCCGGCGCGGGCCGGCAGGGGCCCGCCCGCGCCCGCGGGGGGCGCCGCGAGGAGCGTTTTCGACCTCGTCCGACCCCCGTCGGCGGGGTCGCGTATTCTTCTGTGCCCGCGGGGAACTTGATAGCCTCTCCGCCCCTCCAAAGCCGCTCCGGGCGACGTCCAGAGGCCCCTCGAGGGCCCTGCCCGGGGCTCCGACCCGCAGTTCCTTCCTGGTGGCCACGCGGCCCCGACCCCTCCAAGCCGTCATGACCGAGCCCGTCCGCCGCGTGAGCTTCCTGGCCCGCGCCGTCGTCCTGATCGCCCTCTTCGTGAGCGGCATGGCCGGCCTGATGCACGAGGTCGTGTGGGCGAAGCTGCTGGTCTCGCTGATCGGCAACACGGCCGACTCCAACGCCGTCGTCCTGATCGTCTTCATGGGCGGCCTGGCGATCGGCGCGGTCAGCTTCGGCAAGCGCGCCGACACGTGGAAGAAGCCGCTGACGGTCTACGCGCTGCTCGAGATCGCCATCGGCGCCTACAGCCTGCTGATCCCCGGCCTGCTGGGCTTCGCCGGCGGGCTGTACGAGTCCATCGCGGGCCAGATCTTCGAGCAGACGACGCTGCTGCTGCTGCTGCGCATCGCGCTGTCGATCGTGATCGTCCTGCCGCCGGCCATCCTGATGGGCGCGACGCTGCCCGTGCTGGCGCGCTACCTGATCCAGGAGGTCGCGCAGACGCGCCGCGAGGTCGCGAGCCTGTACGCCATGAACAACCTCGGCGCCGTGTTCGGCTCCGGGCTGGCGGGCCTGTACCTGCTGGGCGAGTTCGGCGCGTGGGGCGCGCTGCTGACCGCCACGGGCTGCAACGTCCTGGCCGCGGTGTTCGTGCTGCTGATCCAGTTCCAGGCCGAGCGCGAGGGCTTCGCGCCGGACTTCGAGAAGCAGGCCGCGATGCCGGAGCCCGAGCCGCTGGCGCTCTACACGCCCGCGCAGTACCGCATGACGCTGGTCGCGCTGCTGTTCTCGGGCTTCGCGGCGCTGGGGTACGAGATCGTCTTCCTGCGTGTGATCGCGCTGGCCTTCGGCTCGTCGACCTACTCGTTCACGGTGATGCTGATGTGCTTCATCACCGGCATCAGCGTCGGCAGCGGCCTGATCTCGATGGTGAACGTCCGCCGGCCGCTGGTGTGGCTGGGCGTGACGCAGCTGCTGGTGCTGCTCAGCTTCGCGCCGACGGTGCTGTTCGTGGAGCGGCTGCCGTACTTCTTCACGCTGGTCCGCGTCGACATCTTCTCGGACGTGACGGCCGAGCTGCTGTCGCCCGAGGCGGGCTTCTACAAGTACCAGCTGTTCAAGGCCATCCTGACGATCATCGCGCTGCTGGTGCCGACGATCTGCATCGGGATGAGCTTCCCGCTGGTGACCGGCGTCCAGGCGCGCAGCCTGCGGCACATCGGCGGGACGGTCGGCTCGACCTACGCGTGGAACACCGTCGGCAACGTGCTCGGCGTGATCGTGACCGGCCAGGTGCTGCTGAACGTCGTCGGCATGCGCGGCGCGTTCGAGTTCAACCTGGTGATGAGCCTGGTCGCCGGGCTCTGCATCCTGTCGGTGGCGCGCGAGTGGAAGCTCGGGCTGCGCCTCGGCTGGGTCGGCGCGTGCGCCGCGATGCTGCTCGTGTACGTCGGGCTGTGGCGCGACTGGTCCGACTCGCTGAACTACGCCTTCAACCACCTGCGCATCCGCCAGGGGCCGCCGGCGGACTACGACGAGGAGGTCGCGCGCGAGCACGCCACCGCCAGCTACGAGATGTGGAAGAAGCACTGCCTGGCGACCGAGCAGGCGGTCGACCTGGAGATGCAGCTGGAGGAGGACGAGAACGCGACCGTCCTGGCGCTCTCGATGCCGGAGGTGACGTCGCTCTTCGTGAACACGAAGCCCGAGGCGTCCTGCGCCGTCACGTTCTCGGACATGAACACGCAGCTGCTGATCGCGCACCTGCCGGCGCTGTTCAACCCCGACGCCAAGGAGCTGATGATGATCGGCTACGGCTCGGGCGTGACGCTGGGCACCGCGATGCTGCACCCGACGATCGAGCACGCCGACCTGGCCGAGATCTCGCAGGCGGTGCTCGACGCGCACCCGATGTTCGCGAAGTTTAACTACGACGTCCTGAACGACCCCCGCCTCACGGCGCGGCAGGAGGACGCGCGGACGTTCCTGCGGACCAGCCCGCGCACGTACGACATCATCATCTCGGAGCCCTCGAACCCGTGGTTCGTCGGCGTCTCGTCCCTGTTCACGCAGCAGTTCTTCCAGGAGGCGAAGTCCAAGCTGAACGAGGGCGGGATCCTGATGGTCTGGTTCCACCAGTACGAGATGGAGTCCAAGAACATCGAGATGGTGGTGCGCACGCTGCACTCCGTCTTCGGCGACAACGTGATCGCCTTCCTGCCCGACCTCGCCGACATCATCTTCCTGGCCTCGCCCCAGCCGTTCGACCTGGACGCCGAGGCCTTCCGCCGGATGGAGGAGCGCTTCGACGTCCCGGAGATCCGCGAGGACCTGGCCAAGATCCGCGTGTTCAACCTGGCGACGCTGTTCGCCTACAACTTCGTCTCGCCCGGGCGGCTGGGCGACGTGTACGGGCCCGGCCCGCTGAACACCGACGCGCACCTGCGGCTCGAGTACGCGGCCCCGAAGAGCCTCTTCGTCGCCAAGCAGAGCAACCTGATGAACTACGTCGAGGCGTTCAACGACGTCCCCGGCGGCGGCCAGGACAGCCTGCTCGAGCAGTACATCGCCTACCGCGCGACGACGGCCGAGCCGATGTCGAAGGAGGAGATGGAGATCGCGGCCGGCCACGTCGAGTCCCAGCACCCGAACAACGGCAGCAAGCTCGGCGCGCGCGTGCGGCGCCTGGGCCTGGCGCTGGAGGCGGAGTCGAGCGCGGGCTACTCGGTGGCGCGCGGCGGCATGCCGGACCCGGCCAACACCGGTTTCGTCGAGGCCAACAACCGCGGCGTGCTCAGCATCATCCGCAACGACGTCGAGCGGGCCGTGCCGCTGCTCGCGCGCGCGGTCGAGCTGCACCCCGAGAACGCCGGCGCGCGGGTCAACTACTCGTCCGCGGTGGCCAAGTCGGGGGACGTCGACCTGGCGGTGCAGATCCTCGAGGAGGGCCTCGAGCTCGAGCCGGACAACCGGCCGATGCGCCTCCAGCTGGCGCGCACGCACATGGCCTTCGACCGCCTCGACGACGCGCGCGTCGTGCTCGAGGGGATCCTGCAGGAGAACCCGGAGTCGCCGGACGTCACCGCCGCCACGCTGCTCGGCGACATCTACAACGCCGAGGGGGACACCGAGCAGGCGCTGTTCTTCTACCAGATGGCCGTGATCAACAACGTCCGCTACCTCGAGGCGGGCTTCAAGTACATCGGCCTGCTCCTGACCGACCCCGCCAACTACGGGCTGGCGCTGGAGCACGTGAACACGATCATCAAGTACAACCACGAGGACCCCGAGCTGCTGGCGCTGAAGCGCGACATCGAGGGGCTGATCTCCGGCGCGCTGACCGAGGAGGACGTCTTCGGTCCGTACCTGCACGGGGACGAGCCGGCCGCGGACGAGGGCGCCGCTCCCGACGGCGCCGGCGCCCCGGCCGACGCGTCCGGGTCCTCCGGCTCCCCGGGCGGCCCCCCGGCCGGCGGCCAGTCGGGTAGCTGACGCGACGGGCATGGTCCCCGGTCGGATCCGCGGACGGGGCATCGTCCTGCTGGCGCTCTTCGTGAGCGGCATGGCGGGGCTGATGCACGAGGTCGTCTGGGCGAAGTACCTGATCGACCTGATGGGCAACACCGCCCACTCGAACGCCGTCGTGCTGACGGTGTTCATGGGCGGGCTCGCCACGGGCGCCGTGGTGTTCGGCCGGCGCGCGGACTGCTGGGACCGCCCGCTGATCGCTTACGCCTGGCTCGAGGTGCTGATCGGGCTGTACGCGCTGGTGCTGCCGTTCGTGATCGGCGCGGCCGGCGCGGCCTACGAGGCGGCCGCGGCGCGCTACTTCGAGCAGGGCACGCTGAAGCTCGTGCTGCGCTTCGGCCTGTCGATCGCGATCCTGTCCCCGCCGGCGATCCTGATGGGGGCGACCCTGCCGGTGCTGGCCAAGTCGCTCGTGGGCGAGATCGCCCGCACGCGGCGCGAGGTCGCGAGCCTCTACGCCATGAACAACCTCGGCGCCGTGGTGGGCTCCGGGGTGGCGGGGTTCGTGACGCTGCCGCTGTTCGGGATCATCCCGTCGCTCGTGTTCGCGACGGTGGCGAACTTCGCCGCGGCGGGGCTCGTGCTGCTGGTCCACCGCGCGGCGGAGGCCGGCCACGACCTGGCGACCCGGGCCGAGTCGGCGCCCGACGCGCAGCAGGCGGGCTACGGGCCGCTGCAGTACCAGGCGACGCTCGTGGCGCTCGCGTTCTCGGGCTTCGCGGCCATGGGCTACGAGATCGTGATGCTGCGCGTCATCGCGCTGGCGTTCGGCTCGTCGACCTACTCGTTCACGGTGATGCTGATGTGCTTCATCACCGGCATCAGCGTCGGCAGCGGCCTGCTGACCGTGATGCGCCCGCGGCGCCCCCTGTTCCTGCTGGGGGCCAGCCAGCTCGCCGTCGTCGTGTCGCTGATCCTGGTGACGCCGCTGATGGAGCGCATGCCGTACTACATGGCGCTGATGCGCACGCAGCTGGTGGACGACGCCCTGGGGTTCGAGCTGTACCAGCTCGCCAAGGCCTCGCTGTGCCTCGGCGTGCTGCTCGTGCCGACGATCTGCATCGGCATCAGCTTCCCGCTGGTCACGCACGTCCAGGCCCGCAGCCTGCGCAGCATCGGCAGCACGGTCGGCTCGACCTACGCCTGGAACACCGCCGGCAACGTGCTCGGCGTCCTGGTGACCAGCCTGGCGCTGCTGCCGGCCTTCGGCATCCGCGGCTCGTTCGAGATCAACCTGGTCCTCAGCGCCGTGGCGGGCGTCCTGATCCTGGTGGCGGCGGCCGAGGTGCACCTCGTCGCGCGCGTCGCCGCGGTGGCGGTCGCGGCGGCGGCCGCGCTGCTCTACGCGAGCGGCCTGCGCTCCTGGCCGGACGCGATCAACCACGCGACCAACCACCTGCGCCTGCGCGAGCCGGCGCCGGACTACCTGACGCCCGAGCAGTTCGCGGCCTACCCGACCTCCAGCTTCGCGGCCTGGAAGGACACGTTCGTCGTCGACTTCGAGAACCTGTCCCCGCGGTTCTTCCGCGAGGACGAGAACAACACCGTGCTGGCCTTCGAGTCCGACGGCGGGATCGAGCTGTTCGTCAACACCAAGGGCGACGCCTCGACCCACCTCGGCGACCTGATCAACCAGGTCCTGCTCGGCCACGTCCCGATGTTCGTCGTGCCGGAGGCCAGCACGACGCTGGTGATCGGCCACGGGTCGGGCATCACCTCGGGCTCGTCCATGCGCCACCCGCAGGAGCGCATGGACATCGTCGAGATCTCGCGCGGCGTGATGGCGGCCGACCCGCTGTTCGCGCCGTACAACTACCACGTCCTCGACGACCCGCGCAGCCACGTGTACGTCGAGGACGCGCGCACGTTCCTGCGCACCGTGCCGCGCACGTACGACGCGATCGTGTCGGTGCCGTCCAACCCCTGGATCGCCGGCATCGGCAGCCTGTTCAGCCGCGAGTTCTTCCGCGACGCGCGCCAGCGCCTGAACGACGGCGGCGTGCTGTGCATGTGGTTCCACCAGTACGAGCAGTCCGACGAGGGCTGCCGCCTGGTCCTGCGCACGCTCGGCAGCGTGTTCGACGACGTGGTGATCTTTCACTCGTTCGCCAGCCCCCACAGCCAGGAGCCCGACGTGATGGCGATCGCGTCGAACGGGCCGCTGCGGCCCGACTTCGCAGCGATGGAGGCGCGCTTCGACACGCCCGCGGTGCGCGCGGACCTGGCGCGCATCGGCATCCTGAACCTGGCCACGCTGCTCTCCTACAACGCCGTCTCGCCGTCGCGCTTCGCGACGTTCCAGGACGACGGTCCGATCAACACCGACGACCACCAGCGCCTGCAGTACAACGCGCCGCGCGACCACTTCCGCGACTCCACGGCGACCGTGGTCAGCCAGTACGAGGGCTTCGCGCCGGCGCCGGACGGGCTGACCGACGGCTGGCTCGACCGCTACCTCGCCTGGCGGGCCGAGCAGGGCGAGCCGGTCTCGCGCGAGGAGCTCGTCATCGCCGCGCGCAACCTGGCGCTCAGCATGACCGGCGCCCAGGAGCTCGACCCGTTCCTCGCCGCCGAGCGCAACCGGCTGGTCCGCCACCTGGTGGCCCGGCTCGACGCCGCGACGAGCCGCGAGGGCGCCCCGCCCGCGTCGCCGGCGCGCGGCGGCACGCCGCCGGTCGAGGAGCTCGTCTTCTCCGAGGCGCTCCAGCGCGCCATGGCCTACGTGCTGGCCGGCCGCCCGGAGCTCTCCCTGCCGCTGTTCGAGCACGTCGTGGACCTGCAGCCCGGCAACCGCGCCGCCAGCCAGGAGTACGTCGCCGCCCTGGCCGCGACGGGGCGCTTCGCCGAGGCCGCCGCCGAGCTCGAGCGCCTGCTGGGCGTGCTGCCCGACCGCCGCGGGGCGCTGACCGCGCTGCAGCTCGAGCGGGCGACCTACCTGCGGCAGGCGGGCAGCCTGGCCGCGGCGGAGGCCGTCCTGGCCGAGCTGGCGCCCACGACGCGCGACGCGAAGGTGCACGTCGAGCTGGCCGTCACGCGCGTGCAGCTCGGGCGGCTGGCCGAGGCCGAGCAGAGCTTCCGCCGCGCCGTCGAGCTCAACCCGCGGGGCTACGAGGCGATCGAGGCGCTGGCGCTGCTGCTGGCGGGCCAGCCCGACCGCGGGGCGGACGCGCTGGCGGTCGTGGACCAGGCGCTGCGGACCATGCCGGAGCGCCGCGAGCTGCGGGCGCTGCGCGACGAGATCGCCGCGATGCAGCAGTAGCGCCGCGGGCGGCTCAGCGCGCGCCGGCCTCGACCGTCCCGGCGGCCGCCGGCATCACCGGCTCGGGCCCGGCGAGCTCGATCTGCTCGGGGCGCACCGCCCGGATCTCGAAGCCGCGCTCGCCGCGCTGCAGCCGGCCGCGCACCCACAGGTAGTTCTGCCGGAAGTCGTCGCCGCGCGCGGGCAGGTCCAGCGCGGCGAACAGGGGGCGGTGCTCCGCCGCGACCAGGGCGCGGAAGGCGCGGTCGGTGTCCGTGGCGCGGAACAGCAGCGTCAGCGAGCCGTCCTCCTCGTCGAACGCGCGGTACAGCGTGCCGAACACGCGCGTCTCGCCGTCGCGCTGCGCGGCGCGCTCGAGCCCGTCCGCGTCCTCCGACTCGAGCACCTCGTCGGGGGCCGCGCCGTGCAGCAGCCGGAACGCGTCCACGGCCTCCGCGCGCGCCCGCCACCAGGGCAGGAGCCGGTCGTAGGGCCGCTTCGCCGCCGGCGCGCCGGGCGTCGCCGGCGCGTTGGTGGCGGGGTCCCAGATGCCGAGCTGGTGCTCCTGGGCCCGCGCCTGGGCCGCCACGAACTCCGCGTGGGCGATCAGGCTGTTGCCGTACTTGTTGAAGTAGGGGCTCTTGCCCTTCTCGACGAGCAGCACGTTGAAGTCGGTCCCGTCGGGCAGCACCACGTGGCACAGCAGGCGGCCGTACACGTCGCGGCGCTCGACGTCCTCGGGGAAGCGCAGGCCGACGCGCGGCGGTCCGTCGCCCTCGGCCAGGGCGTCGAAGAACTCCATGGCCCACTGCGCGCACTCCTCGCCGAAGACGGTGTTCGGCTTGGTGGGGGTGCCGCGGTAACTCGTCTGGATGCGCTCCTCCGTGTCGACCGACAGCAGGCGCAGCTTCTCGACGGTGCCGTCGCGGTCGACGTGGATCGTGTCGCCGTCGACGACCTTCACGACGTCGTACAGCACCTCGGGCGCGCGGCGCTCGGCGCGGAAGGGGTCCTGCGCGCTCGAGGAGACCGGCTCGGGCGCGACGAGCGCGGCGGCGAGGACGGGAGCCGGCGCGGCGAGCAGGCTCGGGAGGAGGAGCAGGGTGGCGAGGCTCGGGATCATGGGGTTCTCCGGCGCGGGGCGGTCGGTCAGGAATACCAGAGCGCGGGAGGACGAGGAACCCCTCCGGGGAGCCGATTCCGCGCCGCCTCGCGTTGTTTTCAGGGCGGTCTCTGCTATCTCTTGGTCCGGCTCGACTTGGGCCGAAGGGCGAGGGAACTTTGACCGAGGACCGACACGCGAGCGAGGCGGCGGCCGGGGCCGAGGGGCCCGACGCGACCGCGGCCCCGACGCCGGCGGAGGCCGGCCCGGCGCAGGCACCGGACGGCGCGACCGCGGCCGCGGGGCGCGAGGTCCGCGGCACGGCCGTGGCCCCCGGCGTGGCCCTCGGGCCGGTCCACCTGAAGGACTACGACCTGACGCACGCGCCGGCGACGCGCATCGCGTCCGACCGCGTCGAGGAGGAGCTCAACCGGTTCCACCGCGCCCTGGTCGACGCCCGCGACCAGCTGCAGGCGCTGCGCAAGCAGCTGACCGGCCGCGTCCCCGAGGACGACGCGCGCATCCTGGACGTGCACGTCACGTACCTGAAGGACTCCGTCTTCATCTCCGACGTCGAGAACCAGATCCTCAACGAGCAGATGGGCCTCGAGGCCGCGATCGCGAAGGTGATCGCCGACTTCGACCGCATCTTCCGGCTCGTGCAGAACGAGGCGCTGCGCGACCGGGCCGTGGACCTGCGCGACGTCGGCCTCCGCGTGCTGCGCTTCCTCGAGCGCGAGCGCTCCGACGACGAGGAGGCCGCGGGCCCCCTGTCGGACTACGTGCTGGTGGCGCGCGAGCTCTCGATCGTCGACATGTTCAACCTGTCGAACCGGCGCGTGCTCGGGATCCTGACCGAGGAGGGCGGCCTCGCCTCCCACGCGGCGATCCTGGCCCGGTCGATGCGCATCCCGACCGTCACGGGCATCTCCGGGCTGCTCGAGTCGGCGCAGGAGGGCGAGCTGGTGCTCGTCGACGGCGACCGCGGCGTGGCGCGCTTCGAGCCCGACGAGGCTCTGATCGCCGAGCACCACCGCGAGCTCGTCGGTGCCGGGGCCGGCCCGAGCCTGGCCCTCCCCGCCGTCCCGCTGGGGTCGCTGGCGACGCGCGACGGCGAGGCCGTGCGCGCCTCCGCCGCCTGCGGCAACCTGGACGACGTCGACCAGGCCGCGCGCGTGGGCGCGCCGTCGGTCGGGCTCTACCGCACCGAGCTGCTGTACCTGATGGGCAAGGGGCCGCCGGAACTCGAGGCGCTCCGCGGGCACTACACCTCGGTCCTCGAGCGCGCCGCCGGGATGCCCGTCACCTTCCGGCTGCTGGACGTCGACTCGCGCCACGAGATCGCCTACCTGCACCCCGCGCGGGAGCGCAACCCGGCCCTCGGCCGCAGCGGCGTTCGCGCCCTGCTGCACCACGAGGGGCTGCTCCGGACGCAGCTCGAGGGGCTGCTCTCGGCCTCGCCGGCCGGGCGGATGCGGCTGGCGGTCCCCTTCGTCGTGGACTGCGCCGAGCTGCGGCGCGTGCGCGAGCTGCTGTTCGAGGAGCGCGTCGAGCTGCGCAAGGCCGGGCGCGCGTTCCGCGAGGACGTGCCGCTCGGGATCGTCCTGGAGACGCCGGCCGCGGTCCTCGGCGTGCGCGACCTGGCCTCCGAGGCCGACTTCGTGGTCGTCGGGCTCGACTCCCTCGTGCAGTTCCTGCTGGCGGCGGACCGCGAGAACAGCGAGCTGACCCCGTACTTCGAGTCGCTGCACCCGTTCGTGCTGCGCGCGCTGATCGAGACGCGCGAGGTCTGCGCCGAGCTCGGCAAGCCCCTGTCGGTGTTCGGCGCGTCCGTGCTGGCGCCGGCGGTGCTGCCGCTGCTGGTCGGCGCCGGGCTGCGCGACTTCTGCCTGCCGCCCGCCCAGGCCGCCGAGTTCGCCGACCGCATCCGCCGCCTCGACGCCGGCGAGGTCCACGACGAGGCCGAGGTCGCGGCCCGCGGCTCGTGCCTGGCCGACACGCTGTCGGTCGCCGAGGCGCACCGCCACGGCTGGGACGAGCGAGCCTGAGCGGCGCCGCGCGGGCGCCTAGCCCGCGTCGCGCCGCGCGCGCGCCGGCTCGAGCACCGGCCGCACGGCGCGTCCGACTCCGCCCTCCAGCTCGCGGGCCAGCGCGGCGGCGAGCTCCTCGTCGCGCCCGCGCGGTCCGACCGCCACGAGGGCCGAGCCGCTGCCGCTGACGGTCGCGAGCCAGGCGCCCGCGTCCCGCGCGGCCCGCAGGGCGCGCTCGCCGCCGGGGACGAGCGGCAGGCGGTGGCGCACGTGCAGCCGGTCCTCGCCGCCCAGCGCGAGCAGCTCGGGGTCCGCCGTGCGCAGGCCCTCGAGCAGCAGGGCCAGGCGCCGCGGGTTCTCGACCGCGTCGGCGAACGGCACCTGGGCGGGCAGCACCTCGCGCGCGCGCCGCGTCGCCACGGGCACCGGCGGCCAGGCGACCGCCCAGCCGAGCTCCTCCGCGAGCGGGAGGCGGACGACCGCCGGCGCCCGCCCCGCGAGCGGCACGGCCGCGCACAGCCCGCCGCAGAGCGCCGGCACGACGTTGTCGGGGTGCCCCTCGAGCGCGACGCCGAGCTGCAGCAGCCGGCGCGGGTCGACGGGCTCCGCGGCGAGCGCCGCGCCGAGCAGGAGCCCCGCCGCCACCGCCGCCGCGCTGCTGCCCAGGCCGCGCGCGATCGGGACCTCGGAGGCCACCTGCAGCCGCAGCCCCGGCGCCCCCGGCGCGAGCTCCCGGCGCGCCACGGCCAGCGCGCGCACGAGCAGGTCGTCGCCGGCCCCCGGCCACGTCGACCCCGCCCCGTCCGGGGCGCCCCCGGCCTCGA